>JAJCZW010000096.1 GCA_029262155.1 Gemmatimonadota bacterium
GCCCGACATAGACCCCGCGCAAGGCCGCGCGCCAGACGTAGTTCCCATCGACCGTGGCCGTCAACACCCCGTCGACCGTGAGAGGTCCCTCAAGGATGCCTGGAAGGTCGCCAAAGACACGATCGCCCGGTGCAATGGTCCCATCGGTCCGAACCGGCCCCCGGGAAAGCTCTCGTAACTCGATCCGGAGCATAACCCCTAAAGCTACTGCGGTCAGTCAGTTAGAACAAGTCAACCGGCAAGCCGAGCAAGGTCTGCCTCGGTGAAGAAAAAGCCGATTTCACGGAGGGCGTTCTCATCGCTATCCGAGCCATGCACGGCGTTCCGCCCCATCGATTCCGCGAAATCCCGTCGGATCGTTCCCTCCGCTGCATCAGCTGGGTTGGTTGCCCCAATGACCGCTCGAAAAGCAGCGACAGCGTCCTCGCGCTCCAGGGCCACCGGAAAACAGGGGCCACTCGTCATAAACTCTACCAGTTCGTCGAAAAATGGACGTTCCCGATGGACGGCATAGAAGGCCCGGGCCTCTGGCACGCCCAAGCGCACCATACGACCAGCGGCAAGTCGAAAGCCGCGTTCCTCAATCCGTGCGAGAATCGCCCCCATCTTCCGGCCTGCCACCGCATCTGGTTTGACGATTCCAAGTGTCCACGATCCCGGCATAACCCTCCTTTTCCAAACACCACGCGCATTCAGCGCTCTTCAGACGGTGCGAGCCATCCGCGCCCGTACGAGGTCTACAACGTCCACCGGGCGCTTCATGACCGTGATTCCCGCCTGTTCGAACGCGGTCATCTTCTCTTCCGCGGTACCCGACGATCCCGAAATGATGGCCCCTGCGTGTCCCATCCGGCGTCCCTTGGGCGCCGTTTGACCGGCCACAAACCCGACGACCGGCTTGGTGACCTCCGCCTGCACGAACTCGGCGGCATGCTGCTCGTCGGTCCCCCCGATTTCGCCCAGCATGACAATAGCCTCGGTCGACGGATCCTCCTCAAAGGCGCGCAGAACGTCAATGAAGTTGGTACCGATAATGGGGTCTCCACCAATCCCAACACAGGTGCTTTGACCAATGCTGGCCCTGGTGAGATGGTGCACCACTTCGTATGTCAGGGTACCGCTTCGCGAAACCAAGCCAACCGGTCCGGGAAGGCAGATCGACCCGGGAATAATGCCGACCTTCGCCGACCCCGGCGTAATGAGGCCGGGGCAGTTTGGGCCGATCAACCGGACACCCTTCTCAAGGATAAACGGCATGACCCGGGTCATATCGATGACCGGCACGCCTTCGGTAATGCAAACGATCAACTCAATACCCGCATCCGCCGCCTCGTAGATCGCCCCCGCGGCGAGCGCGGCCGGCACATAGATGACCGAGGTGTTGGCTCCAGTTTCGCGGATGGCTTTGGCTACCGTATTGAAGACTGGAACCGTCTCATGAAACACCTTGCCACCCTTCCCTGGTGTTACCCCCGCCACCAGGTTGGTCCCGTACTCCAGCATTTGACGCGCATGGAAGGATCCCTCGCGGCCTGTTATCCCCTGGACGATTAGCCGGGTCGACTCCCCAATCCAGATGCTCACGCGGCCTCCTGGGCCAACTGGACAACCCGCTCCACCGCTTGGTCCATATCGCTAAGGGCCGTCATGCCCGCGCCATCAAGGATGCGGATCGCCTCCGTCTCATTCGTGCCCGTCAACCGGATGACAATTGGGAGGGAGACTTGGAGCTCTCGGGTTGCCACCACGATGCCGTTGGCCACATCGTCTGTTCGAGTGATTCCACCAAAGATGTTAAAGAGAATGGCTTTGACCGCCGGGTCGCGGGTAATGATTCGCAGGGCGTTGATCACCTTTTCAGGGCTCGAGCTTCCACCGATATCAAGGAAGTTGGCCGGATCCCCCCCGTAGTACTTGACGAGGTCCATCGTCGCCATCGCCAAACCGGCCCCGTTGACAACGCATCCCACATTTCCCTCAAGCTTGATGAACGACAAGCCAGCGTTCCTCGCTTCGACCTCACTTGGATCCTCGGCGGAAAGATCTCGCAAGGCCGCGAGGTCGGGTCGGCGATCAAGGATGTTGTCGTCAAGTGACATCTTCGCGTCCAGCGCGAGGACCTCGCCAGAGGGAGTCGTGACGAGGGGGTTGATCTCCACCAACGAAGCTCCATTCGTCATGAACACGTCATAGAGTTGCCCGATGATCTTGGCTGCGGCTCGCACCTGCTTGAAATCACTGTACAACCCAAACGCCAAACTCATTGCTTGGTGCGGAAGCAGGCCATAGCGGGGGTCGACGGCAAGGCGAGTTATTTTCTCTGGTGTCGAGGCGGCGACCTCCTCAATATCGATTCCGCCCTCCGCGCTAACCATAAACACCGGGCGTTGCTGCTCGCGGTCGAGGATGAGGCCGAGATAACTCTCACTTGCAATCTCCGCCGCGGGCACGACGAGGACCTTCTCGACCAGCAGTCCTTTGATCGCCATCCCGAGAATGGCCTCCCCATGTTCGCGGGCCTTCGTCGGATCGTCAGCGAGTTTCACGCCACCGGCCTTCCCACGGCCCCCAGCGTGGACTTGTGCCTTCACGACGACTGGCACACCAAGCTGCCGCGCAATCGCCTCGACCTGATCTGGGGTGGACGCCACCTCGCCATCCGGGACGGGGATGCCTGCCTGCTTCAGCAGGGAACGTGCTTGATACTCATGGAGATTCACACCAACCCTCTGTGGTCATAGGGATGTAGTACCACCTTACCCGAGGTGGTAAGGCGCGCGTAAGGTAGCGGCGGACCCACCTCACAACAACCCAATCAGGGAGGCAAAAGGGCACGAAGCGCCTGGAAGGCCTGCCCAAATGCTGCGAGGTCACCCCGACGCAGGGCGGAGTCAGCAAGCTGGAGCCAAATCCGGGCTTGGGCCAGCAAATAGTCAGGCCCAGCACTGAGTTCGGGTGCCTTGGTCCCTCGCAAGGTCTCGATGGCGCCCTCCAGGGTCCGGTCCACTGCCAATCGGTTGGCCCCCGCAATGGCCACGGCGAGCACGACCGGCCGCCCATTTTCCCGATCGGAGTAGATAGGCAGATAGGCTGTCACGCCACGGTGCGTCACCGCGTACCGGAGGGTGCCAAGTCGAAACGCTCCCCCAATCGCGGAAACCGAGTCCCGGAGTTGCCGTAGGAGAGGGTTCCGATTCCACCGAGGCTCCAGGGAGGATCCGGTGAGATGGCTGAGACTTGAGTCGGCTGCCCGATATAGCGGGATTGGTGGACCCACGGCGTCGGCACGGGGAGTGAAGAGGAGGCCATCCAGAGTCGCTCCCTCAGAGCCCAATACCGGAATAGCCCATTGGGTTCCACGCCCTTCTGGGCTTGGCACACCGAAGAGCTGTGCTTGGAGTAGCGCACCGTCGAGGGGGTATGGATGACGGGCCAACACTCCGGAAGGGATGTCACTCGCAGGGCCAATCATTGGCATGGCGATCGCGGCCCAGGCGCGACCGAGCGGGCTCGCTTCGGGACGCAGGTAAAGTCGAATGGTGCCATCAACAGCCGAGACCATTGCCAGAAACTCGGCTCGCGCAAATGCAACCGTTCGCCCCCGCCACATGAGCCTTCGTGATGCCGGCATGAAGTTCGAAACGACGAACCCGTCGACCAGCCAAACGAACTGCCCGCCGACTTGTTCAAGGCGCACCCCAGTCCAATCGGCGAAAGGCGCAATGCTACGAAGCCGACGAACAGGGTCGAGATGCCAACGCACTCGCGCTCCGCCGGGTGCGCCAAGCACCGATCGGCCTTGTAGGGCCCAGGCAAGCATCAGGCGCCGAGGCCAAGGACCAGCCCGCACGCCACCAGCACCCGAGTCGGACGAGATCACATATCGTGGAGCACTAGGGCGCACGGCCGTAGTCGGCAATCGAATTGCCGGCTGCACGATGCCGGTTGGTGTACCGGGAAGAAAGACGGGATCACCGACACGAGTTGTTCGTTCATTTGATACGGCAAAGAGGGATAGACTGTCCTGGCCCTCCCCCACAATCCACCAGACCTCCTCTGGTTCGCCCGCCTCATCCTCCGCCCAACCGCGCCCTGCCCATCGCACGGGCAGCGTGTCGGCCGCTCCAACCATGCGGAGGGCTTGTTCCATTTCCCATACCTGAGGATCGTTGCTGGTAAGACTATCCGGTTCCGGATCGACTCCAAGGGTATCCGTTCTCCCGCCAACACGAATCCCATACGACAACGATTCAAGTTGCTGGCGTGAGCGTTCCCAGGCCTGATTCTCCGATTCCCCGCCGGGGTCCGGCGGCACCAGGAATCCAACAACCGCCATGGCGATGAGGAGGAAGATCCATGAGGCAATGGCGGTCATTCGGGTGGCCCGAAAGCCCCAGGCGAGTGTCAGGACGGCAACCCCAGCGGCGGCACCGGCTAACAGCAGGGCCAGGGTCTCTTGCAACCGGATCTGGACCGGTGGCACCACGACGGGATTCCCAGCCGCCAGGAGTTGTGGCATGAGGAGGTACCACCAGACGATACACGCGGCGAGGGCAGCACCAAGAAGCCCGATATGGCGCTGCGCCCCCGGCGCGATGAGGATCCGTCCTCGTCGAATGGCGAGTGCCCCACCGAGCCCGTAGGCGAGGACCGCACCCGCTAGCGCCAGGAAGACAAGACGCTGAAGGTACTCATGTAGATGGACCCACACCGCCAGTCCGCTGACATAACTCCCGACATCGCGGGCGAAGGCGGCCTCTGAGATCCCGAAGTGCACACCATGTGAGGCCAGAACGATATCAGGTGTCCAGGCCGAGACTCCAGACCCCACGCTTATTCCGAGGATGGCCGCAATGCCGATGGTCCCCCAACGCAGGGTACGCTCGGGTATGGTGCTCAGACGTCTGGGAGCGATTTCGCCGGATGGATCTCCCGCCACCGCACCCCGCATTGCGGCTAGCAAATGGAGACTAAACCACACGAAGGCCAAGAAGATTGCGAGGAGTTTCAGACCAGTTCCTAGGAGGCTCCACCACATGCCAAACGCGGCAACGCCGCTTGCCAACTCGGAGCGCCACCACCGCTCGGTCAGAAAGAGGGCCAACCATCGACCAAGGATGAGGACAACGGCAAGGGATATAAATCCCAAGACGGCACGACGTTGCCAGGTATTCATCCTCTAGCCCGTCTCAATCCCCTGGTCCTGAAGCCAAGCGGTGACCTCAGATCGATACACCCCCAGGGCTTCGGCGGATTGGGCCTCGAAACGCGCGACCAACACCGGCTGCGTGTTGCTGGCTCGGAGCAGGCCCCATCCGTGAGGAAAGGCAATGCGTACACCATCGATTGTGTTGACGTTGTACCGACTAGCGAAGTAATCAGAGGCATCGGCGACGATGGCGAACTTCTCCTCATCTGGGCAGGGAATACGGAGTTCCGGTGTGGCGAAACTTTGGGGGACATCTGCCAATAGGGAATGCAGACCTTGAGGCCCCTTGGCGATTCGTTCGAGCAGCCTTGCCGCGGCAAAAAGGGCATCATCATATCCGAAGTAGTCGCCGCCAAAAAACATATGCCCACTCATTTCGCCGGCCAGCGGGGCGTCCAGTTCCTGCATCTTGGCCTTGATGAGCGAGTGGCCCGTTTTCCACATGACGGGGTGAGCCCCTGCTGCTGACAAAAGGGTGGTGAGCAGGTCAGAGCATTTGACATCAAAGATAACGGAGATCCCCGGGCCAAACCGGTCAACCGCATCACGCCCAAAGATGAGGAGCAACTGGTCGCCAACAACGATGTCTCCCCGCTCATCGACCGCCCCGATACGGTCTCCGTCTCCATCAAACGCAATGCCCAACTCGGCGTGTGACCGGAGAACCGCTTCTTGCAAATCCCTCAGATTTTCGGGAACTGTTGGATCAGGGTGGTGGTTCGGAAAAGTCCCATCGGATTCGCAAAACAGTGGAATGACCTCCGCACCGAGGGCTTCCAGGGTTTCGACTGCGATCACGGACGCGATACCGTTTCCACAATCCACCACGACCCGGACTGGCCGAGCGAGGTGGTGACGGCTCACAATCGCGTCCCGATAGGATGCGAGAATCCCCTCATGGGGCGTCCGCTCTCCCCTGGCGTCGGAAGCTGGGGAGCCGCGTTCCATGCATGCCTTGAGTTCCTGAATGGCGGCACCATGGACCGACTCGCCGACGACCACCATTTTGAATCCATTGAACTCCGGCGGGTTGTGCGATCCCGTGATCTGCACTCCGCCGTCGCAGGGAAGATGATGGGTCGCGAAATAGAGGGCCGGGGTCGGTACCGCACCGATATCAATCACGGACCCCCCAGCACGACAAACACCCTCACCGAAGGCCACCGCAAGCGATTCCCCAGACGGACGGTTATCACGCCCGATCACGAATCGTGGTGGGCCACCCACTTGAGCCTGGGTGCGGGATGCCAAAGCCGCGCCAAGTCCTTCCGCGAAGGCTGGCGTGAGTTCATCGGGGACCGTCCCGCGGACGTCATATTCGCGAAAGACATGTGATGGCACAACCATGGTCTACTCGATTCGGTGCTACCGGATGGATACCAACGTTGTGTGGGCGAGGGCTCGCGCGCTCTCCAGAGCTGTGTCGAGGGCCGGGATGGGCCAGAGGCCAAACACGATGATCAAGGCAACACTAAACGCAATGATCGCTGCGGCGGGGGAATTGAGCCATACATTGTCATGGGCCGTGTCCGTCGGCGCGGGTTTCATGTACATCGACATGACAACCGGTAGATAGTAGCCCGCGGAGACCAGGCTTGTCACGACAAGTAAGGTAGATAGCACATACTGCCCAACGTCTACCGACGCCGTCAGGATCGCCCATTTACCAATGAACCCGAACGTCCCGGGAAAGCCCAAGAGCGAAAACATGCACACCGCCAACGCGAGGGCAATGCCGGGCCGCTGTCCCGCGAGCCCTGCCAGGCTCTCGACCGTGACATCGCGCTCTCCTCCCCGTCCGAGGATTCCCAGTAATCCGAACGCCGCGATGGTCGTCAGAGTATACCCCAAGAGATAGACCAAGAGAGCACTCGATCCCAACTCTGCCCCAGCTCCGATCGCAACGAGGAGGTACCCTGCGTGAGCAATCGAGGAGTACGCGAGCATGCGCTTCACCGATCGTTGTGCGAGTGCGACGAGATTGCCAACAATCATCGACGCGGCGGCGAGGAAGCCTATGATCGGTCCCCACACTTGCCATGACGCTGGTAGCGCCACGACGAGGACTCGGGCCAATGCCACAAACGCGGCGACTTTAACCCCGGTGGCCATGAAACCGCTGATCGGAGTTGGCGCACCGTCATACACATCCGGTGCCCACATGTGGAACGGGAAGGCCGCGACCTTGAACGCGAGCCCGACCAAGAGGAGACCAATCCCCAGCGTGGCCATCACCGTGGGTGGATTCTGAATCGCGCCACCAATATGAGTCAGGTTAGTCTCTCCGGTGGCTCCATAGAGCAGTGCAATACCATACAGCAGGAAGGCGGACGCAAAGGCCCCAAGCAAGAAGTACTTGAGGGCGGCCTCCGAGGAGAACCGATTCCGACGGTCGAACCCCGCCAAGACATAGACCGCGACCGACATCACCTCCAGCCCGAGGAAGAGCACGATAAGATCATTGGCGCTGGCCAGAAACATCATCCCGGTCGCCGCTAAGAGCACGAGGGCATAATACTCGGGGGCAAGCAGTCCTTCCCGTTCCAGATAGCTCAGTGAAAGGAGCACCGTACCTATCGTGGCCAGGATGATGATCCCCAACGAAGCAAACCGGAACGTGTCCAGGGCCACCATGCCGGAGGGCCCCGTGGCCGTCGGTGCCGCACGCCAGAGCACGAGCAGGGCGACCGCTGCTGCGACAAGCCCGGCAAGGCTGATCCAACCGGCTAACCGACTATCGGCTGCGTTGCGGTGCCGCCAACTCACGACGAGCAAGACGATCAGGCTGGCAAGTGAGAGGACAATCTCGGGTGCGAGTGCAATAGTCACCCCCAGAGGGGTTGAGAGGTCGAGGGTCATGGTGCGCCTCCCGCCATCTCCCGGCTAACGGGGGAAGCAAGGTCTGGTGCGCTGGCAATGGTCTCGAGATAGTGCTGGGTGGCTGGTTCAATCCGTCGAAGCACCGGCCCCGGATACAGTCCGAGCCAAACGATACCAGCGATCAAGGGCAACAAAACAATGAGCTCGCGTCGATTCACATCCGCCAATCGTTCGTTGTCTGGGTTATCGAGCTTTTCATAAATGATGCGTTGCAACGCCCACAAGAGATACGCTGCAGCGAAAATCACACCTGTCGTTGCCATGATTGTCGCCACGGGAAACGTCCCATAACTACCTACCAAGACGAGGAACTCCCCGACAAAGCCGTTCAGTCCGGGAAGCCC
>JAJCZW010000097.1 GCA_029262155.1 Gemmatimonadota bacterium
CATCTCCAGCGCCAGCCGATCGGGGAGTGGAAGGTAGGGGAGCGGGGTTTCGGCTTCGCTTCCGATTCCCCCACGACCCCAAAATGAGCGTGTCGTCAGGTGGAGAGCAATCCGTTCTGCATCGCTCGACGCCCCAGCCGCCACCGCAACCGACGCTGTCTCGTCGGGTGCCCGCCCCCATGCGGTGCGGAGAGCCAACGAGGCCACTCGACTGAAGTACCCGTCGGGGTCGCCCGTATCCTCGAGCTTCGATAGGGCGTACTGAAGGTCGGCGGTGGATGCACCCCACCCGTTGAGGGCTGCCAGGAGTTTTGCGGCGGTTCGGAGACCGTCATCACCCGAGACCAAGGTGGTGCCGTGATCATGCCGTACTCGGAGCCGCCATGGTGCCTCCCGGTCAGGCCGCAGCAGGACCACCTCCTCGAGGTGTCGAAAACGGATCACCGACGGGTGCCCCCGGTCGAAGTGGGCGATATGGAGTACCCGGGCACCTTGTCCGTGGATCCGAAGCCAGGTCATCGGGTCGTAGCTCGGTTGCAAGGCCGGAATGGCCCGGACCACCCGGTTACCCACCCCACGCAGGGCGGCCGCGACCCCATCCGCTAGGACCACGACCGGGTGATCGGGTCGGCTAGGCAACCACCGACGAATGAACCGGCCATACCGCCATGCCGCGAATTCAGGACGGAGCGGCGCTCCAATCCGCACTAACTCCAGGCCCTCCGAGACCTTTCCCAACCCGATGTTTTCGGTGGAGAACCGCATGAACGTCTCTCGAAACGCCCGTTCGCAGTCCTCGACGGCCTCCCAGCGCTCGTCGAGGGGTGACAGATTCCAGCGGCCACACCTTTGGCACAAGACCCATAGTCTACCACGCGCCGCATCGAACGCGATCCGCCGACCGACCGGAAACGTCGGCAGGACCTCGTTTGCACCCAGGTCTGTGTGACAGAAAAGGCAGGTTCGAAACATGGTTCCCATGCTCGGGTGGTTGTCACCGTGGCAGCAGATCAATAGTACTTGGCGTACCAGTGGAGTCCAAGCCTGCATACCGATCAGCGGCACCCCACATTGCACATCAGACGCTGTATCTTCCCCTCGTTGAAAGCTCCCCACGACATCTACCTATAGGACCTGTGTGAGCGCCCCCTCCACCATTCCTTCATCCCGCACCGCACACCAAGCTGGCGTCCTCGCCGTGGGACGCATCTTCTCCAGCGCCGCAGAAGTCATTGCCCCGTTGATCATCGTTCGACTCCTTGGCAAGACCGACGTCGGCGTACTTATGGCCATCATTCTGATTCACACCACGCTGACGATGGTGCTCTCGGTTGGGCTCCCAGGCACCCTATCGTTTCATCTTCCATCCCAATCTCCTGGGGAGCGACGCGCCATTACGGCCTGCATGGGGCGACTCCTCTTCGGCCTCGGAATCCTCGCCGCGGGCATACTACTCGTCATTGCCGGACTCAGTCACTATCACATCCTCTCCACCGAACTCGAACTCACATACCTCGCCGGACTCGTAGCGCTCCCCCTCGGCGACCTCCCGATGC
Source organism: Gemmatimonadota bacterium (assembly GCA_029262155.1). GTDB lineage: Bacteria > Gemmatimonadota > Gemmatimonadetes > Gemmatimonadales > GWC2-71-9 > OFTM291. The sequence continues at coordinate 1,557 of JAJCZW010000097.1, forward strand.
GCATGCTCCCCAACATGCTCGTCATCGAGGGCCGGGAACGCGCCGCCGCCGCCACGTCGATCCTCCGATCGCTCGGTATGAGCCTTGGCATGCTTGTACCCCTCGCCCTCGGGGCCAGTATCTGGACCGTGATGCTGGTCTTGAGTGGGGTGGGTCTCGTCTTCGGGGCCGTTACGCTGGGATACTACCGCGCCGTCTACCGTCACATCACGACGGAACGGACCTCGATCACCGCCCGCACCCTCATCCGGTTTGCCGTCCCGATTGGCGTCACCGAACTCATTTCCAATATCAACAGCCGATTTGACCGATTCCTTATCATCCCGCTCGGTGCGGCGGCGCTCGCGGAGTATAGCGCTGGCAGCTGGCAGGTTCCGATCATTCCCAGTATCGCCTACGCGGTGGGTGTGGCCTACGCCCCCCGCTTCGCCGAGTTGTTCAAGGCCGGGCGCCCTGGTGACGTCGTCGCGGTGTGGCGCGAGCAGGCTCGCAAAACGGCGCTCCTCGTAGTTCCCATCTCCCTGATCTTTGTGGTCGCGGCCGAGGAAACGGTATCGGTCGCCTTTACCCACGACTACATCAACGGGGCGAGTGTGCTGCGGTACTACGCACTCATGACGCTGGGTCGTATCACTGCCTTTGGGTCGGTGCTGGTCGCCGCCGGAAAACCGCAGTATCTGTTCCGATCGGCGCTCATCGCGTTCCTATCCAACGTCGTTATTAGCGTACCACTCTTCTATTGGATTGGATTCGATGGGCCTGCCCTGGGATCGATGCTCGCCTTCATCCCGATGGTCGCCTCCTACACCTGGTATATCGGGCGGGCAACCGGGGTACCGTTCCGCGAGGTATATCCACTGCGTGCATGGTTGGCTGTGGTGCTGACAGCCCTGCCTGCTGTTATTGGAGCCGTCGCCTTCAAGGTATACGTTGACGTCACTCCTGCCTTAGCCTTTGCTGTAGAAGCGGCTATTATCGTGGTCGGGTTTTCGATGACGGGGATGGCGGTAGGACTCATCCGCAGTGATGAATGGCGCTTTCTTCGTCGCTATCTCTTCTTTCGCCGTGAGAACGATTGAGGACCATGACCCATCCTGCCATAGAACGACTCCCGCACTCCGTGGTGCACTACAGCAAGTTTGATCCTCGGACCACCGTCGGCGGTGTCGAAACCTTTGGAAGACGACTCCAGTTGGTCTTCGAAGAGGTCCACTACATGACACCTCGTACCCGTGACGAACAGATGGTGCGTCGCCAACGCCTCCCTGTCATCTGTGACAACCAACTGGTTCGGGATTGGGCTCCCGACATTCCCGTCATTGGATTCCAGCACGGGGTCGGTGCCGTCAAGTTTGCTGCAACGCGTTCGTTTAGCCACTGGTGCTTACGGGAACGGCAACGCCGAGCGGCGAAGCGGGCACGAACCCTCTGGGTGTCGTGCGCCGAATGGGTCGCGGACGCTTTCAACGAACTGTACGGGAATGGTGGCAGCCATATTATCTACTATCCCGTCGATACCGATCGATTCGATGGGAAGCTCGAGAACGAAGCCTCTCGACTCATTCTCCACGACGCCCGCCTCAAACATAAAGGGGCACGGCTGATTCCGTTGCTCCAACAAGCCTATCCCGCTTGGCAATTCGAACACCTCAACTGTGTCCCCGATCAGGTGGCCGACCGCATGCGTACCGCCAGGGCGTTTGTTCATCTGAGTTATTATGAAGGGAATAGCGTGGTCTGCAATGAGGCGATGGCCATGAACCTGCCCTGCTTCCTGACCCGTGTAGGCCTCATGCGAGATAGGCACCGGCCGGAGGATGTGTGTGTCATCGAGCCCGAAGTCGCGTTCGACGACCCCGAACAACTGATTGCCTCCTTTGGCGACTTCCTCTCGTCGCTGCCCACTCGATCCTATGCCCCTCGCCGGTGGAGCCTAACCCATGCGACGATGCAGCATAGCCGAAACGGGTGGAGCGACGTACTTCAAGACTTCACCCGCAACTACTCTTGGTCCCAATAACCAACGTGGGCCCGACCATCTGGCCGAACCCACGTTGAGGATAATGACAGCAAGGACTAGAACGAGTAACGAACCCCGATCTGGGCCTGGAACTGATCGGTCCGGAACCTCGTCAAGTCTGTCTTATTGCCAAAGTTTGAATTGACGCTGTAGATGTAGCTCCGAGTAGCGGCATCGAAGCCCTCAACTCGCACCAACTCTTGCTCGTTCGAGTTTACACCGACATTCCGGCTCCAGCTGCTCTTAATACCATTAAGGACATTAAAGAGATCGGCGATCAACTCCACCCGCTGACCTGCCGTTGTATTAATGCCCTTCCGCAGTCGAAGATCGAGTGTGGTCAACCACGGATTCCGACAGCTATTCCGCTTGGCAATCTGGTTGATCTGACTCGACAAACAGTCGAATCGACTGATGATGCCACTGAGGACCGCCGCATCGGCAGGATCTTCGAAGGTCAAGGCGTTGCTGATGAACGCCCGGTCGTTGCCGCTCCGTCCGTCGCCGTTGGCGTCCCCATCGACGAGCGGGGTGTAGGGACGGCCGGAGGTGGTCCGCCAGATCCCGCTGATCTGGAATCCGTACGGAGCGTTCCAGTTTCCGGAGAGGACGATCGTGTGTCGCCGCTCAAAATCTGCCGGACCCCACGTTCCGTTCAATTCATCACCCCGATCGCCGATACGGTTGGGATCGCCAGCGGTGGGAGTTTCGAAGAGAGCGGTACCGGAAATACAGCAGGAGTAGCTGCTGTTGTCCTTGGTATTCGAATAGGCGTATCCTGCAGCCCAGCTGTACTTCCCGTTCGACCGTTGCTCCAGGTTCAACGAGAGTTGGATGTTTCGAGACTCAGCCGAACTGACATGGAGGAGACCGTCGCCGAACCCGGAATCTCGCCGATTCTGGCCGAAGTTGACGCGGCCGGTGCTTCCCCTGATACCTGTCGTCGGTGAAAACACCGGGCGATTCTCAACCGATGACCGGAACTGTTCCGGGTTCAGGTTCCGATCTTCGACGTAGAAGTTCTTGGTCGTGGTTGAGTAGGCGACGTCGGCCGCGATGTGCAGATGATCGGTGAGTGCATGATCGAGGCCGAGGTTGCTCTTCCAGGTCTGGGGAAGGGCAAAGTCTTCATCGAAGGAGTTCACATTGGCAACGGGTGGGGAGGGGGCACCGCCGCCGGTGCAGGCAAACGGGATCTTGGAGGACTCACCGTTGTTATAGCTCTGGTAATCCGGCGTTGGTACCGAGGATCCGGTACAGCGCAGTGAAAGACTGTTTCCGCCAGTGTTCAACAGCGAGTTCGAATAAAGCACCGAGGGGAACCGACCGCGGAAGAGTCCAACTCCACCGCGGAACACCGTCGCCCGGCCACCCACTGGGGTGAGATCGTAGGTGAACGCGATCCGGGGAGAGAAATTGGTCTGATTGGGCGCCTCGTCGGTACGAAGGCCGGTCGACGCCAAGTACGCCTGATTGAGCGGGGCCTTATCCGGTGTCCGGGTCAGGTCGGCCCGGATCCCACCGGTGATGGTCAGCCGGTCGGTAGCCCGGATCTCATCCTGAGCGTAGAGACTGAATTCCCGGGTATTGTACTTCGCCAGCGGGAGCACATCGTCCGAAGTAAAGAACTGACCGTCAGGGCCTGGGTTGGGGAGCGCCCGTACAAACTCAAACGGATTCTTGTTCTCGAAGTCTGCCAGGGAGTTGAACCGGAACCGCCCCTGTTGCTGGAAAAAGAAGAAGTTGAGGAACTTGAAGTTGGTGAATGACGCCCCGAGCTTCACCGTATGGTCACCAGCTCGGATATTCAATGTGTTGGACAACTCAACGGTGGTCTCTTCCAAGTTATTGGGGAGGACCGGATCGTTCAGCGCCTCCATCCCTCGCAGCGAACGAGTGGTACCGTTACCGAAGTCGCTCACATTAAACACCTCGGTCTCCGGAAGCAGGCTGTTTGCTGAGCGCGGCCTGGGTTCGAAAGCGAGCTGGGCCCGGAAGACGTTCCAGGTGTTATCGCCCAGCACCGAGTTCAGATTCAACACCGAGGAATTACCGGTGTCTTGGAAGATGCCGCCATTCCCGATCGTCTCGTCCGGGTTCACCCGGTCACCGCCCTGGTCCAACTTGGTGTAGTTGTGCCGGAGGGTCAGGCGGTGACGGTCGTTGATCTGGTAGTCCAGCCGTCCAAACACCGCCCATTCGTCTTGGGTCTGAGCAAACTGTCCTGCCGCATCATCGACGCCATACACCGTGCGCAAGATATTGATGAATCGTGCGACACTGTCCGGATGCACGTTCGTATTTGGGTCCGGAACGCTCCCGGCACCGGGGAGGCCGAAGATCGGTTCACTGCGATCCTGGCGCTCAACCGACACATAGAAATGCACCTTGTCTCTGACAAGTGGGCCGCTGAATGTCCCGCCGACCTGCTTCGAGTTGAATTCGGTGGCCGGTTTTCCGAAGAAGTCCTCGCCAGTCAGCGTTTCGTTCCGAAGATAGCCGAAGAGCGAACCGTGGAATTGATTGGTTCCCGACTTGGTCACGGCGTTAATGACGCCGCCGCTGAAGTTGCCGAATTCCACATCGAAGGCGTTGGTGATGACCTGGAACTCCTGCACCGCCTCAATCGAGAAAGCAAAGGGAACCCGGTCCGAACCGCGGGCCTCACCCCCGAAGAAGGTGCCCGTTGACCCGGCACCATCGATCTGAATCAGGTTGGCACCACGCCGGCCACCGCCGAGGGAGAGGTTACCACCCGAACCATCGCCTACCCCCAGTTGCACTCGGGGAGACAACGCCACCAAGTCAGCGAAGTTCCGCCCGTTGGTCGGGATGTTCTGTACCGCGTCGGCTCCGATGAAGTCCACCACTCCGGACTGACTCTTATCCACCAAGGGAGCTGCGTCCGCGAGAACCGTGACCTCCTCAAGCTGAACCGCGCTCGGCGTCAACCTAAAATCTGACGTCACCGTTTCACCGAGTTGGACTCGGACCCCTCGACGCTCAACCGGCCCGAACCCGACGGCTCGCGCCTGGATGGTGTACACCCCAACCTGGAGCGTTGGAAAGGAAAACCGGCCACGAGCATCGGACTCGGCGTTGAATACAAAGCCGGTTGCCTGATTCACCGCACGGATCCGTGCGGAGGCAATCACGGCGCCACCTTGAGATGAAGTGACTTTACCAGCGACCGTACCGCTGGTGACTTGGGCGACCGCCGTCGGCGGCCCCAGGACGCACGCCGCGGCAAGCCCGAGCGCTACGAGCGATCGGTGCCATACGAAACTGAGACGAGTCATCTTTGGTTGCTCCGGGATTGAACAAGAAGTGATGGAAAGAACGGCTTGCGACCTACTCGGCTTCCCTCCGGACCGGAGGACGATTGGTCGGTCACCATGTCGCCAACTTTACTCTATTTGCCTGTCCTTCGCCAGACGTTTTTCGAATGGGAGGCAAAGCTGTTGCTCCGCCGTCTCAAAGTCACAATCCTTCAGGGTTCAGAAGGTGACCTGTACACCAGTGGTGAGCAATCGGTCGGTGCGCTCAAAACCAACCTCCGGTTGGTGATCGAACCGGATCACATAGGAGACCTTGAGGCCGATGCTACTGGAGAGCGGTGCCACCAATGCACTCTCCGAATTGAACCGGAAGTCAGTGCTCTCCTTCAGGTTGGGTAGGAACTCAACTCGTTGTACCACAAAGGATTTGGAGCCAAAGGTCTGCCTGAAGACAGCGGAGGAACGGCCGGCGGCAAAGTTGTTCGTGACGCCGGGTGAAGTCCCTTGCTGCTGAATCAGGGAGAACCCGGCCTCCACGGAGAGCATCGTACGGCTTTGCTCAAAGAGTTCAACCAGGATACCGACCGTCTCCTCAAAACGCCGGGCGATACCTGCGAATCGGTTCCGATCCCAACCCACCTGAGTGAAGAAGACTAGGGGGCCTCCGGCGGAGATATCCGCACGGAGACCACCCCTCCACAGGCTCGTTGTCGTTTCGCCGTCACTCCTGCCGTAGACCACGGCAAATTGCTGTCCCAAGGTCAGGTGTCCCCTGGTGTACGTGATCTCTTCACCGATGTTTACGGTGGTCACGTCGGTGTTCCCGCTGGTGTTCACCAAACCGAAGTCACCGGTAAACCCTAGCGGTTTCGGTTGCACTGGCGGATTTTGGGCAACAAGTGCCGGGGAGAGACCAAGCAGGAAGATGACGCACCATCCCATAGATCGCATACTCATTCAGGGCAACTCCACCGGGGTTGGTTCAGGGTGATCGACAGAAGGGTGATGGGGGACAAAATAGTCCAGCGCATCTACAGGAGAACTGGGGTGACGGCCCGTAACGCCACCCCGAGTAGTGAGCCGACCAGATCGGAACCAGTTGGCGACCGGCTGAGCACGCACGCCGCCACGACAATGCCCGCCAAAAATTGAGCACCCTCGTCGGGCTCAAGACCCGCCCGCAACTCACCGCGTCGATGACTGTTGCCCAGGGCCACGCTGAGTCCGTCCACCAAGAGACTCTGATAGCGCGCCACCCGGGCGGCCACCTCGCGCTTATCCCCACACTCGACCGACGAGTTGCAGATGAGACAACCCTTGGCCCCTGCCCCACTGTCAGCCATCGTCCCAACCTGATCGAGAAAGCGACGGACTTCACCCAATCCTGCGTCTTTCCGGTGAAGCCCGGCCAGAAGTCGGGCAACCACAGTTTCGAGATAGTGATCCAATACGGCGTGGAAGAGTGCGTCCTTGCTCCCGAACGAGGCATAGAGACTGTAGCGCTGCACTCCGGTCGAGCCCACCAAATCGCTCAAGGTGGTCTCGTGATAGCCCCGGGCCCAGAAAAGCTGCATTGCCCTGTCGAGGGCCCGATCGGGGTCGTACTTGCGGGGACGTCCCATGGACCTTCAAAGGGTTGCAGTGACAATCAATACAGAACGATCGTTCCTTAATATAGCGACCTACGTAGTTACAGTCATGTAACCATAACAGAACACACGTTCTGTTATGGTAGTCATTTGATAGCACACTGGTTACAAGCTCTACCCCTCGACCATGTGTCCAGGTCGGCGCGCCAAATCCCCGCTCTACCCTTGAGGGCGATTCAGGAACCCGACCTCCCCTCTCCCTCGCGTCCCCAATGTCAATTGCCTACCTTGTCAGGCCTTATGTCCGAATCCAAGGCACCCAACTCTTCGCCCCACCAGACGATCTGGTCGGCTATCCGAGACTCCATCCGCGGGACCCGAGAGGATTACACCTCGGGGCCAATCGGGCGCGCCGTCCTACTGCTCGCCGTCCCCATGGTGCTCGAGATGGTGATGGAGTCGATCTTCGCCCTGGTCGACGTCTTTTTCGTTTCGAGTCTGGGAGCAAGTTCGGCGGCAACCGTCGGCCTCACCGAAGCGATGATGGCGATCTTCTACACTGTGGCGATGGGTCTGGGCATCGGAGTCACGGCCATGGTGTCCCGCCGGATCGGGGAAAAAGATCCTGAGCGAGCTGCCCAGACCGCCGTCCAGGGAATCGCGATCGGACTTGGAGTCGCGCTGGTTCTCGGAGTGATCGCGTCTTTCTTTGCCGACAACCTGCTCCGCCTGATGGGAGCACCGCCGGAGGTGATCGATGTCGGACTCGGCTACACCCGGATCATGCTCGGTGGTAACGGGACCGTGCTTCTCATCTTTCTCATCAACGCCATCTTTCGGGGTGCTGGTGATGCCGCGGTAGCAATGCGTGTCCTCTGGCTCGCAAACGCCATCAACATCGTGCTCGACCCGGCACTCATTCTCGGTTTGGGGCCGTTTCCAGCTCTCGGCGTGACCGGCGCGGCGGTAGCGACCAACATCGGCCGCGGGACTGGAGTGCTCTATGCCCTCTATCGACTGACTCAAACTGAGGGTCGAGTTCGGGTGCGGCGCAGACACCTGTCTTTGAACCCACGCGAGATGTTCTCCCTGGTCCGACTCTCTTCGACCGGCACCTTCCAGGTCTTCATCGGAACGGCGAGTTGGATCGGCCTGGTTCGAGTCCTCGCCTCATTCGGAAGCGACGCGCTCGCCGGATATACCATTGGGGTTCGGGTGATCCTCTTCGCCCTCCTCCCGTCCTGGGGTCTCTCCAACGCTGCCGCTACGATGGTCGGTCAAGGACTGGGCGCAGGCAAGCCTGAGCGCGCCGAACAGGCGGTATGGAAGGCGGGTTGGTACAACATGCTCTTTCTGGGCAGCGTCGGACTCATTTTCGTCCTCTTCGCGCGCCCCATCGTAAGCATCTTCACCGGCGAGCCTGCCGTTCTTGCCTATGGGGTCGATTGCCTGCGCACGGTCGGATACGGTTTTCCGTTCTATGCCTACGGCATGGTGCTCACCCAAAGCTTCAACGGTGCCGGTGACACCTGGACACCGACGGTCCTCAATCTCATCTGCTTTTGGTTCTGGGAGATTCCATTGGCTTGGATCCTGGCCCGGGCGCTGGATTTTGGGCCGCTAGGAGTCTTTGCCTCGATCGCGATCGCCTTCAGCACCCTCGCCGTATTGAGCGGAATCGTGTTCAAACGAGGACGCTGGAAGCACAAGGTGGTCTGACATTGGGAATGTGCCACTTTGAAACATTGAGGAGTAGTGGTATCGTAAGGCAACTGTCGATACTCCGTTCTCATTGCCCAGGGGAGGCTCTTCATGTCGCAAGGTTCAGCGGGGAACATCATCGCTGCCCTCGCCAGCTTTTTCATCCCGGGACTAGGTCAGCTCTTGCAAGGTCGGCTTGTCAAAGCGGCCGTCATGTTTGTTCTGGGTGGCGTTCTCTGGTTCTGGTTGTTCGGGTGGATTATTCACCTCTGGTCGGTCTATGATGCGGCCACATGGAAACCATGACGATGACATCTTATTGGGCCGACCCATGGTCGTAAGACCATGGACCGTCGCGATCGTTTTGGTAGGAATCGCTGGAGGTGCGTGTAGTCAGGAAGGACGATTCGCGAAGGCCTGCAAGGCATCGACCGTTCTGAGTTCTGAGGTCTGCGAGTGTGCCGCGCGCCGGACTGAAAAAGCCTTGAGCCCCAAGTCAATAGCGTTTGTCATCGCTACCTTGGAGAAGAACGGCGATCGCGCTCGGGAGTTGGGTCAAAACCTGACACTCGCCGAAGCCGCTCAGGCTGGTACTTTCATGGTCAGCACTTCGGCGAAGTGTTTGCTCGATCCTGGCGACGAGTGACGTTTGGGGAAGTAGGAACGCCTGCAAGCGGATGACCGATCAGGAGGAGATCACGGTGTCGCGCGCGTTCGTCAACGAAGATGCGGCAGAGCCGGACCCCCGCATTCGCTTTCCGCTCCCGGCGCCAGATGACCCTGGGTTCGCGCTCGCCGCGGCCCGGGCCCTGATTCGTGGTGCCAACGAGGGTGATTCCTTGACCGCCGAGGACGCGACCGGTTATCGGTTTGGCGACCCGAGGTTGATCCCCGAAGTGACGGCCTTGCTTCGCGAAGCTCGGGAAGGCCAGAACGAACGGCTCGAACAGCTCGCGGAACGGTTTCTACGCCGGGCGGGAGTCGCCGAAGAAAACCTCGACGCCGACTAGCGAATCAGAGCGGTGCTTCGACGTCGGCAATCTTCTGCCAGGCCGTTTCGGCTTCAGACCACCCCTCCATAGCCTCCACGAGTTCGACTTCCTTACGCTTAAGTTCGCCGTTGAGTTCCCCGGCCCGCCGAGCACCTGCGGCATCTCCCTGATATAGATTCGGGTCGGCAAGTGTTTCCTTTAGATCGTTGATGGCCTCCTCTATCTGATGCACTAGAGCCGCGGCCACTTCGACCTGGGCGATAGCGGCTTTTCGGTCGCTACGAGACGCCTGGTCCTGAGTCTGGCGTTTGCGCCCACGATCCCGACGTGCCGACCCTGATCGCTCTCCCTTGGGCGCTGGCGCCGCCCGTCGTTTGTCTTGGGCGGTTTCCCACTCGACGAAGGTGCCGGCGTAATCGTGAAGCACGCCGTCTTCCAACGACCACACGCGCGTCGCCAATTCCCGAAGGAACGCTCGATCATGACTCACCAGGAGCACGGTCCCTTCATACTCCAGGAGCGCGTCTTCCAGCACCTCGATACTCTCGACATCCAAATGGTTGGTCGGCTCATCGAGCACCAACAGGTTGGCCCGGGACAGCGTAATGATCGCAAGGGCCACTCGTGCCCGTTCCCCACCCGAGAGGGAGGTGGTGGATCGCTGGACCGCATCTCCAGAAAAACCGAACGCACCGAGATACCCTTGAATCTGTCCCCGATTCCAGGCTGGTCGGAGCGCCCCGATCACCTCGTATATCGTCTGGTCGACGGGTACCCCTGCCAAATCTTGACGGTACCACGCCGGATGGATTGACGCGCCCAAGTTGGCCCGCCCTCCGGCGCAGGGATGCTCTCCGAGGAGCGTCGCAAGCAGCGTTGACTTCCCGGCTCCGTTTGGGCCTACCAAGGCGATGACCTCCCCCCGCATCGCCGTCGCCGTGGCTCCTCGAATCAGCACCTCGGGTCCCCGCTGCACCGTAAGATTCTCCATTTGGATCACCCGGTCGCCACCGCGCTCACCCGATTCCAGGCCGAGTCGCATCGGGCTCTCCTCTGAGGGCGGCGGCGAGAGTCTGGGCAGGCGGTCCAGTCGGCGGCGGCGTCCTTTCGCTTGGGCGCTGTTCTGCCCTGCGATATGGCGACGGATGTATTCCTCCTCCTTGGCCACCACGGTCTGTTGTTTCTGGAACTCCCGCTGGAAACTTACTTCACGCAGGAGGCGCTGTTCGGCGAACCCTGAGTATCCACCACGGTAGAGCGTCGTCGTCTGATTGAATACGTGGAGGACATGATCGACGGTATCGTCGAGAAAGGCACGATCGTGACTGATGATCAACACCGTTTCGTCCTGATCGTGGAGATACTGCGTGAGCCACACGATGGTATCGAGGTCAAGGTGATTGGTGGGCTCATCGAGGAGGAGAAGATCGGCGGGTGCGGCTAACGGAACGGCAAGACCGACGCGTCCTCGCTCTCCTCCGCTCAAGGTCTCAAGCGGGCGTCTCTTCGCATCGTCTGGGTCAAACCCCAATCCCTGCAACACGGCATCGACTCGACTGTGAAACTCATATCCACCCAGGTGCATGAAACGCTCCTGGGCGGCGCCGTACGCCGTGAGGTCGGCCTCGCTCGCGTACCCCCCTTGTGCCGCCAGGCGATCGGCGTGCCGCGCGAGGGACGACTCCAGTGCGAGTACCTCACGGTACCCTGCTGCGGCCGCTTGCCACACCGTCGTCGCGTCCCCAAACGATCGGTTCTGATCCAGCAATGCGATCCGAAGGCCCTGGCGGCTTGCCACGGCCCCACGGGTCGGACGGAGTTCTCGGGTCAGGAGTCGAAAGAGGGTCGTTTTCCCGGCGCCATTGCGTCCAACGACGCCCCAACAGCCGCTCCGTGGGACCGCAAAGCTGACGCCGTCCAGCAAGGTCGTCGCCCCGAACTCAACAGCGCAATCGCCGACGGTGAGCAGGGTCACGGGTGCTGGTCGGCTCCCGATTGATCCCACCAGAAATACCACAGCAGCAGCATGCCGCCGAGGGTCAGGCTCATATCAGCAACATTGAATGTCCAGAACCGATGAGCTCCGATCCCCACATCGATGAAATCCACCACGCCACGACTCCATCGCACGCGGTCCCACAGATTTCCTAACGCCCCGCTGGCCAACAACCCCAGGGCCACGGGAAGCACCGGAGAGGCGGAAGGCCCCACGGTTCGGTAGGCTCGAAACAGCACGATCAGCGCGGCAACGGCGATTGCACCCAGGAGGGGTTGCGACAAGGCGCCCAAGTCTATTCCCATCGCCGCGCCGGTGTTGTACGTCAGCGTCAGGCGAAGCCACGACCCGAAGATTTCATGAGGGAGGGGACCACCTCCCAGGCGCTCGACGGCAAGGGACTTCGAGGTGCAGTCCGCCAAGAAGACCACAAGGAAGACCGGCCAGAAGAAGGCAATCTTCGGTTGAAACCGGGTTGGTCGCGATCGCTGTTTCATGCCACGTTTCCCTCTGCCTCAATGCATTCGGCCACAAGCTCTTCGGGCGAAAGATATCGACCCGTCGCCTCGACGCGATGAACCAAGGTGGTCAACAGCCGATTGATCGGTGCGACTTGACCGTGGAGCTGGGCCAGCCGATCGACCACCCCGTTCAGGTGCGTCACCTCGGATGGGCGGCGGCGGCGGAGGCTCTGGAGGGTTGATCCGAGCAGCGGGCCTCGCCGTGCAATGCGCGTCGCCCTCGCGCGGACGATTGCCGCGGCGAGGGGCACAGGCAGATATCGCACCACTTTGGTTAGCACCAGCGTCGTGTCAGGCAGCCCTTCGAGTCGCACACCGAGATTGCTTGCGACCACCAGTCCCTCCCGCATTGCCCGTACCGCATACTGAGCAACCCCGGGACAGTTGAGCACTCGATCGAACGAGAGATCGCAGATTGCCGGAAACGCGTTGTTGAGATTGATGATCAACTTGAACCACCTCACCCCGATGAGGTTGGCCGTCTTCGTCACCGGAAGAACACCATCGAGGAGCACCCGGATATGCTCTACCGCAGCGTCAGGTGGTCCTATCGAACGGCCTATCACTACGGGGCCGGGGTAGGAGATGGTCACGCAGCCCGGCGTGAGATAGCTGGCGTGGATGTTCACCACCGCGCCCACGATCGATGCCCCGGGACAGGCAGACGCGGCGAGAGCCTCCGCTTCGACACCGTTTTGGCAGATGACGAGAATGGTCGAGGCCGGTAGCTTCCCCACGGAACGAAGCGCCCCGACGACGTCCTGAGTCTTCACCGTAAGGAAGAGCACGTCGGCGGGTTCCTCGCAGGTCTCGCTCACCGGGAGGGGGATGGCAAGCCGGCCCAACGCGCCGTCAATCCGCAGGCCACTCGCCCGGATTGCCTCGACCTGATCCGGTCGTCCGATCATAACAAGGTCCCGATGACCTGCCTGCCACATCAGGGCACAGAGGGAGGAGCCGATGGCACCGCCCCCAAGGACGGCAACCCGAGTCATCGACGGTTCACCGACTATCTCGGGCGGCTGGGGGGATACCGCTCAGGAATTCTCGACGCATACTTCAAGATACTCTCCGGGCTGCTCCCGAGGACCAAACGCCACCCTCACGACGACGTGCTGAGAGGATCTCTCGCCGACTATGAAGCGCCCCCTACCTCGATCGTATCGTCGCCTACTCATCTTTCTGCTGTCTCTCCCCGTCGTCTTGATATTGCTGGCGGTCATCTATCAGGTCGGCATGGCGACCCTTGAGGGCGAACCACGTACGTTTGGCGCCAGCCTGGAGTGGGCCTCGGAGACCCTGACAACCACCGGATACGGCAAGGATGCGGACTGGTCGCACCCCTTTATGCAGGGGTATGTCATCTTCGTCCAGTTCGCCGGACAGATGATGGTGTTCCTCATCTTCCCCTTCTTTCTCATCCCGTTCTTCGAGGAGCGGTTCGAGGCCAAGATACCGACCGTCATTCCTGACCTCACCGGGCAGATCCTCATCTATCGATATGACCCCGCTGTGATGTCCTTGGTTGAGGAGCTAGAGGACGCCAAGATCCCCTTTACGATTTTTGAAGAGGACGAACACGTCGCCCGTCGCCTGCTCGAGCGGGGGCGGCAGGTCGTCCTCGGAAACCTCCGCGAGGAGGACCCCGATCTTCAGAACTTGGTCCCGGCGCTCGGCCTCGTCGTCAATGGAGAAGATCATGACAATGCCTCCATGACCCTGAGCGCTCGCTACCACGGGTTTCAGGGACCGATTGTCGCCCTGATGGACGACCCTCGCCGGCGGGCCCCGATGCTGCATGCCGGTGCGACAGCCGCCTTTACCCCGGATCATATTCTGGCCGCCGCCCTCGCCGCACGTGCCAGCGTCCGAATAAGCCCGCGGGTAGCTGGGATTCGACACTTGGGTCGTCACCTGGAGGTCGTGGAGGTCCGTATTCACGAGGAAAGCCCGCTGGCTGGGCGTACCATCGCCACCTCTCGAATTCGGCAGGACACCGGTGCTTCGATCGTCGGGCTTTGGGTAGGAGGAGACCTTGTCCGGCAGCCAAGCCCAACGACGCCACTCAAGACGGGGACGATCGTCGTCGCCGTCGGCAGTCAGGCGAGTATTGAGCGACTCGGCAACTTGTCTCGACCGGTACAGCGAACCGGTCCGATTCTCGTGGTTGGCCACGGCAGTGTTGGCCGAAAGGTTGTCGAATTTCTGCGCGAGGCTGGAGAGACTGTTCGAGTTCTTCATCCAGAGCCCATGGCCGGCGTGGACGTCCACGGAGATCCCATCGACCAAACCGTACTCAAACGCGCGGGCGTTCACGAGGCACAATCGATCGTGCTCACCCTGGATCAGGATAGTCGCACCATCTTCACTGCGGCGGTGCTGCGAAACCTGGTGCCTGAAGCCATCATGATCGCCGGAACGAGTCGGGCCGAGAATGTCTCACGAATCCATCGGGCCGGGGCTGACTTTGCCCTCTCAGTGGGACAGGTTGCCGGCCAACTCCTCGTCTATCAACTCCTCCGCCAAGAATCGGTGTCGCTGGAACGCGAAATCAAGTTGGTCGCGACTGCCGTTGGCTCGTTCGTCGGGCGACCTCTTGCCAATCACAGGATCCTGGAACGAACCGGTTGCTCCATTGTCGCCGTGGAGCGGGGCGAAGAGATCATCGTTGAGATCAAGGATGAGTTCGTCTTGCAGGAGGGAGATGTGGTGTACGTCAGCGGCACCAAGCAGACGCTTCAACGCTATTTCCAGGCGTTCCCCGACACCAAAGTGTCTCCGGTACCACGGGAGCCCACTCCAGTGATCGATGGCCCGGCTGAAAACCCGGGCATCGATCACTGAGGGATGTCGTGAGGCTACTGCTTGTTGTAGCTGATTCCGGCGGCCTGTGCTTTGTCGATCGCAATCACCATTGCAGGAACGGTATGGACCCCGGGAAGGATGTTGGCCCGCAGATCTTCTTCGATCTGGGCTGGCGTTCCTTTGCCCAGACCCGAAAGCTCACCAACCCAGGCCATTAACGCGTTGTTGCAGAGCAGGAAGGTCGCACCCATCGACTGAAGGCTCTCAATGCCGGCGGCCGCCGCCGCACCGTTGAAGAGGACGGGATCGCCTGACATTGGCCGGAAGAGCATGTTGCGGGTACTACCAGCTCCAGTCTTGGGATCGGTCAACCCCACGTACGAACCAAGTTGATATTTCTCCCATATGGAGTCGTTGAACGCAAACGGGATGCTCGACGCCGGTCCAACGGAGTAGAGCGTTCCGACGGCATTGACTTGGTCGTGCCCGACCTTATACGCCGCCTCGTATGTCGTGATGTAGTTCAACATATGGATCAATGGAAACCCGTTCTTGTGGACCGGAAAATCGAACAGACAGCGGTGCGCACCGGTCATGCCGTCAAGCCAATCGTCAGGCCCAGCCAGCCGCGCGGGAGTGGCGTTGACGCGAGACCAGGGGATCGTTGTGGCAACCGCAACGGCCGCCACCCGACCGAGAAACCCCCGGCGTGGTGTGGTACCAGAGAAGAACATTGTTGCCTCCTGGGAGTGGGGTATCAATGGGATTGGGAGACCCCCCGGAGTTACAGACCAGGGGTCGCTCTGTCAACTAATATACAGTCGTGTCACCCTCCCAGGTGACCCTAGGCCTTCAGGAATCGGCCGAAGAACTCCAGTGTGCGCTTCCAGGCAAGGGCTGCGGCCTCGGCGTTGTACCGGGTTGGGGCGGTATCGTTGTGGAAGGCGTGATTCACTCCCTCGTACACGTAGATCTGATACCGGACCTTTGCCGCTTTGAGCGCCACCTCGTACGCTTCGATTCCGGCGTTAATCCTGGTGTCGAGGC
>JAJCZW010000098.1 GCA_029262155.1 Gemmatimonadota bacterium
AAGCTCTCGGGCGCTTTGGGACTCCAGGTACGGAACAAGGAGCTCGAGGCGGTCGGCGCCGAGGCCTTCATTCCGCCCTCGTCCACCTCCAATGTCGGCGTCTTCCTCTTCGAGGAGCTGGAGAAAGGCGATCTCCTCCTCCAGTTCGGCGCACGCTACGAGAACGTCGACAACAAGACCGAAGTGAATCTGCCCGATCGTTCCTTCGACACGCTGAGCGGCTCGTTCGGGCTCGTGTGGAAGTTGCGCCAGGACTGGTCGCTGGCGTCCTCTCTAGCTCGTTCGGTCAAGGCGCCCAACAGCGAGGAGCTCTACTCGAACGGACCGCACTTCGCCACCCAAGCCTTTGAGGTCGGCAATCCCGATCTGGACGAGGAGACCAGCGTTGGCTTCGACGTAGCTCTCCGCAAGAAGAGCGGTCGCCTGACTGGGGAGTTCAGCGTTTTCGTGAATGACTTCAGGGACTACATCTTCCAGGCGTTTTCCGGCGAGATAGAGGACGGTCTGCCGGTGGCGATTGCCTCACAACAGGACGCCGAGTTCCGCGGTGTCGAGCTGGACCTACGGATCGGACTCTACGAAGAGGGTACCCGGCATCTCGATCTGCGACTGATTGGCGACTACGTTCGCGCCCAGCTAGCGAGCGGCGAGGCGCTGCCGCGCATCCCTCCGCGCCGCCTCGGCCTCGGACTCCACTACGGCGATGGGCGTCTGCACGGCATGGCGGAAGTGCGGTTCGTCGACGACCAGACTCGTCTGGCCTCGAACGAGACGCCTACGGGCGGCTACGAGCTCCTGAACGCCAGCATTGGCTACCGCTTTTTCCTTGGCGAGCAGGTCGTGGACGTCCTGTTGCGCGCTCATAACCTCACCGACCAAGAGGCGCGAAACCATGCGTCGTTCCTGAAAGACCAGGTGCCAATGCCAGGCCGGGACATCAGCCTGAAACTACGCGTGACGTTCTAGCGCGGGCTGGCATTGGGCGAGTCGCCGTTGGGAACAAGCCAGGCAACGAGATCGGGAGCCCGAGCGGGCTCTCTGTTCTCGGCGCCTCCTCACTTAGCGTCTCCGAGCCTTGGCACCTTTTCGGGCGAAAGGCGCAACCGAGAGCGTCGGCCCCGGCGTCGGGGCTGGTGCTCGCTTTCAAAGGGAAGATAGGCTGCCCAAGTCAGTTCTCCCAGCCACAATTTCTGGTCATAGCTCGGGCAGCCTAGAGATCAGCCCCGAGTCGTCTTCGCAACGTGTGCGCGGCTGGGCTTGAGAATCAGGCTGCGGGTGTCCGCCTCGAGGCGCGCTGCCGGATAGAGGGTCACGACCGTTCGAGCGTGGCGGAGGAAGGCCTCCTTGAAGTCCCTCGTCCGGCCGTAGTCGGCGCCGAACTGAAAGCCCAACGCTTCCCAGGGGATCCGCGTCGGCTTGCGGAGGTAGCTCATGCGGTAGGTGAGCCAGGAGTAGATGTCCAGAGCCATGGGGGAGCGGAGCGCTTTCACCGCGCGGAGATCGACGGGCACGGGTCGGTCGACGACGCTCTCGAAGAACGCGGGGCTCAGCTCGACGGAGGATCTCCAAGCGGCGACCTGGCCAGGATTGGACGGCTGCCACCACAGGTGGGTCTCCTGTGCAAGACGGAACCCCGTATCGTGCCATTCGCCCGAGGCCGCTGCGTCGTAGGTGTAGGCGATCGTCGAGGAGAAGAGGCGCTTCATCTGATCGCGCAGGTGGCCGATGGTCCCCCAGCGACCGCCGGTGGGAATGAGACCGAGCGCCGCCATGAAGCCGCTGAGAGTCGGTCCGAGCTGCAGCAGGGGACTCTTGGTTCGGACGGCTTCGCTCGTGATCCAGATCAGGAGGAGACGGGGATAGCGGCCGTAGGGGAGCCCCACGTCCGGATGGGCGGTGATGCAGAACGAGAGGTCCCCGTTCCGGCGAAGGAAGGAATTGCCGCTGGGCTCGCGATGAGGCAGGCCGACTTGGATGAGAACCCGGGCCATGAAGCCGAGTGCTCCTGCCGAGCGTGCGTCTTCGGCCTCGATCGCTAGAGACTCCTCGAGAAGCCGTCGTCCTGCCGAGCCTTGGCTCGCCGAACGCTCAGGCACGATCGACTCCGACTGGGAGGCCGCAGGAGGCGACTACAAGCGCCCTCGAGGAGCTCAGTACCGGGTAGGGGGTGGCCGGCTGCACCCCATGTGCACCCCAAGCTCCTCTCCACGGGGTGCACTGCCCCGGACTGGTGGAGCGGTAAACTACTGGATTATAAGCACTTAAATATGGAGCCGACGAGCGGACTCGAACCGCTGACCTGCTGATTACGAATCAGCTGCTCTACCAGCTGAGCTACGTCGGCTCGGGTGGAAGGCCAGAATGGGCTTCCGAGGCCCAGGATAGTAGGGGATCGGAGTGCTCGAGCGCAATCTGATCTTGGATTCATGTTCATAGACTGGTCTGACTAGGCATGTTAGCGTGATTCGGATGACCACCTACTCAACCTACGAAGCGAAGGCCAAGTTCAGTGAGCTAATTCGCAAGGTGAGAGACGGGGAAACCGTCCTCATTACCTACAGGGGGAAGGAAGTGGCTGAGATCAAACCGGTGAAGCGGGAGACAACCGTGTGGGAACGGATCGCAAAGCTTAGGGAGCAAGGGATTCTGAGCGGGCCCGCTGAAAAGAAGTGCGATTGGAAGCCGATCGCCTACCGGCCTGGCGCTCTGAAACGCTTTCTAGAGGAGCGCGATTGAGCCTTGGATATGTCGACTCTTCGTGCCTCCTGGCGGTTGCTTTGGGGGAGCCCGGGCACGAAGTGCTGGCCC
>JAJCZW010000099.1 GCA_029262155.1 Gemmatimonadota bacterium
CACGTTTGCGCCTGGGTGCCAGCAGGAAATCGGAGCGACTTGAACGGCACCGCCCCCTCCACAACATAGCCGGTCTCGGTGATACGACCCGCCGAATTCCAGATTGCATCCCAGGAGACGTCGGCGTTGCCTTGCTGCCAACTCGCGTCGAGTTGAACACCAAGCGCGGAAATCGAAAAGAGGAAGGCCCGACGAGAATCGTTAAAGGGATCCAGGCCAATGATCACCCGGTCGTGCTGACCGATCAAATCTCGATCGGTGATGTACGCGCGAATACCCGCCGGATCATCGTCCTTTGCCTCACAGGCGAAGTACAGGTTGGTCGCGTCATAGGCGGTGAAACAGGTGGTCTCGACCGATGCGGCGATGTTGTTCCCCGGGTCAACCTCGAAGGGGAGTGGGATGGGTGACGCCGTACTCCAAATGGCATCGTCCAGGATTCCGTCGATGTTCACCTTGGAGTCGGCCCGGGCGACCGCAAAGGTTGGGCGACTCTCGCTTGTTGGGTTGATGCTCGTCCCTCCCTGGGCCAGGGACGGAGAGACCCACCAGAGGGAGGAGATGAACATGACACCGAACATCTGCAAAAATCTTTTCAGTTTCTGGCGCACCACTAGGCCCCGAGATACCATCACCTACTCCGCGTAAAAGGTCAGGCCACCGACAACGACTGTGGCGACATCGGAGCCTGCGCATCGCCGTGCGGCCCGCAGTCCTCCGCCCGCTCCTCAACTGCAATTCGGAGACGGTCATCCAAGTGCATTGAACCCCGAGCGGCATTCAACGCTTCCGCCTGAACCTCTGAATCCAGATCGTTCAGTGTCAGCAGAATCGTCTCGACCGCCACATTGTCACAGAGTCCCGCCAGGTACCTGACCGCAAGAGCTCGCACCTCGGCGACATCATCGTATCGGGCACGGTGGGCAAGCGCTTGGACCAACCGGTGTCGTCGGGCACTTCCCCCGACGATCGCATCGGAACCCATGAGACTCCGGACCGCCCGAATCGCTCCACCCCGAGTGACGATCGAGGTCGCGTCCAGGCCATCGAGGATCTGTGATACAACGTGCCCATCGCCAATCTGCTCCAAACTGGTCGCGGCACTTTCGCGCACTCGTTGGCTGGGATCGGTCAATGCCTGGAGGAGCACTGGCACGGCCCGACGGGACCCTAACGCCCCAAGACTCCGAGCCGCATCGACGCGTGCGCGCGCGGGACCGGTCACCAAGCTGTCGATCAGGTCGTACTCCAACACCGCGTATCGCCCACCGGAGGACGCCTCCCATCCGGCCACCGGAACACCTAAGGTCAGGGCGCCTACCATGAGCCCACCGACCGTCCAGGCACTCAACGCTCCCCGCCGGGGGGTTGGAGAGAGGATGGCCATGACCCGCCTCCGCAGAGCGGAGCGTCCGGCAAAGGCAAGTCCGCCCGAGACCAGCCTGGTCTCTACGGCGGAGCAGGCAATGTCAAACAGATGGGTGGCATACTCCGACCCCCGAAGACCATATCGTAGCACCGCATCGTCACAGGCTTGTTCCTGTTCGGCTCGAGCAGCGCGCGTTGCATGCCACACCAGGAGGTTTGGCCAGTACACCGCACAGGTCACTTCGCCGAGAACATGACCGAACCAATCCCATCGTCGGATGTGGGAGAGTTCATGCAACAGCACGCTCTGGGTGCGATCAACGCTCCACGCGAGGGCGGCTTCAGGCAAGAGCAAGACAGGCTTGAACATCCCCCACGTGACCGGAACCCGCACGGTGGAACTCAGGTGACACCGAGGAGTCCGCCGTAAGCCGACCGTCCGGCAGGCCTCGCCGAGCATTGTTTGAATCCCAGGGTCGGCCGGGCGAGAGCGTTTTATCAGCCGGGCTAGCCTACCGACACGAACAAAGAAACGACCCAGAATCAGGAGGGCGCCGGCCGACCAGAGAACCACAATGCCAACACGGACGTCATTCTGGAGATACCAGGGACGCACCGGGACCACCACGTCATGGGCACTGATACGGGGCCGGAGAGGCCCGAACGGAGACAGCTCCTGGATCGCCCGCTCCACAGCAGGTTCGACCGCCGTGGGTCCCATCCGAGACCGCTGTTTCGTCGCCCGCCCTCCCGAAGCGAGTGCCGCCACCGAACTGGTGGAGCTGACGGTCCATGTCGGGACGGAATACGAAAGAAACGGCAAGGCGAGGAGAACCGCCAAGCCAGTCGCCCAAATGCCGTGGCGTACCGAGGCGGATGCTCGATGAAAGAGGGCAACGGTCATGCCGGTGATGCCAACCACAATCGTGGCTTTGAGGAAGAGGAGCGTTAGCACCTTACTCCTCCTCCTTCGCCGATTCAATCGCGTCGGCGATGCGTCCCAACTCTTTGGCCGTTAACTGGTCGGCTGATTCATCGAGGAGGGCGAGAAAGGCCTGCGACGGAGAGCCAGCGAAAAAAGTCCCCAAGAGATGGCGAACAGCTTTGCGACTCGCCTGCTCTTTCGACACGACCGGTCGGTAGATGTGTCGATTACCGTCCACCCGATGCCGGACGAACCCCTTTTTCTCCAAGATCCCGAGAGTCACCCGGATCGAGTGATACCCTGACTCATCATCCAGGTGCCGAGCGACGTCCACCGCACCAGCCTCGCCAAGATGGTACACCGCATCCATAATCTGGCGCTCGCGCCGACTGAGTTTGTTTGGGTCAGGTGATCGTGACACAAAACCCCCTCGATCCGCTGGCAGATGTCAACAGATCAGAAGTGTAAGTAGTTTTTCACTGATAGAACCTACGAAGCCGAGGCAGGTCCGGTTTCAGGCCGACAGAGGAGGCGTATCGCCGGGAGGGACTGTTGAAGTCGATTCCAGGAGGGAGCGGGCTGAATCTGCGTCCGTCGCCCGTACCGCAACTCTTGTTTCTGCAAGTAGTTGCAGGCTTGGCAACATCCCACCGGCATCGTCAGACAGGATAATGGCCGGAAGCCCGTTGGCCTCGAGCAGCACGAGTGCCAGGCGGGCCTCCATCGGATTGCCATACCAACCGACTACGACCAGATCATGGTGCACGACAACCCCCTATGGTCCCAGGTTGCCTCAAATGGCTCGGTCCGGAGAGTGAAATGATCTGGTGCCACCGACTTGTTTCTATTCCGCAGGAGCAGGCCACATCATCCCCACAGGAGCCACCAGGAGCCTCGTCAGCTTCCAGCTACCATCGCCCTGCTTTTCGGAGACGGAAATCCACTTCCAAAGACGCTCTACCGGCTCTCCGTCTCCCTCTCGAACCATGGCCGTACTCGTCCCATTGTCGACCACAACATCACCAACGACCTGCACTCCGTGACTCGTAATCGAGGTACCCGAGAACTTGGACGATGCCAGGAGCGCCCCGAGTGCAGCGCGAATGGCGTCTGTGCCTCTCGCATCTTGTCGATCGTCGGTATTCATGAGCACGCCGTCGGGTGTGTAGAGTGCGACAATCGCGTCGACATCTCCGGCGTTGAGTCCGGCCTCATACGCCCTGGCGATTTGAGCCACGGCCATCCCGGCATCGTCTCGGTCGCCCGCGGTCATCGTGGCCTCGCGGACGCAGCCAACAGTCCCCAAGGGGAGGGCCACAAGCAGTGAAATAATGGGGAAGAGAGAGCGCGATCGTCGCATAAGAGCCTCCAGAGGAAGGTGCTTCGGCAAACACCCGGACACTATCGCGAACCTACGCCCCCGGTCATGCCACCGCCAGTCCCGATCTCTTTGGGTTGAACCCGACGGTCGGCCGATCTCGTAGTGGAGGATACCATGAAACAGGCCATCCGAACCTACTCCGTGCGTCTCGTGGGAATACTCGTACTCTCCGCCCTCCTTGCCACTGGCTGTGGAGCGCACCCACTCGGCCCCAAGCAACCCAATGAGATCCGCGTACTCTTCGTCGGGAACAGCCTCACCTACGTCAACGATCTCCCTGGCATGGTCAAGACATTGGTGACGGCCAGCGGGAGCGGCCCGATAACGGTCCGGTCGATCGCGAAACCCAACTACGGTTTGCAGGATCATTGGGCCGACGGCGACGTCAGAGACGCTATGGCCCGGGACAACTACGACGTCGTCATTTTCCAGCAAGGTCCATCGGCCACCGAGGGACGGCCAAGCCTCCTCGACTATGCCGGGCGCTACGCCGGCGTCGCCAGACAACATGGGGCACGCATCGGGATGTATATGGTGTGGCCCGCCGCGGCACGAAGCTTCGATTTCGATGGGGTCAGCGCTTCGTATCGGATGGCGGCGGAAGCGAACGGAGGGATGCTTTTTCCGGCCGGAGAGGCGTGGCGCGCGGCGTGGCGGCAGGACCCTAACCTTCTCCTGTACGGACCGGACGGGTTTCACCCGAGCATCGCGGGCACCTATCTCGCCGCGCTGGTCATCACCCAGCAACTGACGGGGCAAAGTCCGGTAGGTCTGCCCTCCACTTTCAGTACAGGGTCGGTCGACGTTCGCATCGACGGCCCGGTCGCGGCGTTGCTGCAGACAGCTACGGCGGAGGCGAACGCGTCCTTCGGGATCAGGTAACCGGGATGCTCTGCGGTACTGTCTGGGACCGCGCCATCGCTCGGACGAGCCAACCGGCGGCAAGGATTACGGCACCAATCCTGATCGCTGTGACCACAGCGGCTCCTACGCCGAGGGTCGATACGAAGGTCGGGGCGGCAAACCAGTAGTAGGCCGAGAGTGCGACGGCAGCAAGGACCGGCATAGCAGTGCGGGCGGCAACATTCCCGACTCGGGTCACCAGCGCCACGACACTCCAACTAACCACCATCCCCAGCGCCACCGAGCCGAAAACAACGGGCAGGCTTGTCATCGCACCATCGCTCGTCAGCCCGTACCCGACGATGAATCCGGGGAATGCGGCCGCGAACCCTCCGAACGCTGTCAACACCCACCCAGGCTCACGCCGGATCGGTCCCAGAAGTTGAGCGATCGATTTTTCTGCCGTCAGGTCGATACACCCCCGAACCGTACACAGGGTACACTCAGGGCACCGGGAGTTATGGATGGGGACCAACGGCTCCTGCCCGTAGAGTCTTTCCACCGGCAACACAGGGCAGATAGCGTTACAGAAGCCTGCCTTGAGCGGTCCGCGTCGCCCCAATACCAAGGCAATACCCCCAAGCACAACGAGGAGGATGCCGAACGCGATTCCGTTCTGATTCCAAAGGACTCTTCTGAGCGGGACGATCAGAAGCAACAGCACGATACCCGCCGAGCCGAGCCATCGGTCAGGGTGGACCGCGATTCGATCGGCCGATGGTTTGGGAGCCAGGAGACTGACTGTTGCCAGGGGACAGACACCACGCCAGACCCCGGGGCTGATCAACAGGACCGCTGGAACCAGTGGCAAGACGACATTCCAAAACAGGGGAAGCGCAGTGGATGGCCAGAGGAAGACACTGGCGGTCAGTCCGAGGAGGGCAACGACAGCAGTCCACTGGGCGACACGCCATGCCTGTTGTTCACGGGGCGAGAGGTCCCAGGGACGAGATGTCTTCGGTTGGGGGACCATCCTCATACTCCTTGTGGGTACAGAACGTCGAACGAACCCAACGAGATTCCGAGCCCTCCGTCGCAAGCCCTATCGCACGACGCAAGCGCCCGTCCACTCCAAACTCTACCACAATCTGCTCCGCGGCAACAGACACACTGCCACGATGGAACGACCGAACCCGGCCATCCTAGAGCCGGGTTCGTCTGCAACACTTCACTCTTCCATCTACCGCCGACTGCGCGATCGCACCCTCGGGCGGCGTTCCCTCATCCCCTCGGCGGTCACTCGGGCTCTTCGCTCTGTATTGACCTTCGCGCGAGCCCGCTCCTCTCGTTTTCGCGCCCGGATCACCGCGATGCGGTCGGCGATCGGAACCTCGAGCTTCGCGTCCGGTCTCGCGCTGTAGTCGAATTCGGGTACCCTCACTCGCGGGAGCTTCTGCCCAACCGCCCGTTCAATTGCCCGTAGCTCAGACTCCTCCTCCGGCGCGACGAAGGTGAACGCCTCGCCCACTGCCTCGGCGCGCGCGGTACGACCCACCCGGTGGATATAGTCCTCAGGCACCTTCGGCACATCGAAGTTCACCACATGACCCAAGGCCTCGACGTCGATCCCCCGGGCGGCGATGTCGGTGGCCACGAGCACCCGAAACTTCCCGGCTTTGAACCCAGCCAACGCAGCAGTCCGTTGCGCCTGCGAACGGTTCCCGTGTATCCGATCCGCCTGGATTCCGGCATTCACCAGAGCAGTGGCCAGGCGATTCGCACGGTGTTTCGTTCGGGTGAACACCAAGGCGTCCTGCAGATCTCCCCGCTCCAACAGTGCGACCAGAAGGCTCCGCTTCAGTTCCTGTGAGACCGGATACACTGCCTGGGTGATCCCCGATGCCGGCGCTGCGCGACGCTGGAGCTGAATCCGGACTGGCGACTGGAGGAGCGTACGGGTGAGGACCTCGATCGGCTTCGGCATCGTTGCGCTGAAAAGCAGCGTTTGCCGGCGCGTGGGTATCCGCTGCACGATTCGCTTCACGTCGGGCAGGAACCCCATATCCAACATCCGGTCTGCTTCATCCAATACGAAATGTTCGATGGTGTTCAACTGAGCATAGTCATATTGCAGATGGTCCAACAACCGACCGGGGGTGGAGACGAGTAGGTCCACCTTCCGCCGAAACGCGGACTCCTGGGGGCCCATGCCGACGCCCCCATAGATGGCCGCGCCAGTGAGTCCGGCATAGGCTCCCAACTCTTGGAAGTCCTCCAGAATCTGAGCCGCAAGCTCCCGGGTCGGTGTCAGAATGAGCGCACGCGTGGCCCTCCGTGGTTGAGCAATGAGCTGATGCATGATCGGCCAGAGAAACGCCGCCGTTTTGCCGCTCCCGGTCATGGCACAGGCCAAGACGTCTCGCCCGGCGAGTCCTTCCGGCACCGCCTCGGCTTGAATCGGTGTGGGACGCGAAAACCCGAGTTCTTGAATACCGCGAACCAGGTTCGGGTGTAGTGCAAGTTTGCTGAAAGACACAAATATCCTGTCGTGATGGCCCACGAGCCGACAACCTGCCGACAAGCAGTACCTCGTTGGTGCGCACGTTTTTGAAAGGGAATCCTTCGAAACCGCCGTGTGCGCGGGGACGGTACCGGGTCAGAAGCCCGGCCCCCGACGGGGAGAAGGATAAGCGAGAGGCCACTCATACCACAAGCCGCCGTACCAACTCGTTACGGGCCGAGAAAGTCAGTTGCTTGACAGCCGCCCAACCGAGCCCCAGCTTCTCGTCAACCTCAATATCCCTACATCCAGCCAATGGAGATGATCGTGCGCTCCTTTCTCGGACCACGCCTGACCACACTTGGTCTCGTCGGTTTGCTCGGCACAAGCGCCTGCAGCAACGCCCAACCGGTACCGACCGTGACGGTCGCCGAAGGAGGATGCGCGGATCTGTATGGGTCCAGCGTCTGCACCTGGGCTGAAGTCGACAATGAACAGATGGTGAGTGTGGGGGCGAGTGTCCCCTTGGCGGCGATTCAGAACGCACCCGCGGAAGGCGAGATGGTATGGCCACCGGTAGGAATCGCGACGATTCCGCTACCCGACGTCGCCAGAGAGCAGTCGGGGATTCAGAGTCTGAAAATCTATTGGGAAGTCCATGGCCACCCACCCACCCCATACCTGGTACCCCATTTCGACTTCCACTTCTATACCATCGCTCCGGCGGAGGTGGAGGCCATGGACTGTAGCGACCTGCGCAAGCCGACCGAGTTGCCGGCCGGGTACGTCCTCCCGGATATCGAGATTCCGGAGATAGGAAATCTCATTGGCCTGTGTGTCCCCCAGATGGGGATGCATGCCCTCCCGAAAGCGGAGCTGGAGCGCACCGAACCGTTCACCGGCACACTAATCGCGGGGTACTACGCCGCGAAGCCGATCTTTTTCGAGCCGATGCTCACCCGGGATCTGTTACTGCAGCAGCAGTCGTTCTCCTTAGATTTCCCCCAGATAGCGGGGGTGAGTTCCGGGGTAACAATGCCAACTCGGTTCGACGCCAAATATGATGCAACGACGGCGACATACCGTTTCGTGTTCTCTGGATTCCCGAATACGGTCGCGGCAACCACCGCGTCCCAGGAGTAGCATCCGAGAGGGAAACCGAAATGACTGACCCGAGGCGAACGACCGCCAACATCTACCCTTCCCTCTCCTATTACGATGCGCCCGCAGCGTTGGAATGGCTGTGCCGAGCGTTCGGTTTTCGGCGGCGACTGGTGGTGCCCGGACCCGAGGGCACCATCCTCCACTCGGAGCTTTCCTTGGGTTCGGGGGTGATCATGGTGAGTTCGGCCCGGCCTGAAGCGGGTCGGGTCAGTCCCCGAAGTCTCGCTGCAGTGTCCCAAGCGGTGACCGTGCAGGTGGACGACCCCGACACCCACTTTGCCCACGCGAAGGCGGCCGGCGCCGAGATTCTTCAGGAGTTGCAAGACGAGGAGTACGGCTCCCGCGGCTATATGGCGAAGGACCCAGAAGGTCACCAGTGGTACTTCGGCACCTACCGGCCGGGTGAGTATTGGGACCGGGATTGTCAAGACGTAAAGGATGAGGGTTAACGCCCACGCCCACCCAGCAGTATGTCATTTGCGAATTCTATCTGAATCAGTAATGTACAAACCTGCCGCATCCCCAACTTGAGCCGCTCGGAGTTACGTCATGCCGCCAGCGAAGAAAAGTCTCGTCGATCGCTTGATCGAAGGGTATGAAAAGGCCAAGAAGCCCATTGCCTTTACGGTCATGATTGTAGCTGTCATGTTGGGAAGCCTGCCGGACGAACTCCTCCCTGAGCGAATGCGGGCGATTACCAATACCGCCGTTCTTCTGGCCCTGGCGCTGATCTTGATGGAGATCTTGTTCGAAGTCTACGAACGAGTGGTCAAAGAGAAGAAGGAACTCAACCTCATCAACTCGAATCAACTCTTTCAGGAAATTCAAGACATCGTCATCAAGGAACGCAAGGTCGACATCAAGTACCTTGCCTTGGCGGGTCGTTTTGGATGGCAGAACGTACTTGAGAAGATGTTGAACGAGAATGAACCCAACTCGCTTATCTCCAAGCGGATCGAGTTCAACATTGAGATCGCGTTGCTTGACCCGGAGCAGGCCAAGAGTGACGCAATGTTCGAGCGGTTTGATATGCTCGAGAGCACCACCCGGAGTATCACGAAAGTGGCGAAGCTCGTCCCCGAAATCAGCACCGGGGACTCCTCGCTCCAACTATACTTCTATAAGCATATGCCCAACATGATCGGGTTTCTGGTGAACGATAACTATCTCTTTCTCACCTATTCTCACTGGGAACATGTCCGTGGAGAGTTAGTGCTCCGTGCGGGTGGGTCGGATTATTTCGTCTACAATAAAAACGATGATTTCGGGGGACAGGAGTTTATCCGGCGGTTCACCGGCTGGTTCGATTTTATCCGAGCCACCGGGTCGTCCCCAACGACGTGACCACCAGAAGGGATGATGCCAGTGACTCCCCAGATTTGTCGGCATCGTTGCTGCATAGGCGTCCTCAAGAAGAGGTCGCATCTCATGGGTCACCCCGACAGCAGAACGCGCTGTTCCTGGCGCTTGTGCTCATCATCGCGGCGAGCCCTCTCCTTGCCCAAGCAACCCAGACATCAGTGCCGTCTCGGCACTTCCAGGCATCCGTTACATCCAACCAGATCATTGCTCACCAGGGGCAGGACGAATCCCTCCAACGGGTCGCGGTGACGATATGGGGGAGTCTCAGAGATCCGGCGTTCTTCCACACGATGAGTATCCAACTCGACGAGGACCCGGAACTGGAGTTCGTTGTTGTCTCCAGAAATCCAGGTTCAGGTCCCTACTATCGACTCCAGATTGTCGCCTCACGCGAGGCCGGCATCCTGACCTATTCATATCCGTCGTGCGGCAGACCCAAAGCCGAGGGCACCCGAATCGCCCTGGGCCAGTGCCCCAGCGGCGGAGCGGCGGGAACCGCCGTCCCCACGTTCAGGTGGTACCGCTTCACCGACCATGGCCTCGTCGAGGAGACGCGCTGACCCTGTCGGCCCACCCAGCGAATCCTTTGCGAGACCACTGCCGTAGGATCGCCCATGTCAGCCCGACCCCTCTCGGACCTTGATCACGCCTTACCGCACTTCGAGATGCCGGACACACGCTGTCCGTGACCTAAGAGAGACGCTGTGTCTTACACTATCCGCCTCGCAACCGAAGACGACATCCCAGCCCTTCAGGTGCTCATCGCGCGTTCAGCCAGAACGCTCAGCCAGGGCTACTACACCGAAACCGAAACGGAAGCAGCGATCCGGTACGTCTTTGGGGTAGACAGCACCCTCATCGCAGACGGCACTTACTTCGCCGTCGAAGAAGGAGGGGTGATAGTTGGGTGTGGCGGCTGGAGTCGGCGTCGGACACTCTATGGGGGTGACCAACGCCCCGTGGGTTCGGACGATCTACTGAATCCCACCATGGAGCCCGCCCGGATCCGAGCGTTCTTCGTGGCCCCCGAACGAGCCCGCCAAGGAATCGGGCGACGGCTCCTCGCCACCTGTTTCGAGGCCACCATAGCCGCCGGGTTCTCCGAGATAGAGTTGATGGCCACCTTACCAGGCGTACCACTCTATGCAGCCTACGGGTTCCAAGTCCTTGAGCATGTAACCGATATCCTTCCCGATGGGACGCCGCTTGCGTTCGTGCGGATGGGCCGAGCGCTTGCGGCCGACGACGGCAAGAAGAGGCCCGCCTAGGCAAGCCGGGAGGGACCGTACCTCCCGCTCTGGGGTTGCGGGTCGTCTCGCTGGACGCGAGACTCTAAAGACTTGTTCAAGGGGACCTATTGGAATCGGGTACGTTCACGGCCCTGCAGGAAGCCCTCGCCGATCGTTACCGCGTCGAAGAGGAGATCGGGAGCGGCGGCATGGGAGTCGTCTATCGCGCTGTGCGCCTTGATGACGGGCACGTGGTCGCTCTCAAGGTTCTGCGCCCGGAGCTGGCTCAGGCGGTATCCTTCGATCGTTTTCATCGAGAAGTGCGAGTCGGAAGCACTCTCCGTCACCCACGGATCGTTCCTGTCGAACGATCCGGCAGCTTCGAGCTTCCCTCGGGGCTTGAGATCCCCTACTACGACATGCCGTTGGTGGCAGGCACCTCGCTCCGAGCCCGGCTTGAGCGGGATGGGGCTCTGCCGTTAGATGTTGCTCTCCGCATTACTCGAGAGATTGGCGAAGGGCTGGCGGAGGCGCATCGTGCGGGGGTCGTTCACCGAGATATCAAGCCGGAGAACGTCATTCTCACCGCGGATGGCGCCGTGCTGCTCGATTTTGGGGCCGCTCGCGCGGTGACCCAGGCGGCGGGAGATCGTCTCACCAGCAGTGGGATCGCGGTGGGCACTCCCACCTATATGAGCCCGGAACAGGCCAATGCCGAGGACAACATCGACGCCCGGAGTGACATCTATAGTCTCGGGTGTTTGCTCCATGAGTTGCTCGCTGGCGAGCCGCCGTTCACGGGACCAACGACCCTGGCGATCATATCACGGCATCTCCGGGAAGCGCCAAGTTCGCTTCGTGTGATCCGACCGGGTATCCCTGAAGCCATCGATCATCTCGTGGCGAAGGCACTCGCCAAGGTCCCCGCCGACCGATTCCAGACGATGGAGGAGTTCCTCAACAGTCTTTCGGCCTCGACCCTAACCAGTCCTCCCCGTCGATCGCGGGTGCCCCGAATCGCGGGGGCCGTCAGTGGGCTGCTGGTCCTTACCATCGTCGTGTGGCGTCTGCTACCAACTGCCCCAGTGCTGATCCCCACGGAGGTGATGGTCTTCCCGCTGGTGCCGGTCGGTAGTAACCTCGATCGCGATGCAGGCTGGGACGCTGCGCTCGTCATCGGCCAGGCGTTGGAACATACCGAGCCGCTCCGATTCCTCGACGGGTGGCGTGAACTCGATTCGGCCGCTCGAGGGGACCCGGCGGCCCTGAGCGCCGCCCGAGCACAGGTGATCGCCCGACGTGCCCAAGCGGCGCATTTTATCGATGGCACCATTCGGCTGAACGCCGATTCCGTTGCGATCACCCTCCGGTTGGTCGACGCCCAATCCGGGCGCCAGGTGGGGCAGGAAACGGAAACCGGCGACCGTGGAGCGATGCCGCAGGTGGCGGCCCAGGCGGCAAGACGGCTCCTGGTACACCTGATCGAGCCCGGCCGACTAATCGACCTTTCAGCGATTACGGACCGGCGACCGGGAGCGGTAGCCCTCTGGCTCCTGGGCGACCGAGCCTATCGGGAATCCCGATTCGGTGAAGCCCTGGAGTTGTACGGGCGAGCCGTCGCGGCCGATTCGTTGCTCGGCATCGCCGCCGTCAAAGGAGCCCAGGCAGCGGGCTGGGTCAACGATTTCGGGCGTGCCGATCAACTCTTGGCTGCGGCCCTGGCCATCGGCCCTGACCTTCCTAGCAAGTGGCGACGGTTGGCCCTTGGCATCCGTGCGTTCTCCCTGGGACAGGCCGATCGGGCCGTGGGGACTTTGCATTCCCTCGCCACCGACGTTCCGGAGTGGCCCGAGGCGGCGATGGCACTCGGAGAGACGTACTATCACCTTCTACCTTCCGTTCCATTCCCCGATTCGCTCGCCCACTCTTGGTTCCTCCGGGCGGCATCGATCGATTCGAGTTTTGCCCCAGCCAAGGTCCACTTAGCGGAGATCGCACTCCGGTATGGTCGCATACCGGAAGCCGACCGATGGATCCGCGAACTCAATCGGGTCGAACCGAAGTCGCCGTCGCGTGGACGCCTCGAACTCATGCGAGACTGCGTCGCCAACGGAACCAATCGTGATGGATGGGTTCGTGCGGCTCGGACCGCGCCGCAGGATGTGTTCGGTGCCGCGAAGGAGCTGTCCGGAGGAGCAAAACAATGGCGCTGTGCGACGGACGCGGCAGCGGCGCTCCTGGAAGCAGTACCCGATTCTGCCGCCCTCGCGTACAGTGCGTTTCTGATCTACCACGGCCTCTTGATGGCGGCGGGGCAACAGGAGGCGGCAACCCAGTTGGTCGACTCCGCCGTCGCCGCCGGCCGTGCATCCCGCGCTGTTTACTACGTGTTGGACTTCAGGGCGGGCGCCCCGGTGGAGGCGAAGGTCCGCACGATCGACAGCGCACAACGGGTTCTCCGCGGCGACCAGTACGCGGGTGCCAGCGCCAACCTGCTGTGGCTCATGTCGCTCTACCGCCTCTCCCTCGGAGATGCCGCTACCGTACGCCGAATCGCCGACACCCTCGCGACACGCCGGGATCAGGGCAGCTCCCCGGAAGATTCACTTCTGGCTCCCGCCGCGGCGGCGCACGCCACCTTGGCGGAGGGTGACACCGCCCAAACGATCGACCTGCTCGCGTCACTCCACTCCATGGGGACCCGCACCGCCCTACTCTGGGACCTCTCCAGCGCGCTGGCACCGGAACGGTTCCTCTTGGCCCAGCTTCAACTCGCACGCGGTCAGCCCGAGGAGGCACTCAAGGTCGCGAGCGTCTTCGATCATCCCCAACCGGTCACGTTCTTGATCTTTCTGGAACCGAGCCTACGACTCCGGGTAAGGGCGGCAGAGGCGCTCGGCCGCACAGCCGAGGCTGGGAACTTTCAGCGACGGCTTGATGAACTCGCGCGCATCGCCTCCCACAATCCTAACAGTTCTCGTTAGCACACGAGACACTCAGGAACCGGTCCTAGCCTAGCTCATCTGGCGGTGGAGAGGCCGGAGGCGTGCCGTCGCCCGGGCCACCAACGCTCCGCGTGATCCACCCGTGAGCCAACTGGGACCACCGGATGTGGGCATTGAGCCTGTTCCTCAAACCCCAGTACAGCCACGACCCGAAGAGAAGAAGAAGAAAAACCAGGATGACGAGTACGGCCACAATCAGTTCCAACAGCATAGGTCCTCCGGGGAAAGGTCTCAGCTCAGGGCGACCGTCGGGCGTTCAAGGTATCCAGGAGCAGCCGAACGTCGGGCCGGAGCGGTGTCGTCCGCAGCACATCACGCTTCAAGGCGTAGCGGATAGCGGCTCGAGCACTCGGGGTGCCAATCTGCCAAAGGGCGAGAGCGGCCCGTTTCTGCAGGGCCGCCACCATGCCCTCGTCATAGCGCGAGACGAACTGGGCGGAGTCTATTCTGATGCCGGCGGGGGAGAGACCCATGGCGCGGTACTCTCGGATAAGGTAGTAATCCCGCGCGAGCATCGAGTCGAGAGCACCCCTCTGTCTTGGCGTGGGCCCGAGTAGTGTATGGCTCAGAAGGGAGACAGCGCGCCAATGCAAGCGTTCCACCGCCCTCAGTTCAGAGGGCTCTTGAGCCGGCATCGTCGTAAGACACTCCTCACAGTACAGCCACTGATCCACCACCCGGCGTTCCGGTATGGAGAGGCACGCCCCGGTGAGGAACGAGA
This sequence comes from Gemmatimonadota bacterium, assembly GCA_029262155.1. Taxonomy (GTDB): domain Bacteria; phylum Gemmatimonadota; class Gemmatimonadetes; order Gemmatimonadales; family GWC2-71-9; genus OFTM291. The sequence continues at coordinate 14,499 of JAJCZW010000099.1, forward strand.
GTGCTACCAGCGCGGCCCTTGAGCGAGAGAAGTGGGACAACCGTCGCAGGGTCATGGAGACACCGACGTGCACGCCACCGGCGGTAGAGGCGGCGGTGCCATGCGGAAGTCCGCTGTCAGCATTGGGCAGCCACCACTGCCGCCCTGATAGGGTCTACACCCGCAGTCAACGCCCAGACCGTCCGGCACGATCCACGATCGCCAATCCTTGTGCATTCGGAACACCTGACCCAGCGTCAGATGGATGCGGGTACTTGCCGCATCCCACATAATGTTTTGTGAGGCCCGCATGCCGGCCCACTGGTTGGTATGCCCCCAGGTGAGGCCCCACGGTTCGACGAGGCCCATAGCGTGCCCGATTTCATGCACCAGAGTGGATGGAACGTGATCGCTAGAGTTGATGAGGATCACGTTCGGTCGGCAGGTGAGTCCGCGACGGGAGAAAAGACCGTTCCCGCCGGTAACACTCGACGTGTAGAAGATGACCAAAGCGTCGTCCGGAAACGCTCCTGTCCCCGAAACCATCCAGGCCGGATCGGTTTTGTACTCCGGCCCCGAGCATTCAGCGGGAATGGGAGTCATTGAGGATTCATGCAACGTTGGGTCACGATCCACCGTGAAACCAGCACGGTTCGTCCGAAGAATCGCGTTGACGAGGTCGAGCTCCCCATCCACCATAGCCTTGAGCGCGGGGGTGATCGGCTCACTGGTCCACACCTGAACCTTCACAACCTCCGGTGGCGCGTTCCCACCGGCGATCTCCTGTCGCCCGCCATTCCAGGTGGGAGTCTCAGTGTGCAGTCTCATTCCTACCTGGGCAACCAGACCGAAAGCCCCGCATGTGGGATTGGCTTGGCCATCGAGGTACCCCAGTACACCACCACCCAAGAAGGCAACCACCTCGTTCAGGACACGACAGTTCCCCGAAACCAGACCCCGGAACATCGCTCCGGCCGGCTCGGGCTCAGACAGGCTGGTGGCGATGTCAGCGTTGACACCTGGGGCGGTCACATAAATAGAGGCGACATCGGCGAGAGTTCCGACCCGCACCTCAACTGTCAGATCACCGGTCGCCCCACCAGTTTTGAACACAGCCGTATCGCCGTTCTGGGACTCGATGGAGGCCCCACCGGTCGGGATCCAGGTGAATACCGCCGGGAGCTTGAATCCCCACTGGTCGATCGCGCGGGCATGGAGGGTGAAGAACTCGATTCCCGGACCGAGTTGCACGGCTTCCGGGATAACCTCGACGGCAGTGATAGTCGGGACAGGTAACGAAACATCATCGTCACTCGGACAACCGACCAGCGTCGCCGCACTGATAACGGCGAGAGTCTGGAGCACCCTTCCACGCATCGGAGCCTCTCGGTTAGGCCGATGATGCCTCAAGTGTACTGTCTGGGAGGGGAGACCGCTAGTTACCGACCGTAGGAAAATGCGTTGGGCCTACCAGGGCGAAGTCCTCGAATCCTTGCAATCGGGAAGCCAGGCGGCCATGATATCGATACTTACCTCCTCCACACTCCTTGTCCTTGCTACCACCAAACGGATCCTACTTGTCTGCTCACCACCCAACCCATGTCGTGACAAGACGTTGCTACCTTCTCACCGCATCCTTACTGCTCGCACTCGGCGCTTGCGTAGCATCCGCAGACACTCACCAAGGGCCCGAAGTCACGGATACCACAGAAATACTGAGTGTCCACCTCGAAGAGCGGAGCGAGCGTTCGCCCCCCACCTGGGAGTCCGACCTCGTCTTCTCGACCGAGCCTTACGATTCGTTGCCGCTCGCCAACTTTGCTGAGGCCGGGTTCCTCCCTGACGGTTCCCTTCTCGTCTCCCGGTTTACCGAGCTGCTCCTTTTTGACCCTGCAGGCCTCCTCCTCCGACGCTTGGGCCGAAGAGGGGATGGCCCGGGGGAGTTCCGAGGAGCCTTTCACCTTCTCATAGGCAGCGATAGCACGGTCACGGTGACCGAATTCGGATCCGGACGCCTCAGCACGCTCCGCCCAACCGGCGAAGTCGTTCGCATTGTCCCACGTCTGCGGGTAGCAGCAGAGATGGCGGTCGATCCGATCACCATACTCGCCGATGGGCGGACGCTCGCGACCTATTGGCAAGCGCGACCGAATCGCTCCATACCCGGGATCGGGATCGGCCCTATCGAGCGTGATTCCGCTCCACTCATGGTCTATGATTCGACCGGCGTGAGTACCGACCGACTCGGCCTGTGGCTTGGCCTCGAGCGCGCCCAGGTGCGCCTAGCCGATGAGCCTGCTCGCCTTCCCCTTCGCTTTGCACGGGGCGTCGCTTACGACGGCCGCGGGTCGGCGACAGTCATCGGCCTCACCGACTCACTCAACCTCTCGCTCTATGTCGACACCACGCTGGTACTTCGGCTGACCGGCTCCTCTCCCGCTGTCCAACCTTCCGGTGACATGATTGCCGAGTGGGAGCGAGCTGTTCGAGAGGCCGATCCGACGGTCGCACAGTCGTACATACGAGCCATCCGAACCGCCCCGGTGGTGTCGGCCCTCCCCGTCGTTGGCGCCGTGGTGCTAGACGACCAGGCAAATATTTGGGTAGGGGCGTACGTTGCGCCCGGCCAATCCACCCGCCAATGGCGCATCTTCTCTTCGACTGGCGTGCCCCTCGGCCAGCTCGACCTACCGGCCTGGACCGACCCGATCTTCCCCGGTCGATCCGAACTCCTGGATGTGGCCGGAGACCGTCTGGTGCTCCTGCGCATCTCGCCAAGCGGCGAACCGGTCCTTGAGGTGCGTGCGGTGCGACACTAAATATTCTCCTGATTGAACCCCTCACCCGCCCAGACGGACCGGCAGTTTGGAGCGCACCTCCCCACCCGCGGGGCGGTGCCTAACTTGGTCGACGGTGTGGGTTGAGCATGGCCAGGGGTTGCTTCTATCTGCGATGAGGACACAACCCCACCCATTGTCAGCCCCCTGCCGAGACACGATACTCCTACCAGAGCCCGCGTGACAGAATCTGACGAGGGACCTCGACACATACGATTCACCAAGGAGGGAACGTGGGCAGGAGCATTCGGGTCCCGGTACTGTTTGGCATCGTTGGCCTCACAGGCGCCGGCGCAAGCGCCCAGAATCCGCCCAAGCCGGAGCAAGCCGAGGTGAGCCAGCAAATCGAGCACTTGCGCATTCCCGTGGGTGACCTGGTCTTCGACGCGCGGGCGGCAGGTCCCGTCGATGGCCCCGTCGTTCTGCTCCTACACGGATTCCCCGAGACCTCATTCTCATTTCGTGCGCAACTAAAGGCGCTCGGCGCCTTAGGGTTCCGCGCCGTGGCACCAGATCAGCGCGGGTACTCTCCCGATGCCCGACCCGACGAGGTCGCGGCGTACGCGATGTCCCACCTAGTGGATGATGTCGTTGGAATCGCCGATGCCTTGGGCGTGGAGCGGTTTGATCTTGTGGGCCATGATTGGGGTGGCGCCGTCGCCTGGGTCGTCGCCACTCGCTTCCCACAGCGTCTTCACACCCTCACCGTGCTCTCCACCCCCCATTTCGCGGCGCTCTCCGCAGGCCGAGCCGCGACTAGTTCGGACCAGGCGAAGCGGACATCGTACTTTTCGGAATTCGCCAAGACTGGGGCGGAGACTCGCTTTCTGGCTGATGACGCCGCGTATCTCCGAAGCATATGGGGCGATCTCGACCCGGAGGCGGTCAAGGAATACCTCCGTGTGCTCGAGCACCCGGATGCAATGAAGGCGGCGCTGGCGTGGTACGCAGCCGCGTTCGGGAACAGCAGGCGAGCGGTCGCTGCTGGGGCTACGCCGGCCAGACCACCCACCCCAGTGACGGTTCCAACACTCTACGTGTGGTCCACCAAGGACGGCGCGTTCGGTCGCGGAGCCGCAGAGGCCACTCGGCAGTTCGTCACCGGTCCGTATCGCTTCGAGGTCATCGAAGGCATCGACCACTGGGTTCCGGAGCGTGTCCCTGAACGGATCAGCCGGCTCATCGCCGACCACCTTCTGGGGCATCCTCGCTGAAGCATTGACCGGTCGAGTGAAGAGGGCGCAGTTTGCCGGGGTCGCGGTGCACGGGCGAGATCGCAGATATGGGTGCTCCTCACTCTTTCCAATTCGGGTCCCCTACGGTAACGTATTGATAGTGTTCAAGCCGCGGGACGAAGATGTGTCCCGCAGGCCATTGCTCCTAATGGTGAATCTCAGAGTGTGAGGGATCTCCCATGGTCTCACTGCGCAAGGCCTTCCTCTTCGGTTTCCTCATCTGGCTCATCGCGTTCGTGGTCGCCTTTGCGATCTTCCAGATCCGCGAGACCTCCCGACCGCTCTTCGAGTCGATCATGCCGGTCGTGCTGGCGGCATCCACCGTGGTCTTTGCCATTCGGTATTTCAAGAGCGTGTCCACCCGGTTTGCAAGAGAGGGGCTTCTGCTCGGCCTGGTCTGGATGGCAACCAACATCATCATCGACCTCCCGCTGATGCTGTCGCCGAGCCCAATGCAGATGTCGTTGTCGGAATATGTTGCTGACATCGGCTTGACCTATCTGCTGATCCCGGTAATCACGACAGGGATCGGGCTTGTCAGAGCACAAGGGCAGTAGACGCTGACCTGTTGTCAGGTGGGGCGGAATGGGGAGGACCCAGACGAGATGTTGCTACCGTCAGTGCTTGCAGGGTTCTACCTCTCCCTGGTATTGCGCCGCTACCGTTCCTGAATCCTTGTCGACTTCCTGCACGTACCACGTTGGGGATGTCTAAGGCGTCCCCATCATTCTGCCTGTTGGGGGTCCAGTGATCAGGTCTAATCTCTTTGCAATCGTGGTCGCCGGGGTCGGGCTACCACTGTCGAACGCCGTCGCCCAAGGTACACCTGAGGCGTGCCCAATCACCCCGGCCGATCATGCCTGGCTCCAGAAGGGACTCACGAGTTGGGAGCTTGCCGGGACTGAGTTTCTCAGGCTCGAGCCGGCACCGTTACCCTGGATCGTGGTGTTCGACGAGGTCTGTACCTGGCATCTGGCATCCGATACCCTACGAACCGCGCACGCCACCCCCATCCCCGCAGTACTCCACTTCAACGATCAACCGGTCCCGATTCGGAGCGAGGTCAACCACGGTATGATTCGCCTCCCAACCGGCGACTCCTTTCCCGCCCAGCCGCGGATCAGTGCCGGATTCTCGGCCGACCTGGGCCGGCCCTATTTCATCCTTGCGCTCCCACGGGTCTTTCGACGCGACCCAGGTGCAGCACGTGACACCCTGCTCGATCAACGAATCCTCAGTGTGGTCAGTCACGAGATCCTTCATACCCGACAACTGCCGGATCTGTTTCGACAGGTTCAGTCCCTGGGACGGCAAGGGCCCCTCCCGGAAGGTATCGATGACAATATCGTGGAGCGGCAGTTCGGGAGCATCGAGGAGTTCCGTGCATCGGTCGATCGAGAGATCGACCTCCTCTATTCGGCCGCATTCGAGGCCGACCCGCTGCGGGCACGCGCCCTGGCTGGCGACGCGTTGAAAGCCCTCCGGGAGCGACAGGCCAAGTACTACACCGCCGACCACCAGGCCTTTGGTCGCCTGGAGGCTCTCTTCCTAAACATGGAAGGGGCGTCCGAGTGGGTTCGGTACCGACTACACCAGCGCGACCGCGAGAGATGGCCGACGGATCAGTCAATTGTGCGCTTCATTCGGGGTGGGGACAACGAGTGGGTGCAGGACCAGGGTCTTGCCCTCTTCCTCGTCATCGATCGATTCGTCAAAGACTGGCCATCGCGACTGCTCACGCCCGAGATGGCTTCGCCTGTGGAGGTGCTGGAGCAAGCCTTGGCCGGCTAAAGCAGGCTCCTATGGCGCCCATTACCCCTGATCCAAGGATAGCGATGCCGAGTTGATGCAGTAGCGGTTCCCAGTCGACGGAGGGCCGTCGGGAAAGAGGTGGCCCAGATGCGCACCACACCGCCGGCAGTGCACCTCCACCCGTCGCATCCCGTGGCTGGTATCCGCCGACTCCTCCACCGCTTCCGCGCTGGCTGGCCGGTCGAAACTCGGCCACCCGGTACCGGAATCGAACTTGGCGCCCGACTCGAACAGCGGCTCGTCACAACAGATGCAGCGATAGGTTCCAGTCCCATGCTCGTCCCAATAGGCGCCACTAAACGCCCGTTCCGTTCCGTGCTTCCGGGCGACTCGGAACTGTTCCGGCGTGAGCATCTGGGCCCACTCCTCCTCGGTTTTCCCGATCTTGTCACTCATCGTCGGCTCCTTCTGACCTGTCGATCAAATCGCAATACATGAATCGCTCGTCCCGGAGCACCCGCTCCCCTGTTTCGATCTCAATTGGCTCGCGAAAGAGCGGTGTGTTGTGAACCAAGGTATGGAACTCCCCCCGCTCGCCGCAGGGATCGACTCCCGCCGGAAGACGCGCCAGCATCGCGGCATCGTACCGAGCTCCGGCAAAGTCGCCCGAGAGCTGGGTGGTGTCGACTACGCAGACCGTCGCCTCGTACCCCTCCTCGATGCAGCGCCGAGCCAGGGGCCCGGTCTCCTCGCCCCAGAGCGGGAAGACCGGAGTCATACCGAGTGTCGCCATCTGGCGCTCGCGGTAGGCCCGGATTTCCTCCAAAAAGAGGTCTCCAAAGGCCACGCCGTCGATCTGCTCCCGAAGTTCGGACACCGTCCGACCAAACAGCTCCTCATACACTTCGTTGGTGGGACTCGGGGGAAGCACAACTTCTACTAACGGTAGACAGAGGCACGCCGCCTGCCTCGCCAGTAGTGTCCTGCGGACCCCGTGGATGCTCACCCGATCGTACTCCGACGTGACGGTCGTCAGGAGGGCCTGTACCTGCACTCCGCATGTGAGAAGCCGAGCCAGCGCCATCGCACTGTCCTTCCCCCCGCTCCAGGCCATCGCCACCCGCGTCGGCATGTCACCCATCGCGAAACCGTCGGTAGGTCCAGTTCGGTACTAACCGTAGCAACCAGCGACCACTTCGCGTCTTGCCCAACGGGATCTCAGCCTGGTCTCGCTCGAGTCCTCGGAAGACCGATCGGGTGACCTCGTCTACCGTCAGCATCTGGTCCTTCCGTCCGTACGCCGCCGTCATCGGGGTGTACACCGCCGGCGGCTGGATATCCACCACCCGGATCGCCGGTGCCTCCCGCTCCACCTGGTACCGGAGCGCCCGGGTGAAGGAGTGGACCGCCGCTTTGCTGGCACAGTAGACAGGTGCGCTTCGTTTGGGTGCAAAGGCCAGGATCGACGACACATTGACGATCGCCGCCTCATCCGCCTGCCGAAGATGGGGTAGTGCCAACACCGACAGCGAAATCAAGGCATCGAGATTCAAGGCCAGTTCGCGTCGAACTTCCGCCAACACCTTCTCGGCGGGGTCGTCGAGATAGTTGTGCCGGTATTGGACCCCGGCGTTGTTCACCAGGATACTGAGCCCGCCGAGCCGACCGATCGCCTGGTCGATGACGGCGGCGTGGGTGCTTGGGTCGGTGAGGTCGGCCTCGATCGGCTGGCAGGCGGGCCAGCTCTCGGTCAGCTCCGCCAAGTGCCGAGAGTTCCGCGCCACCACCGCCACGGTATTTCCCCGCCGAATGAACTCTTCGGTGAGCCCCCGGCCGATCCCGGTGGTGCCGCCTGTTACCAGTACACGATGTCCGTGAAGCCGCATCGGCCCTCTCTCATCGGTCGACCCGCAGAATCATTGGAGGTGGAACCACTCGCCACGTGGAACCTATCCCACGACCGATCCTTCGGCCACCGAGCCCGCTCCTTCCTGCCTTTGCTATACCGGTATATCCAGTAGACGTGCCGCGATCGGAAGCGCCTCAAAGAGCTGGTCGAACCCTTCAATCAGGAAGAGGTCGTCTTGCAGTTTGTCGATGACAAATGGTTGCGCAAGTACAGCTTCGATCTCAAAGGGGTGCCGCCGCACTGCGGGCCCGAGGGCGTGTTCCCCGTCGCCCCGCGAGGAGATGAGGCCGCTCCCGTAGATTCGAGGCTCCCCACCCTCCAGAATGAGTCCGAACTCTACGGTAAACCAGAACAGCCGAGCCATGGCCGTTACCTGATCGGGCGACTTGGCGGCGCTCGCCATAGCCCCGAATCGTTGCAGGAACGACCCGAATACCTGGTCCGCATGGAGCGGGACATGCCCGAATACGTCGTGAAAGATGTCGGGCTCTGGCAGATAATCGAGTTGGTCACGACCCCGCACGATGATGGTGGTCGGAAACCGTCGCTCCGCGAGGGACGCGAAGAACTGAGGTGCGGGTACGAATCCGGCCACCGCGACCGCACTCCACCCTGTCACCCGACCGAGCCGACGGTTGACCTCCGACAGGTTGGGCACCCCCTCGCGTTCCAGCCCAATGACATCCATCCCGCGGAGAAAGACCTGGCTCGCCGTCGTCCGGAGATCGACCATCCGTCGATCGAACAGGATGCTCCAGACCTCGTGCTGCTCTGCCGAATAGGCCTTCCAGTCTTGTGTGAGCGTCGGCAAACCACCCGAAGAGCCGGGCGCTTCCGAGAGGGTTGGCTCGTGCATCGTGATGTCTCCATACAAGGGAACACAAAAGAGCCCGCGTCATGGGACACGGGCTCGAAAGATTCGCAGGGTGTTGAGTGAGTAGCTACACCTTCGGCGACGGCCCGTGGAGGAGGGTCGTATAATACCAGTAGGTGTCGGACATTCTGCTCATGGCGCTAACTAAGCTCCCTGACGTTGGATTGTCAAGCGTCCCCCCCCACCCCGGTAGGGTCCGGTTAGGACAAGGGGAGGTGACAGTGCGAGAGGCCTCGTTTTTCGAGGTATTGCTGATGATAGTCTTCCGCTTCCCAAAAGGGCGGGGCGGGCTCAATGGTCGTCGCGATGGGACGCGCGTGGCGGTCACTCCCATCGAGTCGGGCGCGCGAGGCTAAGGCCACCGCCTGTTGCGCGTCACTCATCGCAAAGATCACTGACCGATATTGGGCGCCAACATCCGGGCCCTGTCGATTCACCTCGGTCGGATCGTGGGACCGCCAGAACAGATCCAGCAACACCTCATAGGACACCTGCTCCGGATCGAATGTCACATGCACGACTTCCGCATGCCCCGTCCGATCGCTGCATACCTGGCGATAGGTGGGGTGCTCCACCGTCCCACCAGCATACCCGACCGCCGTTGCCGTGACCCCTTTACACTGTCGAAACGCCGCTTCAACACCCCAGAAACACCCGGCACCAAACATCGCGCTTTCCATTATCCCTCGCTCCCTCCGGCCAGCTCCAGCCTCGACATGCGTTGCTCGACAACTCGACACCCGGCGTCTATTGTCTATATCGACAAGGTACATCGTACGGTCCCGGACCTCCACCACCCAACGGTCGCGACCGCCACCCTGCCTCTCCTCCGGGAGAGTATCGACATCGTCACGGCAGCGACCGACGGAGGCTGTAGCCGATGGATCCCTCGACACCCGATTACGAAAAGCTCGGTGCGTTCTATCTCGGTCGGCAGCACGACCTCGAGAGCGGGGACACCGCCAACCTCCCCATCCTCTATGACAGCAAGGATCTGACCACCCACGCGGTCATCATCGGGATGACCGGCAGCGGCAAGACCGGGCTTGGTATCGGGTTGATCGAAGAGGCGGCGATCGATCGGATCCCGGTCATCGCAATCGATCCCAAAGGAGATATGGGGAACCTACTCCTAAGCTTTCCAAACCTCGCTCCTTCCGATTTCCGACCTTGGATTAACCCCGCCGAGGCCGAGTCCAGTGGGTTGGACCCCGACGCGTTTGCGGAAAAGGTGGCGACACGGTGGCAGGAAGGCCTTGCCAAGTGGGATCAAGACGGCGAGCGGATTCGACGGATGCGTGCCGCGGCCGACTTTGCTATCTACACACCGGGCAGCAGTTCGGGTCGCCCGATCGCCCTGCTCAAATCGTTTCACGCCCCCCGTGCCTCTCTCCGCGACGACGCCGATCTCTATCGCGATCATATCGAAGCCACCGTGACCAGTGTCCTCGGATTGATCAAGATTGATTCCGACCCTCTCACCGGTCGAGAACATATCCTGCTCGCCTCCCTTCTCCGGCACGCCTGGGACAGTGGCCGCAACCTGGAGCTGGGCCAACTGATCGCCTCCATTCAGCAGCCGCCGTTCGATACGATCGGCGTGATGGATCTGGAGACGTTCTACTCGGCCAAAGATCGTTTTGCCCTTGCTATGAAGCTGAACGCGCTCCTGGCGGCGCCAGGATTCGAGGCGTGGATGACCGGCGACCCGCTCGATGCCGGGAGACTCCTCTACACCGAATCGGGGCAACCCCGTGTGGCGGTGCTCAGTATCGCGCATCTGAGTGAACCCGAGCGGATGTTCTTTGTGACGATGTTGCTGGCCGAAGTCACCAGCTGGATGCGCGCCCAATCGGGCACCACGAGCCTCCGTGCTATCCTGTATATGGATGAGGTGGCAGGGTATCTCCCGCCGGTGGCGATGCCACCTTCGAAAAAGCCCTTCCTTACCCTGCTCAAACAGGCCCGAGCCTATGGACTTGGCCTGGTCCTCGCAACCCAAAACCCCGTTGACCTCGACTACAAGGCGTTGTCGAACGCTGGCACCTGGTGCCTCGGCCGACTCCAAACCGAGCGCGACAAGGCACGGGTGATGGAAGGACTGGAAGGAACCGGTGGGACCTTCGACCGGGCCGAAATGGAAAAGACCCTGGCCGGGCTCGGCAAGCGGATCTTCCTTCTGCACAATGTGCACGAAGACGAACCGGTGGTGTTCGAGACCCGGTGGGTGATGTCGTTCTTGGGTGGCCCGCTCACGCGGGACCAGATCAAACAGCTAATTCCCTCCACCGAAGAGACCAAGGACGACTCAGCCACGACACCGCCACCCGCTCAGGCTCCCCTCATGACGGTCTCCACTACACCGCCGATCCTACCACCCGAGGTGCGGCAGCTGTTTGTGCCGCTCAGCCGTTCTGGCCCCGATGGCGCGACCCTGACCTGGACGCCGCGTGTCGTCGGTGTGGTCGACGTTGCCTACCTCGACGCCCGTCGCCGCATCGACCATCGCGCCCAGTTCATCCTCCTCGCCACGGTTGAGGATGGGCCCCTACCGCTCGACTGGAATCAGGCCGACGATCTCGATCTCGCCGCCGAAGACCTCTCCGCCGCTCCACCATCTGATGCAGTATACGGTGAGGTTCCTCCACCGCTCCACCGGTCGAAACAGTTTACCAAGTGGGAAAAGGATCTCAATCGGTGGGTCCGTGACAATCGCGCGCTCGTGCTGTGGGAAAGCGCTGCCCTCAAGCAGCGCAGCGAACCGGGCGAGACGGAGGGTGCCTTTCGAGGTCGACTCCAACTCGCCTACCGCGAAGCGCGGGATGCCAAGGTCGAGGCGCTTCGCGACAAGTACGCACCGAAGGTCGCCACGATCGAAGATCGGATTCGTCGAGCCGAGCAGCGAGTGGCGGTGGAGTCAAGCCAGGCGTCAACCCAGAAGATGAGCGCCTTGTTGTGGGCCGGTACTGCGGTACTCGGTTCGCTCCTGGGCCGGAAACGGTTTGGTGTTGGAACCGCCAACCGAGTGGGTACCGCCATGCGGGGCGCCGGCCGGGCTCGGAAAGAGGCACAGGATGTAACCCGCGCCGCGGAGAACGTGGAAGCTCAGAAGGAAAAACTCATCGTGCTGGAAGAGAAGTTGGCCGATGATATCGCCATGATCGAGGAGCAATACGACGGCGCCAGCGAAGAACTCACCACCGTCACCATCAAACCGAAGGTCCGCGATACCACGGTTCGCTTGGTCGCGCTCGCCTGGGCTCCGGTTTGGGATGACCACGGCAAGGCACAGAACGGTTGGTAATCCGGTAGAACACCCGAGATAGCTTGTGGCCGCGGAGGGGGAGGGGGAGGTGATGCTTCGATCATATTCCTGGACTGAAGTCCAGGCTCGGAAGGTAGCCTTGTGAGAGGGGTCGGTCGGTCGTGTTCCTGGACTGAAGTCCAGGCTCGGCGCGCTGCGCGCGATCTGCCCTGAAGGGCGGCGTTTCCACTTGGTCAACCACAGAGAGTGTCGGCGAGCCCCGGCGTCCTTTGCGTGAGGCTCGAAACAGGCGTCCTTTAGGACGCGCCGCCGCCAGGCGCCGAGCGCGGGCTTCAGCCCGCGAACCGAGATGGGATCCAG
>JAJCZW010000100.1 GCA_029262155.1 Gemmatimonadota bacterium
GTTTCAGGCGCCGGATGCCCAAACCGATTCCGCCCGAGGCTGATCACCGAGACGGTGGGGCGCAACTCATCCAACCATGCCTTGCCGGTCGCCCCGCGTGATCCGTGGTGACCAACTTTGAGTAGATCGACAGGGCCGATGGTACCGGCCAGATACGCTTCGGTTCCAACCCCCGCATCCCCGGTCAGGACGGCACGGAAACGACCATACTCGATCAGGAGAACGGCCGAATCTTCGTTCAAATCCAGCCCCCAGCTCTGTCGGAGCGTATCAGGGTGCAGGACATGCCACCGAACCCCATCCAGGGTCCACTCTTCCCCCTGTCGAGCAGGGAGGAGTGGGATACCGCGTTCTCCCACCTCATCTAGCAGCGTAACGTAGTTCGAATCAGGCACCGGCACGAGCGGCTCCATGATCCAACCGGTTGGGACACGCTCGAGAACAGTGGCGAGTCCGCCCAGGTGATCGAGGTGGGCATGCGACAGGATCGCCCCGGTCAACCGTCCGGCACCGTGCCGGCGGAGAAACGGAACCACCGCCCGCCGGCCAGCATCCCATCGCTCTGTTCGGGGCCCCGCATCCACCAGAATGAACCGATGCTTTGGGGTCTCGATGACGATGGCGTCCCCCTGACCCACATCGAGAAAATGTAACGACAGGCGGCCTTGGGTGTGACCTGTCTGTTGGATCACACCGTTGAGCAATGGGAGCCAGAGCGCGGCAGTTCCCAGCCAAAGTGCCCGACGCCTTGCCTCGCCAGCGGTTGCCCAGCCTCGAGCCGTAATCCACCACACTCCCGTCAATCCAACCAGAGGAATCAGGGCCGCAAGCACCCCAGGTTCGACGTACCACTGCCCCAAAGGAATCTGGGCACCAAGACTGGCAACCTGTACCAAGCCCTTGAGCATCACCCCCGCCCCGGTCGCGATCCGTTGGGCCAGAAAGGGCCAGATCGGGGCGAGCACCAAACTCGCCATCAACCCGGGAATCGCGGTTGCGGCGAGTGGAATCGCGATCAGGTTCAGCAGAACTCCGATAGGGGCTACCGTGCCAAAGACAGCCGCAGTGATGGGTGCGGTCGCGACGGTGGCACCGACGGAGCTTGCCAACATCCGCGGCAGTTGCTTCCGCGAACCGAGTCGTGTCATCCAGCGCCCGCCGACCGTGGTACCCCACACCGCGGCAAAGCTGAGCCAAGCCCCGACCTCGGTGAGCGCGCTGGGCTGCCACATCAGGAGCAGGAGAGCCGTCGTGGCCCAGAGCCCGATCGGTCGAATCGCGCGTTGGCGAATCTGCCCCCAAGCGACAGCCCCAATCATCAAGGCAGCTCGCGTCGCGGGGACTGGCCATCCCAACGCACCGGCGTAAGCGAGGGTCAGGCCGACGGCACCGAGCGAGGCAAATCGACGCGCAAGGCCAACCGCACGAAGAAGGAGGAAAGCCCATCCTGCCAGGAGCCCAACATGGAATCCGCTGATGGCAAGGAGGTGCACCAGCCCAGCACCAACGAACGCTTCCCGAATTGTGGGATCGAGATTCGAGCGACGTCCCAAGAGCATCGCCTCGACCACGGGTGACTGATTTCCGTACAGCTCCCGTATAACAGCAACAACCCACTCTCGGGCAGACACTCCCCCGTGGGAAGAGTCGACCACCCCTGAGTGCTGGACGAGTAGGACGCCTCCACCAGACGCGAACCCGCGCCACTCGCCGGTCACGATCGCCAGAGACCCACTCTGTGGCACCGAGCGGCGGTTCGGCCATCGTAGGGCAATTCCCCCGTGACAGCCAGCCTGAACCGGCATCCCACTTCCCAAATTGCTCCCGGCGCTCGTCACCTTCACGGTGACGGATCGGACACCATCCGCCCACATCCGGCTGCATTGACTTGCCGCATGGTGAGCGTCTAACAGGCCAATGAGGATGCCTGCGAGCACGGGTACGACGAAGTGACGCGGGGGAAGGCCACGGGTCAGAAGGAGGAGAACCATTCCTACGAGAAGCGAGGCCACAAAATGCGAAAGGCCGGTCAGAAGACCGGCCCCAAACGCCAACAGGAAGTGAAGAATCGGTGGAGGGGAACCCCTCACGCTTGGGAGTGACTCCTCCCGGTTGCGCCGCACCGTGGGGCATCGGTTACCCGACGAAACGCGTCCATGAGAATCACATCGATATCGGTCCGGTTTTGGTGCCGATCGAGCTGAATCTCGGTGATGACCTTCCCCTCTTGGCTGGCGACGTACCGTGCCTGGATTCTATTGAGTGCATAGACGAGCACGTCTGCCCGGCAGATCTCGCAGCCGCAATAGCCGGGAAAATGCTTTTGCAACGTCTCATACCCTTCCATGACATGTTCTTCGACCAGATTGTGGATAATCATATGACCGCCAGCGATGGAGACTCGATGCGACCGACAAAGGTAGAACCCGTGGTCCCTGTCAGCCTGACCTGATGGTAGGTTCCTACGCTCGAGGAGGGAAGCTCAAGCAAGACCATGAGGTTCGACCGCGTTCGCCCAAGCATCTGATCACCCCGCTTCGCAGGCCGCTCGACGAGCACCTCATGGAGGCTCCCCAAGCGACCCACGTTTCGCCGACGAGTTTGTGATCGGACAGTAGCAATGAGCCTCGCCAGTCGTTCCGTGGCAACGGCTTCGGGAACCTGGCCCTGCAATCGAACCGCTGGCGTTGCCTCACGAGGAGAGTACTTAAAGGTGTAGGCATCGTCGAACCCAGCGTCCTCCACCAGCGTCAGGGTCTCCCCGAACTGTGATTCGGTTTCTCCTGGGAAGCCCACGATGATATCGGTCGAGAACGTGATGCCAGGGATCGCCAAGCGCAAACGGTCCATGACAGCCAGATACTGCTCTCGAGTATACCGTCGGAGCATCCGCCGGAGGACTGCATTCGACCCGCTCTGCACCGGAAGATGGACGTGATCGCACACTGCGGGGGTCTCAGCCATCGCCGCCACGGCCCGCTCGGTGAAGTTGTTCGGATAGGGGCTCGTGAATCGGACCCGGCGAATCCCATCGACCGCCCCGACCGCACGCAGCAGGTCCGCAAAGTCGTGCACTCCGTCGTGATACGCATTGACGGTCTGCCCGAGCAGCGTGATCTCTGTGGTCCCCTCTCGCGCTAGGTCTTCGATCTTCGTCACGATGTCTTCGAGTTTCTGACTCCGCTCCGGCCCACGCGTCATCGGAACGATGCAGAAGGTGCACCGATAATCGCAACCACGTTGGACGGTAACGAATGCGGTGGGGCCGCGTTCCCTGAGTGCTACGACGTCCTCATAATGTTCCCACGACCGGAATCCCGTATCGATCGCCCGTTCCCCGCGAGCAGCATTTTCCAAGAGATTCGGAAGGTTGCGATAGGCGTCGGGACCCAACACGACATCCACCTGCTTCACCGCGGCGAGGAGGCGGGGGCCCAGGCGCTGCGCCATACAGCCGATCACGCCGAGCACATTCCCGGGTCGCTTGTAACGCTGCAATTCGCCTACCCGACCGATCACCCGTTGCTCTGCATTATCTCGGACGGCACAGGTGTTGACCAGAATGGTGTCGGCGTCCTCGGGTGACTCGGTTTGTTCATAATCGTGCGCTTTGAGCACACCGAGCACAACCTCGGTATCGGCAACGTTCATCTGACACCCATAGGTCTCGATATAAACCCGCTTCATCACGCGGCACTCATGGTCGGAGGGTCACACCGACAGTGACGATGACGGCCCGTTCGGAAAAACCGCCACCTTGAGTTCGAGAGACCCGTTCCACGGCCAGATCCACTCCTCCACGATTGGCGTTGAACCGAAAGCCCGTCCCGAGTGTCACACCGATTTCGGAGGGCCGCTGGCCGGAAACCAACGGAAAGGGGAGCGTCCCGTACCGCACGCCCACGCGAAGGGGTCGGTGGAATGGGTTCGCCCGATTGGTGAAGAGTTCCAGTCCCCCGGTCACCTCATAGGTATCCACTGCCCCGATGCCACCGGCAGCCCGAATGTCTTTATCCGCAACCGACCAGTTGCGCCGGGAAACAGATCCTGACACCAGCACGGTGCGCGTTGCGGCGAAAGAAACACCGGCCGCAATGGTCGTTGGCAGATCGGTGCTCCGAATCCGGACTGAATCCTGATCGACTCGAAGTCGTTCATCGGTTCGTGCCATCGCGGCAATGGCGAGCTTCGACCCAAACTGACCCAGAAACCCGACGGAGACCCCATACCCGCTAAAGGTCAGGTCTGTCCTACTGATGGCTGTCGCAAATGTGGTATCGGCGAAGACCCGCTTCGATTCAAGCTTTGACGACCCGGCCAACCCGTGGATCCCAATGCCCACCATCATGCCCGGACCCACTCGCGCCGCTACTCCCAATCGAATGTCACTGACTCCACCCCGGCTGAACAGGGTGTCGTTCACCCCAACCGGGGTCCCGCCGATTTGGACGGTGTCGCGGGAGGCAAGAGCAAAGCTTCGGTCGGCGTAAGCACCAACGCTGAAGCTGAAGGCGAGCGGTGTTCCTCCGGCAGGGCCGGCCACAAACACCTGGGGGAACCGGTTGTCCTTTGCGGTGGCTCGACCGGCTGTGTTTTCGGAGGTGCGCCAGTTCTGGGCCGAAGTAAACGATGCCGTCATCAGGCCCAACTGGCCCAACGCGGCGGGATTCAGAGCCGATTCTGGATCAAAGAGCCCAAACGCCCCGGCCGTGGCGAATGAGCGGGGAGAAAGTGCCCGTCCCGGAATGCCAATCCCTCGGGTTCCAAACTGACTGCTCTGTGCCATCAGTGCGGTGGGCACGATCAGGAACGC
>JAJCZW010000101.1 GCA_029262155.1 Gemmatimonadota bacterium
GCAGCAGGTAGTTGCTCTCGTCCACCGGATAGGAGACCCCCCGAACCTCGTGCTCCTCCCGGCCGCGAAGGACGCACTTGATCGACAACGGCGCCTCGTGCTCGTCGTACTCGATGCCGCGTCCGCTCGCGTGGATGACGAGGCTTGGCCAGCCCTCTGGGGGGCACGGTCTAGGGAAGTGGCGGACGATCATCAGGGTGTTGCAGGCTCCCGCTCTGCTGACATTGTGGGGCCCCGGCTACTTCGCGGCGCGAGCTGCGGCCTTGACCATCTCGCTGAGAGTCGGGTGGACATGGATGGACTTGCTGATGCGGTCGATCGTGCCTCCGCTCTGCATGGCGGCCACCGCTTCGTGTACCAGGTCGTCTCCGTGCGGGGCGAGGATGTGAAAGCCGAGGATCTCGCCGTTAGTGCTGTCCACAACGGCCTTCAGCTTCCCTCGCCGCTCGCCGATGGCCTTGGCTCGTGCCCCGTTCACCGGAACGGATCCGACGGTGACGTCGATGCCTTGATCTCGGGCCTCGGCTTCTGTCAGGCCGACCGAGGCGAGAGTCGGGTCGCTGAACACCGTCCTGGGCACGATGCGGTAGTCGGTGCTCTTACCGTGGTGCTTGACCGCGTTGAGCGCTGCGATCGGGCCGTCGTAGGTTGCCACATGGGTGAACATCCAGCCGCCCTTGACGTCCCCGATGGCCCAGATGTGCGGTTGGCTCGTTCGGAGCTGCTCATCGACCTCGATGAATCCCTTCTTTCCGGTGGTGACTCCGGCCGAAGCCAACTCGAGCCGATCGGTATTCCCGACCCTGCCCGCCGCAAGTAGCACCGCCTTTGCTTGGAAGTCGTGACTCTCGTCAGCGATCTGAGCAGAGACGACCTTCGAGGTGCCGTCGGCCCGCACGGCCGTAACCGAAGCCCCCGTTCGCACGTCAATGCCGTCCTCGCGCAGGTAGTCAGCCAACAGATCAGCCAATTCGGTATCTTCGCTGGGTGCGAGTTGCTCATTCCGCCCCAGCAGAGTGACGCGGCTCCCGAACCGTGCATACATCTGGGCGAACTCGATGCCCACGTAGCCGCCTCCGATGACGACCAGGCTTTCCGGTACCTCGTCGAGGAGGAGCGCTGATCTGTTGTCGAGCGTGTCGATCGAATCGAGACCAGGGATGGGAGGGACGGCTCGCCGAGCGCCGGTCGCCACGATGGCGTTCTCGAAGCTCAGCCGTTGGTCACCCGTGTCGACCTCGTGGTCGTTCAAGAAGCGAGCCTCACCGCGTAGGAAATCGATCCGCTCCGACCGTCCCTCAAGTGCACTGTGGATGGACCTGTGGATGCCTCGAACGATGTCGTCCTTCCGAGCGACCGCAGCCTTCATGCGGAAGCGAGTCCTCCCATCAACTTCGACTCCAAACTCCGCTGCCCGCCGGGCAACCAGGTGCATCACCTCGGCCGAGCGCAGCATGGCCTTGGTGGGTACGCACCCTTCGTTGACTCAGGTGCCGCCGACTTTGGCGCTCTCGATGAGGGCCACCCGAGCGCCCAGGTTGGCACCCATATGGGCGGCGGGAAGACCGCCTTGTCCTGCGCCGATCACCAGAAGGTCGTAGTCGTACGTCTGCATGAGGTTCCGATTCTTTCTAGGCGTTGACCGCTTCGTGCGGAGTGTGAGACCGGTTGTTCCTGGTCTCCCTATTCTCAGCGAGCCGGAGTACATCTCCGAAGGTCAGCGGATTGGTTCCGCGGCCGATCTCGAAGGCGTCTTCGACGGAGAAGAGTCCGATCCCGGGATGCTTTTCCGCCCACTGGTCGCCCGAGCTCCGGCTCGCGAAGAAGTGGACGAAGTGGCAGAAGGTCTGGATGACGTCCTGACCCCACGGCTCGTCGGGCGTCAGAAAGGACACGACGGCTCCGGGCGGAGAGATGTCTTCGACGCCGTCGGGGGTGACCGTGAGGGCAATCCTCTCGCCGGTCACCGGGTCTTTCGATTCGACGCGACCCGACCGGCCGAGGAGCGGGACGATGAACAACGGATCGTACGCGCACCAGGTGTGGATGCCGACGCCGTCCACCTGCAGGCGGTGCGGCATCTCGGGGAGCGCCAGGCCCCAGAAGCCGACGATCCGGTCCTGTTCGTCGCGGAAGACGCCGGGCCACGATTCGATCGTCTGCTGCACGAAGGCCGCGTCGAGACCGCTCCGCGAGGCGAGCTGCGGAACATCGACGGGGCTACCCTCCGCCAGGGCGCGGTAGATCGTGACTGCTAGAAGCTGTTCGTTCTCGTCGAGATCTGGCATCGCGCTCGCCAGGGCTTCGATGAGATGTTGGATCTGACTGTTGGTTGCCATGGTTGACTCCGTGCGCTGTAGGTTGGTCGCGTCGAGGGCGGCCGGCTTGCGGCTGCGATTCGTCTCACTTCGTTTCGGCCAGCTCCCACTCGATCTCGCCGAGGAAAGCGGGTCGGAGCTTCTCTAGAAACGGGTGATCCGAAAGACGGTAGTAGATGGTCTGACCGTCGCGGCGCGTCGTGGCGAAACCGTAGGCTCGAAGCTTGGCCAGGTGCTGCGAGACCGCCGAGAGCGAGACGTCGAGCATCTCGGCGAGATCGCAGACGCAGAGCTCCTTCAAACGGTCGAGCAGAAAGATCATCTTGAGCCTCGTCGAGTTGCTGGCCAGCGTGAAGAGCTCCGCCGCCTCCTCGAGCTCGGGCGTGAACTCCAGGCTCTCGCGGATCGCCGTGATCTCTTCGGGCGCCAGGGTCGGTCCTACACATTTCATGCGTTCACCCCCAATTTGCTCTCCAGGTCTTGGATCGTTTTCCGTACCTCTCCGAGACAGCACTTCCCGGACGGGTTTCGTACTTCACACGCGCAGTTGCCGGCCTGGACCTCGCTCTCGATCGAGTCGAAGATCGTCGTCTCGCCCGACTC
The DNA here is from genome assembly GCA_029262155.1 of Gemmatimonadota bacterium. Classification (GTDB taxonomy): domain Bacteria; phylum Gemmatimonadota; class Gemmatimonadetes; order Gemmatimonadales; family GWC2-71-9; genus OFTM291. The sequence goes on from JAJCZW010000101.1 coordinate 2,922, forward strand.
GCTGAGCTGGCGGGCGATGTCATCCTTGCGGTAGAGAAAGCAGTAGCAGACGAGCCCGTTGTCGCCGCTCTTGAAGCCGGGTTCGACCCTCAGATCGTACAAGGACAGCACCGCCCCGGCGGAGCCGTAGTAGACGACGTCGCACTCGGC
>JAJCZW010000102.1 GCA_029262155.1 Gemmatimonadota bacterium
ACGCTGGGGAGTTGGTCCGCGCCACCGGTCCGGGGCTCCCGCATCAGGAACCGCGTCAGTTCGTGACGCGACAGACACCGATCGACCGGAATGGTAGCCGACAGGTCACTGTTCTCGATTTTGCGTCTACCGACGCCGCACGACGGGTAAAGGAAGTCCGGATTGGTGGAGAAGGCGTCATCCGGCTCACCCTGGAAAACGGTTCGACCGAAGGGGTACAGCTCGAAGGGGGCCGGACAGCACAGGTAACCACCGAAGCCGGTTCGGTCGAGCTTGGCGGCACCCTTCCGGTTCACCCCACCCGCACCCCGCTCTTCGAAACCCGTCCCCCATGGGAGACCCACGGCTCGGCCATCGCAGTACTCGATCCTCCCGTGGCCGACGGCACTCCCCTCGGTTTCGAGGTCGACGATCCGCTGACCCTCGACGACGAGCACCAATACCGGCGAAGCGAAGAGCCGTGGGACGGCGCCGGCCAGTTCCGTGCCGAAGCCTACGTCAACTACGACGCCGACGCCCTCTATCTCTGCGCCCTCGTCTTCAAACCCGACCTCGTCGTTCGGCACCCGGACGATGCCCCGCTCGACCTCGACAACGAGCCCGACGACATCCACGTCGACGGGGTGCAGCTCTACTATCAGGTGGAGGAGCGTGAGCCCCAGGGTTTCTTGATCGCCCTGGCAGACGGTGGCACTACAAAAGTGCATCGGGTCTCAGGCACCGCGGGCGACCCCGCCGCCGTAAATGCCAGGTGGACCCCCCTCCCCGACGCAGATGAAACGGGGTACTGTCTCACGGTGAAGATCCTTGAGACGGCTATCGACCAGCTTCCGCCGGCTACCCGGATACGGTTCGACCTCCTGGTGAACGAGGCTCGAAGCGACCGAACCCGTCGTGCCGGTCAGCTGGTCTGGAGTGGCGCCGGTGGGTGGGTGTACCTTCGCGGCGATCGCCATTCGGTCTCCGAGTATGGGTGGCTCCAACTGACATGAAATACGTCGCAGGCGAGACCTCAACCGGCAGCAAACGGCCCGGTATCCTCTATGGGGGAGATACAGGCGACGGTATAGCGCCGGTTAGGGTCATTCGGAGCGATGGTTGCCACATCTGGGACCCGCACCAACGTACCTATCTCGACTGGATCATGGCGCTCGGCGCTGTCGCGCTGGGATACGGCCATCCCGCCGTGGTCGACGCCGCGATCGAGGCCACGCGACGTGGTGTGGTCGGGCCGCTGCCACCTGTGGAAGAAGAGGAGTTGGCCGCGCTGCTCGTGGCCGCGATTCCGTGGGTGGAGCAGGTGCGGTTTCTGAAGACCGGTGCCGAAGCGGTCGCCGCTGCCGTCCGGCTCGCCCGGGTTACCACCGGTCGCGATCAGGTGCTCGGATGCGGATACCACGGATGGTTGGATTGGTGTAGTGAGGCTGAGGGCGTGCCGACCACTACCCGATCGCTGTTCGACACCATCCCGTTCAACGATGCCGAATCCGCGATCCGAAAGATACGAGCGTTAGGCGATCGGCTCGCCTGCGTGGTCGTTGAGCCGGTGGTCGAAGGCCCGCCCACCCGGGAATGGTTGCAGGTGCTTCGTACGGAGACGGAAGCGGTTGGCGCACTATTGGTGGTCGACGAGATCAAGACCGCCTTCCGGGTGGCCATCGGTGGGGGCATCGAACGGTGGGGCGGTGGCATCCGGCCCGACTTGGTGGTGCTCGGCAAGGCGCTGGCCAACGGGTTTCCACTGGCTGTGGTCGGTGGGTCAGAACAGGTGATGCGAGGGGTCGACCGAACCTGGATCTCGTCGACCCTGGCGACCGAATCGGTATCGCTTGCGGCGGCGATCGCCACCGTCCAGACGATGACCTCACAGCCGGTCTGCGATCATCTCAATAGCGTGGGGAGTGTGCTCCTCACGGGACTCCGCGATCTGGCCGACCGATATCCTGACCTGGTGAGTGGGGCTAAGGGCATTCCGGAGATGTGCTTCCTCAGCTATCGCTCGAACGATGTTTCGCGACGGGTGACCCTCGCGATGGCCGAACGCGGTATCCTCTTCAAACGGTCGGCCTATAACTTCAGTTCGTTGGCCCATGGGGTGGAAGATGCCGAACGGACGGTCGCTGCTCTTGAAGAGGTGCTGACTGGTTGTCGGGAGGGTGCATGCTGATCGACGTCCACGCCCATTTCTATCCCGAGGGCACTCGGGTAGACGCTGCCGAAGTGAATCAACGCCGCCTCTCCGCGGGAGACCAGATCGGAATCACCACTCACGTGGCGTCGGTGCTGGGAAGCTGGGGACGGCACTCACCGACCTACTTCCCATCGCCGGCTGACTGCCGGGCAGGGAACGCCTGGCTCAGACAGTTCGAGGCCCAGCATCCCGATCGGGTACGGGGGTACGTCTGTGTCAATCCCAACTTCACCGGCGACGCACTCGAGGAGATCGACACCGGTCTGGAGCAAGGGATGGTGGGGATCAAGCTTGCTGCGAGCCGCCGGGCCGATGACCCATGCCTCGATCCGATTGCGGAGCTGGCCGCCCGCCACCGCGTCCCCATACTGCATCATATCTGGCAACACCGGCGACGGGATTGGCCGGGCCAGGAGGCGTCCGATGGTGTCGAGCTGGTTGCTCTCGCCCGCCGGCATCCGGAGGTGTCGTTCATCCTGGCCCATATCGGAGGGGGCGGCGATTGGAGCCACACCCTGCGTGCCATCAAAGATGTGGGGAATGTCTCTGTCGACTTGTCAGGGAGTGGGGTCGACGGCGGAATGCTCGAAGCCTGCCTCACGGTAACGGGCCCCGAGCGACTGCTCTTCGGCTGCGACCTGACGATCGATACCGGGTTGGGAAAACTCAGGCGGCTGGAACGGCTGCTGTCAGTCGAGGAGCTTGAGATGGTTCGGTCGGGTAACGCCGTCAGGATCTTTCCGACCGGTTCGTTCGGAGATGCGATTCAGCCTGCCACCGCCTCGAAGGAATAGGCCTTGAACTCGTCATCGAGAGGCGTCTTGGCCAGATGGTTGGCGTAATTACTGACCGTGCCCATTGCGACGATCAACACGACCTCGAGGGCATGTTGCGGGGTGAACCCAACCGACAGAAACTCTTCTACATCTCTTGGGTTCAGGTGGCCCCGCTCCGCGACGATTCCGCTGGCGAGTTGCCGCAGGGCTTCGAGTCGAAAATCGTCGAGCCTGCGTTGTTCGCGAAGGGCCGCGAGATCTTCCTCCGACAGGCCGGCCATACTTCCGGACCAGGTATGGGCGGCGGTACAGTACGGACAGGAGTTGACCCGACTGACAGTCAGCAAGACCACCTGCTGCTCCTGAGGCGTCAACGAGGTGGTTGTGACCAACTCGCCGAGTGTGAGATAGGCCTTCAAAGTGGCAGGCGCGCTGGCGAGCATGCCCATCAGATTTGGCGTGAAGCCGAACCGCTCTCTGGCGAGTTCGAGCGAGGCTTTGGAGTCGTCTGGAGCAGACTCGATGCTGTGGACTCTAAACGGCATATGGAGTAAACCCTACAGTGGGAGTGATCGTAACTTGGCTGATTCTCACCGGTGGAAACGTGCCACAACGATTACTGGATTCCTATCCCCGACGGCCCCATGTCCATTGACGTAAACACCTTTATCGGGGCCTATCCGTGGCGCCCATTGCCCCAGGTTTCTCCTGAAGCGCTGGTGGCCGAGCTTAAGAGCCAAGGCATTGAAGAGGCGTGGGTTACCTATCTTCCCTCCCTCTTCTGGAAGGACCCCATGCTGGGGAATTCCTTCCTTTACGCCGCAATCAGCGCCTTTCCCGGCCTCCGGGCGGTTCCTGTGGTCCATCCCGGTTTGCCTCGGTGGGACGATGCCATCGACCAAGCCATCAGAGAGCATGTCCCGTGCCTTCGGGTGGACCCCGGCCGGTTTGGGATCGATCCGGTCGGGAGCGAGATGCGCCGACTCGCCGCGCGCTGTGGGGAAGATGGTCTCCCACTCATGGTAGCGATGCGGTTGGAGGACGGTCGCGGGAGGCACCCGCTCGATGTCGCACCCGATCTCACGCCGGCAGCTATCCGCTCATTGGTTCGATCCGACCCTGCGCTCCGACTGGTGGTGACCCAAGCCGATCGCGATCAGATCCTGGAGGTGCATTTCGGATCGACGCCGGACGAGTCGGCTCGGATCTTCTGGGACATCAGTTGGATCTGGGGCGCCCCGGAAGATCACCTCGAAGAGGTGATACACACCGTCGGAGTGAGTCAATTCCTGTTGGGGACGGGGCAGCCGCTCCGACTTCACGAGGCTGCCCTGGCGAAACTCGAACTGGCCAGGATCACCCAGCCCGAGCGCGACGCGATTGAATCAGGAAACGCGCTCGGCCTGCTCCAGCGCTAGGGTCGACGCAGCAGGTTCATCGGAGACGGGGGAGCGCCGGGTTGCTCCCAGGTGAGCACGAGACTCTTCCCATCATCGGCGATCTGCCAGGAGATAGAACTCCCGGGTGCATCGGTGGCGACGAGTCCTGCCGGACCATCTCCCTCGAATCGTAGCATGCCTGAGATCGTGGAGGTGCGGGCGTACTGCACCCAATGCGACGAGGCATGCTCCCACGATCTAACCAGAAATACCTCCTGCTGGTTGCCATCCGCATCGGTCCATTCCAAGAAGTCCATGATGGCGCACCCATCGAGAATCTTGAGCGAGCGGTAGTTCGACGTGCCATCGGCCGACCGCCAGCGGCCGAGCGCGCCATCGAAGCGTTCGGTGCCCGGCGCCTTGCAGGCCTTCTCGAGTGGGGCATCCGCAAAGGGAAGATTGGACACCGGGCGGGCGTTAGGGTTCCGGCGAGAATACTCCATGATCCACCGGGTGGCCCATGTCTGCCCCGAGTCGAGTGAGGTTCCGTCATTCCACCGGAAGTGGTCGGGCGTGATGTCGGCGAAGGAGTAACGGGTAAGCGTCGGTTTGCCGTTGACGGTATCGCCGCTAAAGAAATCTCCTCGTCCGTGGCGGAACGTCCCTTCAAGGGTGCTGAAGTCGGCTCGCTCTGGTTGGGGCCAGTTCAACACCAACACCCAGGCGTTCTTCTCCGGAACCCACCCGCGCAGGCTGAACCCCCGTACCCGGAATCGGCCGAGTGTGCCATCCCACAGCTCTACAATCCCGCACCCACCTGCCACGGGGAACACATCCACCTCGGCGGCGCCTCTGGTCTGCCACTGTCCGTTGATGAGGTATCGGTTGACGACGTTCCACTCGCCGACCCAAAAATCGAACTCGCGGGCGGCCGGTTCCGGACAGGGTCGTTGGGCCCGGGCCGATGACAGGGTGCCGGTGAGGAGGAGGATGGTGAAGAAAGCGACTGATTGTACACGCATGGGAGTAACGCCCTGAAATAAGGAAGGGGATGACGTGGAACTACCGGGCGGGTATAATGTCATTGTTCAATAGCACCATTCCAGATCCATTTATAACGAATTGGATGGTACCATTTGATCGATTCCACGCATCGAGGGGGTGCCAGCGTAGCCGAAATGCTGGTTCCGCTCGATCCCGAGTCCCCGGAACCGCTGCACAGGCAGCTCTATCGCTTCCTCAAGGACGGGATCCTCGCCGGACGGTTTGCACCGGGGAGTCGGCTCCCGTCGACCCGGTCCCTCGCCAAAGGTCTCGCGGTCTCCCGGAACACCGTTCTTGCAGCGGTGGGGCAGCTGACAGCGGAGGGACTCCTCGAAGGGCGGGTAGGGTCGGGGACGCGAGTGACCGACCACCTCGGTAAGAGGAGGTGCCCAAGTCGCCAGCATGCACCCAGGCAAGAAACTCTTTTGGGAGACAGAAAACCCGCTCCCCCAACACTGCCGCGTCCGTTTACCCTCGGCGTACCTGCATTGGATCTCTTCCCAACCAAACAGTGGGCTCGCATTGCCGGACGCAGGTGGCGAGGCGTTAGTCCTCAGGCCTTGAGCTATGGTAATCGGCTGGGCGAGTTGCACCTCCGGCAAGCGATCACCGAACATGTCCAACGGACCCGTGGCATCACCGCCGACCCTGAGCACGTTCTGATTGTGCATGGGGCGCAGCAGGCGACCGACCTCGTCATCCGGGCGATCATCTCACCCGACGACGATGTGTGGCTGGAAGATCCGGGGTACCCTGAAGCGGCCGCGGCGATACAAGCCAACGGGGGTAACCTGGTTCCGGTTCCGGTGGACAGTGAAGGAATGATCGTGGGGCAGGGGCTTGCTCTCGCGCCGAACGCGCGGGTGGCGTATGTCACCCCATCGCACCAATACCCGACTGGTGTTACGATGACGTTAGAGCGGCGGGTCGATCTGCTTGCTTGGGCCAGTGACGCCGATGCGTGGATCATCGAGGACGATTATGACAGTGAGTACCGATTCCGGGACCGCCCTCTTCTGGCACTCCGAGGCCTCGACGACCGGGATCGGGTGATCTACCTCGGAACCTTCAGTAAGACCATCGCGCCGAGCCTTCGACTGGGGTATCTCATCCTGCCGGCGGCGCTTGCCGGTCAGGTGCACAGGCTACATGCGGCAACCGATCATTCACCTAACACCGTCGACCAATTGATTCTGGCCGACTTCATCCACGAAGGTCACTTCGCGCGTCACGTGCACCGCATGCGACAGGAGTACTCCCGACGGCGGGACGCATTGATCGCGAGCCTCCGAAGCGAACTCCCCACCCTTGAGGGGGATCTTCCATCGGACACCGGCCTTCATCTCACGCTTCCGTTGCCGACCACACTACCGGATACGGAGGTGGTCAAACGGGCCGCGCGCGCCGGACTCGCGGTTGCTCCCCTCTCCCAATACTACCGTGGGGAACACCATGAGAATGGGGTCGTGCTTGGCTTCGGGTGTGTGCCGGTCGAGGCGATGCCCATGGCGGTTGGGGTTCTGGCCAACGCTGTTCGCAAGGTGGGTGCCTCAAAGGGAGTAACCTGTTAGCGGAACGTCCCTTTGAGCGTTCCGAAAGCGGCCCGATTGGTTCGAGGCCGGTTGAGCACCAACAGTATCGCGGCGCTGCCCTTCAGGGCAGATCGCGCGAAGCGCGCCGAGCCTGGACTTCAGTCCAGGAACACGGACCGACGGCCTCCCACAATGGGCTACCCGAGCCTGCACTTCGGTTCAGGAACCCGACCAGCCGGTTTCGCCGGAGCACCAACAGTATTCGCGGGCTGAAGCCCGCGCTCGGCGCCTGGCGGCGGCGCGTCCTAAAGGACGCCTGTTTCGAGCCTCACGCAAAGGACGCCGGGGCTCGCCGACACTCTCTGTGGTTGACCA
>JAJCZW010000103.1 GCA_029262155.1 Gemmatimonadota bacterium
GATCGGCTGCCCAAGGATCCTTTCCCCTGCGCGGTTGGCCAACTGGAGGGTTCGATCTGAAGAGAACGCGAACACGGCAACATCGATCTCCTCCATCACTCTCCGGAGCAACGCATCGGCCTCCAACGCCCCCAATCGCTGCTCGGATAGCGTGCTCCCAAGCGCATTGATTTCGTGGAACACTTCGTGGAGCGGATCGTCTGGCTGATCGCCGCGAGCGCGGAGGGTAAAATGACCTTCGCGAAGGCCGGCAAGAAGGTTCGTGATGGTCCGGAGTGGTCGAACCACCATCGCCCGCGCGGCAAGGCCAATCCAGAGCCACGTGACGACGAGGCCGCCAATGACCGAAAGCCGGAGGGTGGTGGAGTGGGGTTCCGAATAGAGGAGGATGATGGCCGTGAGCAGCATGGGGAGACCACTCCCCAGAATCAGGAGCAGCAGCCGGCGATCGAACCGAATTCCCATCCGAAGAATCTCAGAGCCCAAAGCGCTGGAGCCGGCGATACAGCGCACTCCGGCTCAGGCCAAGCTCCTTGGCCGCCATGCTGACATTACCGTCACAACGCCCCAGGGTACGCCGAATCATCTCGCGTTCCACATCCTCGAGCGTCTGGGTGTTGAGCGCTCCTCCATCCGCGGTGGACTCCGTGAGTCCGAGATCGTTCGCGCCGACAACCACCCCTTGGGCCATCAACACGCCACGCTCGACGGCATGCCCCAACTCCCGGACGTTCCCTGGCCAAGGATAGTGCCGCATGAGCAGCTCGGCGTCGGGAGCGAATTCCGCAAGGTTCTTCCGATACTTTGCACTGAATCGCCCCAGAAAGTACTGGGCGAGCGGTAGGAGATCTTCGGGTCGGTCACGCAGGGGTGGCAATGCCAACTCGATCGTATTGAGTCGGAACAACAGATCTTCTCGGAACCGTCCTGTCGCCACCTCCGCTTTGAGATCGGCGTTCGTCGCCGCGAGCACGCGGACGTCCACCTGCCTCGTCCGCGACGAGCCCACGCGCTCCAGGTCCCCCGTCTGGAGCACTCGGAGGAGCCGTGCCTGTTGCGACAATCCAATGTTAGCGATTTCGTCGAGAAAGAGTGTACCTTCGTCCGCTAGCTCAAACCGTCCGGCACGATCGCTCTTGGCGTCCGTAAACGCCCCCCGGACATGCCCAAAGAGTTCACTCTCGAACACCCCCTCCGAGAGCCCTCCCGCATTGACGATCACCAAGGGCTTCTCTCGCCGTCCACTCGCAGCATGAATCCAACGAGCCACAACTTCCTTTCCGGTCCCGTGTTCTCCCGTGATGAGCACATTCGCATCGCTTGGTGCCACCCGTTCCATGACGCTCAAGATCGGCCGCATGACCGGGGCATTCGCAATGAGATCAGGGAGCCCAGCTTGGGTGAGCCGCCGGTTCTCCGTGGCCAGGTGCTGCCCCATGCGCAGGGCGCGCGCAAGCGCGATCTGGGTGCGAAGCGTCGTCAGGAGTCGGGTGTTGTCCCACGGTTTCTCAACGAAATCACTGGCACCGAGGCGCATCGCTTCGACCGCCTTGTCGACACTCCCCCAGGCCGTCATGACGACGACCGGAAGGATTGGATCGATGGCACGAATCCGACTGAGAAGATCCATTCCCTCCCGGCCGGAGGTTGTGTCACGGGTATAGTTGAGGTCGATGAGAGCCGCATCGACCGACTCTTGTTCCAGCAGCGCGGGAACCCCTTCGGGTACATTGGCCGTGACGGTCCGAAACCCTTCCGCCTTGAGGAGCAATCGCAACGCTTCGAGGACGTCGGCTTGGTCGTCGGCGATGAGAATAAGCGGTGGCGTCGTCGGAGGCGTCATGGAGAAGGAATATCGGGTCGGGAGGGAGTGGGCGTCGGGATCGCGGAACCTGGAGGACAGGTTGGGGAACAGGGAATCTGGAGAGAGGCGCGCTGCATAGGAGTAGGATATCCCGGAACTTTCAGGGAGGCTAGGCAGTGGTGAGCTTCGCGGCGAGGTCGTGAGAGGTCCGGCAAACCCTGTCTCCCACGGCAAGAGTGTCATCCGGTCTGGAAGCGTCGCCGGACCAGCAGGGACCTACTCCATACCCTCACCAACCACCCACCCATCCTTCAGCTGGATGATGCGGTTTCCATATCGCGCGTTCTCCTCGGAATGCGTGACCTGGACGATCGTGGTTCCCTCTCGATTCAGCCGAGTGAAGAGCTCCATGATTTCGCGGGCCTGACTGGAGTGGAGGTTTCCCGTCGGTTCATCGGCGAGGATGATCTTCGGTTCGGCCACCACCGCCCGGGCGACACCCACGAGTTGTTGTTGCCCCCCGGAGAGCTGGTTGGGGAAGAGGTCCTTCTTTCCCACGATATGGAAACGATCCAGGATATCGGCCACCATGGATTGGCGTTCCGATCGACTGTAGTTGCGATACGAGAGGGGCGTTTCGAGGTTCTCGTAGACGGTCAGGCTGTCGAGCAGATGGTACTGCTGAAACACGAAACCAATATTCCCCTTGTTGAGATCGGCACGTTGCCGAGGCTTCATGGCATGCACCGGGTGATCGAGGAAGAAGAACTCTCCGCTCCAATCGGAGTCGAGCATGCCCAGAATCCCAAGCAGGGTTGACTTCCCTGCCCCGGATGGCCCCATGATGGTGACAAACTCACCCGGCTCGATTGCGAGCGTCACCCTACGTAAGACATAGGACCGGGTCGCGCCGGTTGGGTAGGATTTTTCGACATCGACAAGCCGGATCATAGCGCGACCTTTAGCAATAGAAGGACGGAGACCGAACGCATAGGAAGTGTACTCCCATCCTTCCTAATTCCTATCTCTACTCCGCCCCCACCAACGCCGGTTCCCCCTCTTCGACAACCTTTCCGTCGAAGAGATGCACCTCACGATCGGCGTGCCGGGCATAGCGCGGGTCATGCGTTACCATGCAGATCGTCGCGCCACCACGGTGCAGATCCCGAAGCAATTCCATCACCGCCTCACCGTTTTGGGAATCGAGATTCCCCGTGGGCTCGTCGGCAAGCAGGATCGCCGGATCACCCGCGACTGCCCGAGCGACGGCGACACGCTGTTGCTGACCCCCGGACAGCTGGGAGGGGTAGTGCTTCATCCGATGAGCCATCCCCACCTTTTCGAGGGCGGCTTGAACCCGCTGCGATCGTTCCGACGAAGGCATTCCCCTATAGGTGAGGGGCAACTCAACATTTTCGTAGACACTGAGATCGCCGATCAGATTGAAGGCCTGGAAGATGAACCCAATCTGCCGGTTCCGAACCCGGGCTCGCTCCGATGGAGTCAGGGACGAGACCGGTTGACCGGCTAGGGTATAGGTCCCCCCTGTGGGCGTGTCCAGGAGACCCAGGATCGACAACAGCGTCGTCTTGCCGCACCCCGAAGGGCCGCTAATGGCTGCATACTCTCCCTTCTTGATCTCCAGGTGAATATCGGCCAACGCATGGGTCTCAAGTTCTTCGGTATAAAACACCTTCTTGACACCATCGAGCTTGATCAAGATTTCTTGGGGTGCGTTCATGCCATCGCCTCACGAAGGGGGGCACTTTGCCCGTGATGCAGCATTGGAAGAGGTCTCACTTGATGCGGACGCGGTCGACGGCATCGAAGCGTCCCATATCTGAAAGAATCAGTACGTCACCCGCCACCACTCCACTCACGATCTCCACCTGATTCACCGAGGTCCGCCCGAGTTGCACGCTGATGCGGACGGCGTGGGTTCCATTATCGACCAGTTTGAAGAGTCCCACGGTCGAATTGGCTTGGCCATAGGCGGGCCGACCAGTATGGAGAACATCGGAGAGACGTTCAATCTCGATCACCCCATCGATGCTCAGATCGGGTCGTGCGCCACTCGGCGGCTCGCCATCGAGACCCACATCCACGGTCACCGTGCCGTTGATCACGGCCGGATCGATCCGAGCCACATGACCCTTTGCCAAGCCGTTTCGCGTGTCGATCGTCGCCGATTGCCCAACCTGAATGTCTTTGGCCTGCACCTCCGGGATACGGAGGACCGCCTTCAGTCGCTGGGGAACCGGAACGATGCGCGCCAGCACGGCACCAGGATTTGCCCACTGTCCCACCTGCAATGGCACCTCCTGGAGCACACCGGTGGCACCTGCACGCACGACCATCGACCGGACCTGCTGCTGTTGAAACCGAGCGATCGACTTGAGTCGATCTACCTGTTGGACCTGCGCCGCGATCTGGCTATCGATCGTCGAGGAGAGGAGGGCCAGCCGCTCCGATTCGATGCGGAACCGCTCCCGATACGCATCCGCCTTGTCCTGTGCCTCCTGCTGGTCAAGCGGGATGATGAGACCTTTCTTGAGCAATTCTGCCCCTGCTGCTGCCCGTCGCTTCGCGTCGGCCGCCTGTTGCTTGAGATCGGTGACGAGCGAGGCCTGACTCAATCGACCATTCTCAAGATTTGTCCGCAGGGTCACCAGAGCGGCTTCGGCATCGCTGAGTTGCCGCTCCGCATTCAGCGCCTGGATTTGGACATCAGGATTGCTCAGTTCCATCAACACCGTACTCACTTCCACCTCCGCCCCGGGGAGGAGGTGAATGCGTTCAATCCGGCCAGCGGTCACGGCCGAGATGAATCGGAGGTTCTCCGGCACCAATGTGCCGGGGCCTCTCACCTCGCGGACCATCTGACCACGTATCACAGAATCGACATACAGAATGCCCCGATCCACCGTCGGAGCCGCTGGCTTCATCCGACCCAAAGCCACGGTGGCAACCACAACCACACCAACGACTGCCGCTATGGTGATCCATCGTTTTGTCTTCTTGGGGGGATCCCTCTGGATGTCCACTCAGGCCTCCGGCAGCCTACGGTAAGCGTTACTTTCCCCAGACCTGAGGGGAAGTTGCGTGCCGCGACCGGTTAAGCCATGTAACTCATTGTTTTACATATAGCTACACTCTTATGAACGCCCGGGAGCAACCTCTCAATCCGTCCGGATTCGGGATCCGGCGTCCCAATACCGGACGGACCAAGTACCAAGTGCCAAGCGCCTCACGACCCGCGGCGAGTCGCTAGCGTGTCGATTGACCCGAAGACCTCGCCGGGGTTCGACAGGTTGGCCACGAGCGTGGAGCGCCGTCGCGTCCCGGCCCGACGATCCGTTGCACGCGTGGGGTCGGTCCCGCCTCTTCGCTGGCCATGAATGCGAGCATGGCCGTCAGCGTCGCGTTAGCCTTGAGTTCGTCGGCAACGACTTTGTCATAGGTATCGCGATTGGTGTGCCACGTGTACCGCCCATAATCCCACCGCAGCGCACCCAACCCAAACCCGGGGGCACCATGGCAGAGGAACGATGAGTGATCCGACCCACCGCCTGCCGGATTCCCCGGGAGCGACAGATTGATCTCCCGGGAAAGTTCGCTGGGGAGCCGGGCCACCCAGCTCGCGATGCGGGCGCTCGCGCCGGTTAGCCCGGATGCTGACATATTGACGACTCGCCCGGTTCCGTTGTCTTGGTTAAAAAGGGCCTGCAGTCCTCCAACGATCTCCGGGTGATCCTCGGCGAACGCGAGTGACCCATTCAACCCTTGCTCCTCGCCACTCCAATGCCCGACGAGAATCGTCCTGCGAGGATTGGGATAGGTCGCCTTCAGAATCCGCATCGCTTCGAGCATGGTAACGGTGCCGGTCCCGTTATCGGTGGCCCCGCTGGAGCCATCCCAGGAGTCGAAGTGTGCCGACAGCATGACATATTCGTCTGGAAGTTCAGAACCGCGCATCTCAGCGACGACATTGAAGACGGGGACCTCACCGAGGAATTCGGCATCGGCTGTCACCTGAAGGCGGGGGAGCTGGCCACGCTCGGCGAGCCGGGACAGGAGACCGTAGTCCTCGCAGCTAAGCTCAAGAGTAGGTACCTTTCCGGTGCGGGCTTGAAAGATCCGTGTGACACCCCACCCACCGGACCAGAGCGAGGTCAAGATTCCTGCGGCCCCCGCCTCTTCAAGGAGGACGGGAAGCGTCCTGGTGGTGAATCCGGTCTTTCGCACTCGGTTGCCCCAATTTTGGCGGCCAGTATTCCGCTCCTGGATCATGTCGTCATACGTCTCCGAACGCGCAGAGCTTTGGAAGCTGTCGTCCGGACGACAGCTCCGCATCGGCTGACTGAGCAGGACAAACTTTCCACGCACGAATGGGAGCCATGCTGCATAGGCTGCTGAATCAGGGAGGTCGGGGAGTTGGATGACATCACCGGTAACCGGACGTCCCCCGGTGCCCGGGCTCCAAGCGAGCATCATCCCTTCGAGGGAACGAACACGCGGACCCACCAAATCGATATGGGTGGTCCCGCGACGCCAGCCAAGCCAGGTGCCGTACTGTTCCGCGCGGGATGGGATTCCCCACCCCTGGTACAACGACTCCAGCCACGCTTGGCCAGCCACGATCCCCGGGCTCCCGGTGAGCCGAGGCCCGATGGAATCGGTTAGGGTCTGGATGAGGGCATCGGCCTGCGATTGGTCCATGCCAACCCGCCACATCTGCTCCAGCGTGGCATCCCTCGTTGGGAACCCTTGGGCGGCAAGAGGGATGGGTACCAGCATCACAGTGGCGAAGAGAAGAGACGGCAAACGCATAATGGACTCCGGTCGATACTGGGGTCAGTCATCGGGGGCCCTCAGGCGGGACCCCATCCATCACGAATCTAGAGGAGAATCTGTCGGTGACCAATAACGACATCGCGACCGTCACGGGGTGGCTCGCGACTGGCACACGGGGAGATGGGTTTCTCCGAAGACGCGAATCTGGCTACCTCCCGACCGGCGGGGATCCAGTGGTCCCGGCATCGCTGATCCGCCAGTATGATTTGCGTAAGGGTGACGAAATAGCAGGAACGATGAGCAGCGGTGAGCCCCAAGAGAACGGAGCCCCCTCTCGCAATCGACGAGGGCGGGGACGAGGACGGGGTCGGGGCCGTGGAGGATCGCGTGGGGGGAGTCGTTCGAGTACCGCCGTTGCCAAGATTCAGACCGTCAACGGAGTCGAGGTAGAGGAGATCGGGAGCCGACCGGCATTTACCCGTCTCCGCGCAATCGCTCCCCGTGAGCGGCTCCAGCTCGACCATGAGAGCCTGTCCAAACAAGCCCGCATGATCAATCGCAGCATCGACCTCTTTGCCCCGGTTGGCTGGGGCCAGCGCACCTTGATCGTGGCTCCCGCCAAGGCCGGAAAAACAACAATCCTTCAAGCCATCGCCGCAGGTATCACCGCCAACCACCCGACGACCCGCCTCTTTATCCTTCTGGTGGATGAACGACCCGAAGAAGTGACGGATATGGAGGCGTGTGATGTGGGGGAGGTCATTGCCTCAAGCTTCGATTCGCCTCCTGATCAACATATTCTTTTGGCCGAGATGACCCTGGAGCGGGCGCGGCGGGAGGTAGAGGGCGGCGGCCACGCGGTCATCATCCTCGACTCACTCACCCGGTTGGCTCGGGCCTACAACACCGTCGAGCGTGGATCGGGACGCACCCTATCCGGGGGCATGGACTCCGAGGCGATGGAACACCCCAAGCGCTTCTTTGGCAGTGCGCGGGCGGTCCATCCCGATACCGGTGGGGGATCACTTACCATCGTGGCGACCGCACTCATCGACACCGGATCACGACTCGATCAGGTCATTTTCGAGGAATTCAAGGGGACGGGGAATAGCGAAGTCGTGCTCAATCGATCGCTCGCCGAACGGCGCATCTTCCCTGCTATCGACCTGGCCGCAAGCGGGACCCGACGAGAAGAGTTATTGCTGACGAAGGAGGAGATGGACCGGGCCTTTCAACTTCGGAAGGATTGGGCAAACGTTCCTATCCTGCAGGCAACGCCTGCCCTTCTCGATGAAATCGGCCGCGACCTTCGCACTTAATCAGGATAGAAGCGCCGATTCCTTCGACCCATTTCCCGTAGGGCTTCGGCCGGTTGGAACCTCGCCCCGTGGGTCTGGGTGAGCCGATCGAGCACCTCCACGACCCGTGCCGCACCCAAGGCATCGATCACCCGAAGGGGGCCACCGCGGAACGGTGGGTACCCGATCCCGAAGATGGCTCCGATGTCGCCATCGCGGGGTTGCCGAATGACTCCCTCGGCGCACGCCATCGCCGCCTCGTTCAACATTAAGTACATGAGACGTTCCCAAATACGATCTTCTGGCATTGCCGTGGTTGGCGCGACGCCCAGAACGCGATAGGCCGACGAGTCGACTCCCTGCTTCTTCCCCTTGGCATACCGGAAGAAGCCTCGTCCGTTCTTCCGCCCGAGCCGCCCACTCCCAACTAAGCGATCGAGTACTGGGGCCGGCGACAGCCGATCGCCCATGGCCTGGTGCATGACCCCCCCGGCCTTTTGGGCCACATCGAACCCTACTTCATCGAGGAGCGTGACCGGCCCGACCGGAAAGCCATATCGTGTCATGGCCCGGTCGATCGCCTCGATCGACACTCCTTCGGACAGAAGAAACCCTGCTTCGTTCATGTAGGGTGAGAGAATACGATTCACCCAGAACCCCGGGCGATCGGCGACGACGATGACGGTCTTTTTCATCCGCCTACCAAAACGAACGGCCGTGGCGATCGTGTTCGGGTGTGTCCGTTCTCCGGGGATCACTTCTAGCAGCGGCATCCGATCCACCGGCGAGAAGAAGTGCATCCCAACGATCCGTTCCGGGTTGCGTGCCCGGGCGGCGATATCGGTAATGGGAATCGTGGATGTATTGGTTGCCAGGATCGTCCCGGGTTGTACCACTGCCTCCAAGTCGCCCATGACCTGTCGCTTGACCTCAAGATCCTCGAACACCGCCTCGATAATCAGTTCGGCGTCGGCGAACCCCGAAAAATCGTTTGTCCCACTGAGAAGCGCCGCGAGTCGGACATGCTCCTGCCGGGTAAGGCGGTGTCTGGAGAGCCGTCGATCAACCTGACGGAGAGCGGCGTGGAGCCCCTTCCCGACCCGCGGCAGGTCGGCGTCTTTGAGTCGGACCTCGACGCCAGCGTTCACGACCGCGGTCCCCGCAATACCGGACCCCATGAATCCGGCACCGATGACACCGAGTCGGGTCACGGTTCGGGGATCAGTCACTTGATCGGCCGAAACTCCATCATCCTTCTTCAGTCCCGTGGTGGCAAAGAAGATCCGCACGAGTTCTCGGGACACATCCGAAACCGCGAGGCGACCAAACTCGCGTGCTTCCACCCGGAGGCCCTCCCGCATCCCCCGCTCGAGCCCGGCCCGAATCGACTCGATCGCCGCGAGGGGAGCTGGGTAATGGCCGCCGGTGCGTTTGAGGACTTGCGCTCGCGCCTGCCGATAGACGAGCCGGCGCCCCAGGGCCGACCGGTCGAGCACCAAGCCGACTAGCCCCGTCGCCCGGCGCGGCCGCTTCGGCGGTCGGTTGCTCGACGCGAGACGCCGGGCGGCCGCCACTGCGGTCTGCCGCAGGATCGAAGGAGGGACAATTTCATCCGCCAAACCCAAACGGTATGCCTTCATCGCTCGGGCACTCTTGCCGGCGAGGATCAGATCGAGTGCGGCCCGGAGACCAATCAAGCGAGGAAGCCGCTGACATCCACCGGCGCCTGGGAGAATACCGATCTGTACCTCGGGAAGGCCAAGTTCGGTCTTGGGATGATCGGTGATCACCCTCCACCGACACGCCAAGGAGAGTTCCAGGCCTGCGCCGAGGCAGGTGCCGTTGATGGCAACAACAATTGGCTTGGAGGCCTGGGCAACGCGATCAATCAGTTCCTGGCCTTCGCGACTCATTGCTTCGGCTTCGGCAGCGGTACGGAGTTTGGTGAACTCCTCAATGTCGGCACCGGCGATGAACGTATCCGGCTTCCCGCTGATCAGGACCACACCAGTCACCG
Source organism: Gemmatimonadota bacterium (assembly GCA_029262155.1). GTDB lineage: Bacteria > Gemmatimonadota > Gemmatimonadetes > Gemmatimonadales > GWC2-71-9 > OFTM291. The sequence goes on from JAJCZW010000103.1 coordinate 9,914, forward strand.
CCGTGTCGCTTTGCAAGCGATCCAGTTGGAGGGCAAACTCCTGGGCGACGCGGGGACCAAGGGTGTTAACCGGCGCGTCCGGCACGTCGAGGGTCAGGATCGCGATGCCGGACTCGACCACCGTCGTGAAGGCCGAAGGGGGAGTGGATCGGGCCATCACGACGGCACGAGCTCCAACACCATGGCGAATCCCATCCCACCTTGCGCGCAGATCGAGATCAATCCGAACTGCTCTCCCCGACGACGCATCTCGTTCGACAGCGTGGTCACGAGTCGGGCTCCTGTAGCCCCAAAAGGGTGTCCGATGGCAATCGACCCACCCAACACATTGGTCCTATTCCAGTCCACCATACCAACCGGTTCCGGTCGACCCAAACGCTGGGCCCACGCTGGCGAAGCAAACGCCTCAGTATTCGACAGGACCTGGGCGGCGAACGCCTCGTGGATCTCCACCAAACCAAGTTCCTTCCAGTCAATCCCTGCCCGATCAAGCGCCATTGGCACGGCGTAGACCGGCCCCATCAGGAGTTGCCACCCGGGATCAACCGCGGCGACGGCATAACTCCGAATAGCAGCAAGAGGCTGATATCCTAACGCTCGGGCTTTGCCCAATGACATCACCAGAACTACAGCTGCCCCATCGGTCAGCGGCGACGCATTCCCCGCCGTGACGGATCCATATTTCCGGTCGAACACAGGTCGGAGGGCGGCCAGTGCCTCGAGGGACGTGTCCGAACGGATCCCGTTGTCGGACACGATCACGTCATCCATCGCGGTTCGGTGAAACCATGGAGCGATCTCCTGACCGAGCCGACCATCGGCCGTGGCCGCCGCGGCCCGATGGTGGCTCATCAGCGCCACTCGGTCCTGCGCTTCGCGAGTGATCTGGTTTTCTTTCGCCATCTTCTCGGCCGACTGCCCCATCGACTCACCGGTCGACGGTTCGGCAATCGCGGGGGCCACGGGAACGAGATCCCGAGGACGAATGGAGGCGAGCAGACGAAGCCGTGCGCCAAGCGTTCGCGCCTTGGAGAGCGCCACGAGTGTTCGACTCATGCGGCGGGTATGCAGAATGGGGACGTTGGACAACAACTCGACTCCACCCGCGAGGACGATGTCGGCGTGGCCAAAACGTATCTGGTCGGCAGCATTCGCAATCGCCTGGGCTCCGGAGGCACACGCACGATTGAGCGAATAGGCCGGGACCGTGCGAGGAAGCTGTGGCAAGAGACTCACTTCCCGTGCCACGTTGGGGACCAAGGGAGATGGGACGACCTGACCAAAAATCACCTCGTCCACCTCGTGCCCCGGCAGATCGGTCCGGTACAGCAGCTCGCGAGTGACCGCACGCGCCATGGCATCACTGGTCGAATCGCGAAAGATGGTCCCCGCCTTGGCAAACGGCGTGCGTAAGCCGGCGACTATGACGGGAGACCTATCGGTCAGTGGTGGGGTCACGAGGGGGGCATCTGCAGGGGCTTTTGGGCAATGACACTACTCACGGCTTGCCACTGTTCCCCTGGGAGGGGTTCCAGCACCTCCCGGCCATGAATCACCGTAAGCGGTTCGACCAAACGACACAGCTCACCTGGCTGCAGGAGATGCTCGGGCCGTTCAGGCCCCCAACCAAGACGCCGTTGGGCCTCCAGGAACGTCTCCATCATGAGGCGACCCCCTGGGACGAGCGGAGCAAGAAGAATCGGCATGCGCTCGCGATCGAGATAGTTGAAGCATAGAATCCAATCGAACGGACCATCAACCGGAAGTGGGTGTTCCAGATCGTGTTCAATCCATGTAATGTCGAGTTGCAGTCGATCCGCTTCACGTTGCCCGATCGCGAGACGGTCGGCGTCTTGATCGATGGCCGTCACCCTGGCACCGACCTGGGCGGAGGCGAGGGCGTGGCGACCCGCTCCACAGGCAAGATCCAGCACCCGGTCGCCCGACTGTACTGCGTCAGCATGCCAGACAAACCAGGTACTCGGGCGAACCAACGACGCCCCGACGGAAGATGAATCGTGCGACAGAATCAGATCACCTCGCGTGTAGTTTCAGTAGATGAACTCGGCACCGACACCCTCGATCTTCTAATCGTCGGTGGCGGCATCACCGGTGTTGGCGTCGCCAGAGACGCGGCCATGCGCGGCCTCTCGGTCGGGCTGGTGGATCGCGGTGACCTGGGAGGTGGAACCAGTTCGCGCTCCAGTCGCCTCGTGCACGGTGGTCTTCGCTACCTCGAACAGTACCACTTTCATCTCGTCTTCGAAGCCCTGGCCGAGCGACGGACCTTGTTACGCATCGCTCCCCATCTCGTCCGCCCCCTGGCCTTTGCATTCCCCAACCATACGACGGATCGGGTGCCGCGCTGGAAACTCGAGCTTGGGCTTCATTTATACGATCTCCTCGCCGTCGCTGGCAATGTGAACCGACACCGCGCGTTCGGCAAGCGTCGATTCTTGGAGCAGGAGCCGGGTATCCGAGCCACCGGACTCCGCGGGGGGGCCATCTATTGGGACGCCCAGTGTGACGATGCCAGGATGGTGATTGCCACACTACGATCAGCCGTCTCCCACGGAGCACAGGTTGCCTCCTACACCGCCGTCGAGTCCCTCCTTCGGGACGGAGCGGGACGCATCATTGGGGCCCAATGTGTCGACCAACTCACGGGCGCCTCCGCAGCGGTCCATGCCCGCATGATGGTGAACGCCACCGGACCATGGACGGATCGGCTCAGACGGATGGAGGACCCAAAGGCCGAACCGATTCTCCGACCGACCAAAGGGGTACACCTGGTGATCCCCCGCCATCGCATTGGACACCGACATGCCATCACCTTTGTGAGTCCGGTTGATGGCCGGGTCATGTTCATCCTTCCCTCCAGGCGCTTCTCCTACATCGGCACCACCGATACGGACGTTCCCGATGTCGATGCGCCGGTCGAGGCAACCGAAGAGGACATCCTCTACTTGCTTCGCTCGGTCAACGCCATGTTCCCATCAGCCCACCTGAGTACCGAAGATGTCCGGGCAACCTGGGCCGGTCTCCGGCCCTTGCTGGCCGGCCAGCCCGGGGCAACCACCTCCCAAGTATCGCGCGAACACAAGATTCTCATGGGGTCGGGGGGGATGGTCACTGTTGCCGGAGGAAAACTGACGACGTATCGGCGTATGGCGGCCGACGTAATGGACCGCGTGACGGCCAAGTGGCCAGATCAGACCGCACGCAAGCGACCACCCACCGACCGGGAACCACTTCCCGGCGGCGAGAGCGAGGCGCTCAAACTCTTCCAACAAGAAGTCACGGCGCTGGGACTTTCGGCTGACACAGCGGCGTATCTCGTAGAGCTGTACGGCAGCGAAGCGGTCGCCATCGCCCGTCTAGCGTCGGAGGAACCTGCGTATGCAGCGCGGCTCCATCCCGATCACCCTAGCATCGCCGCCGAAACCATCTTCATCTGCCAACGGGAGATGGTGCGGCGCCTCGACGATGTCCTCATCCGCCGGATGGATCTCTACTATGAGACGGATGACCGTGGCGTGCAGGCAGCGGACGCGGTCGCGACGCTGATGGCCACCGTACTCGGGTGGTCTCCCGAACACCGGGAGGCTGAAGTGAAGCGCTACCTCGAGATGACCCTAGGCGAAAAGCCCGCTTAGAGGCCCCCACTCGAAGGCTTTCCTGGGTCCCGTTATCTTAGGTGCCTGCGTCGGACCTCAGATCCGGAATTCTCCCCGACGCGTTGGGCTTCGAGGAGCACGATGTGGATTCGAACGTCTTTCATACGGCCAACGCTGGCTTTGCCCAGGCACTCTATGAGGAGTACCTGCGTGATCCCTCCACTGTCGATCCGACGTGGCGACAACTCTTTGACTCAGGTGTCATAGGGGAACGACCGCCACCTCCCCCAATACCACCCACTCCCGCCATCGCCGATTCGACTGCCCTCCCCTCCGGGTACGAACAGATCAAGGGGCCCGCCGCGCGTCTCGTGGCCAATATGGAGCAGAGCCTGGGTGTCCCTACCGCCACGACATTTCGTACCCTGGCGGTCGCGCACCTCATCGAACGCCGTGTCGTCCTGAACCAAGCGCTTGCAGCTATCGGTCGATCCAAGCTCTCGTTCACCCATCTCATTGGGTGGGCCCTCGTTCGGGCGGCTCACCAGTTCCCGGCGATGGGGAAAGTGTTCCAACGGGAAGAGGGAACCCCATTCCAACGCCCGGCCGACGGCGTTCACCTGGGGCTGGCGGTCGACATCACCCGAAAGGATGGATCCCGTGGGTTAGTGGTGCCCGTCATTCGGTACGCCGACCAGATGGATTTCCCTACCTACCTCGCGACCTACGAATCGCTGGTTGACCGCGCCCGGCACCACCGTCTCATGCCGGACGACTTTGTCGGGGCGACCCTCACCCTCACCAACCCCGGAGGCCTCGGCACCGTCGCGTCCGTGCCCCGATTAATGGCGGGGCAGGCCTGCATCATCGCCGTCGGCGCGATCGCCTTTCCCCCGGAGTTCCGTGCGACCCACCCCGAGCGTTTGATGGAACTGGGTGTTTCGAAGGTGATGACGATCACCAGCACCTACGACCACCGCGTCATTCAAGGAGCGGAGTCGGGAGAGTTCCTCCGCGCTATCGACGCCCTCCTCCAAGGTGAGAACGATTTCTACGCTGCGATTGAGCAAAGCCTCGACCTGGTAACGATTCCCCAGGTCACACCCGGCTCTGAGTTGCCCACCTCGGTGGACATCGCGAGCATGGAGCACATCGCGGCGGCAATGAGCCTGGTCAGCGCCTACCGGACCCACGGCCATCTGGCCGCACAGTTGGATCCGCTTGGGTCACCACCGATAGGTGATCCGGCTCTCGAGCCGGCCAGTGTCGGGCTCGACCAAGAAACGATGGCGAGCATTCCGTCTGCCATCCTCCACATTGCCGTTCCGGGCGCCACCTTTGCGGAATCGTTCCCCGAATTCCGCAGTCGCTACTGTGGTACCCTGGCATATGAGATTGAGCATGTCAGTAACCACGATGAGCGGGTGTGGCTGCGCCAGACCATTGAGTCCGACCAGCATCGCGTGCACCTCGACGCGGCCGAGCAACTCGTCCTGCTTGATCGACTCACGGCGGTCGAGGCGATGGAGCAGTTCCTCCACAAGGCCTACCTCGGACAGAAGCGATTCTCCATCGAAGGCGTCGATCTCCTCGTCCCCATGCTCGACCGAACGGTTCAAACGGCGGGGCATCTCGGAACCCAGAATGTGGTCATCGGCATGGCACACCGCGGTCGACTGAATGTGTTAGCCCATATCATCGGCCGACCGTACGTTGCCATTTTCAAGGAATTCGAGGGAACCCCTGATACGCGCTCCGACCCCGATCACGAGGTCGGCACGGGCGATGTGAAGTACCACCATGGCGCCGAAGGGGCCTACCCGATCGACGGCGGACGCGCAATCACCGTTACGTTAGCCCACAACCCGAGCCACCTGGAGTTTGTGGGACCGGTGGTCGATGGACGCGCTCGCGCCGAACAGACGCAACGACGCAGCAAAGAGCTCTACCACGACCCCCATATCGCCCTTCCCGTCATTATCCACGGCGACGCGGCGTTCGCGGCCCAAGGGGTCGTAGCGGAAACCCTGAACCTTGGAGCGCTCGCTGGCTATGGGACTGGCGGAACGCTGCACATCATCACCAACAATCAGGTCGGCTTCACCACCGACACCCGAGATGCCCGCTCCACCATGCATGCGAGCGACTTGGCCAAGGGATTCGACATCCCCATCATCCACGTCAACGCGGATGACCCCGAGGCATGTCTCTCGGCCATCAACCTCGCCTTGATGTATAGCGAACGGTTCCAGCAGGATGTCCTGATCGATCTCGTCGGCTATCGTCGTCATGGACATAACGAGGGCGACGAACCGGCCTACACCCAACCGATCATGGTGGATCAGATTCGGCAACATCCCACGGTCCGCACGCTGTACGCCAGCACCTTGATCGAGCGAGGGGTTCTCACCAAACACGACGTCGAGACCCGGTATCAAACTGCCTATGACCACCTGGTGGCGGAACAACAGGGTGCCCGAGCCACAACCGCCAAGGCCACAACATCCACGCCGCGGTCCTCTGCGATCACGACAAAAGAGGTCAAGACCGCCGTCTCCGCTGGTGCTCTCCAACTGCTGAATGATCAGTTGCTCCAGCACCCCGAAGGTTTTTCGGTACACCCCAAGCTGCAACGACAGCTTGAACGCCGTCGGATCGCGCTTCAACCCGAAGGCCGAATCGACTGGGCCCAAGCCGAGGCCCTCGCCTTTGCCACGTTGTTGGCCGAAGGAGTCCCGCTACGCATTACCGGCCAGGATATCGAGCGCGGAACCTTCAGCCAACGGCACCTCGTGGTCCATGACGTGAAGACCGGTGAACGGTACACGCCCCTCCAGCATCTCCCCGGAGCGTTGGCCCCGCTGGAACTCCACAACAGTCCGCTATCAGAGTTGGCAACGCTCGGCTTTGAATACGGGTACAGCGCAGCGGCTCCCGAGGCACTCGTGGTCTGGGAAGCCCAGTTCGGCGACTTCATCAACAGCGCCCAGGTGATCGTCGATCAGTTCATCGCTTCTGGCCTCTCCAAGTGGGGAATGACCACCCGGCTGACGCTCCTGTTGCCGCATGGGTATGAGGGCCAGGGGCCAGAGCATTCGAGTGCCCGACTCGAGCGATTTCTTCAACTCGCGGCCGAACAGAATATGCGGATCGCGAACTGCACCACGCCGGCACAGTATTTTCACCTCCTCCGCCGACAGGCACTGTCCCATCGCCAACGACCCCTGGTCGTCTTTACACCCAAGAGCCTGCTTCGTCACCCCCAAGCGGTGTCGCCGCTGGAGGACTTGGTTGCCGATGCATTCCACACCGTCTTGGACGATCCGTGGGCCGTACCTAGATCGGAAAGTATTACACGGCTTGTGCTGTGTTCCGGGAAGATTTACTACGAGGTCGCGGCCCAGGCGGAAGCACTTCAGGTTGGTCGACCCGCCGTCGCCCGGATCGAAAAGCTTTACTCCTTCCCCGCCGCGGAGATGCATACCATGCTCCGGCAGTACCCGCATCTGGATGAGGTTGCGTGGGTGCAGGAGGAACCGCAAAACATGGGTGCTTGGGTTTACGTCCGTGAACGCCTCGTGCCGCTTCTCCCATCCGGCGTCCGCCTCCGATACGCCGGACGACCCGATCGAGCAAGCCCCGCCGAGGGATACCCCAAGGCCCATCAGAGTGAACAGGCCCGACTCATCGCCGATGCCCTCACCCCGATTGCGAGTTAACGACGGGTCGGTCGAATCAGTCGGAGTCCTGGATGGGTCGTTCTGAGGCCTGTCGGGCTAACGCTCTGAGCGGCTCGGACAGGTGGTCCCCATAGTGCAGCAGAAAGACTCCGCGGGCTCGACGAGCGAGCAGAAAGGCCAGCAAAGGCATATCGGCCTTCGCCGCGTTGCACTCCGAACAGGCCAGCACCAAATTGTCCGGTCGGTCGTACGCCGACTGTCCCCGGCGAGGTCGAACATGATCGAGAGTGATAAGGTCGGGTGGAGTGGATTCCCCACAATAGGCACACACCGATCCGTGTAGTTCTAACAGCCACTCTCGATGCGCGTGATACGATCGCCCCGGAGATCGTCGCAGTGAATTGGTGCGACGTGGAGCGGATGATTGATGATTGGTACGACGAGCCACAGGTCCTCGCGCAGAAGGTGATAGACCGCTCGATCCTCCGTTGGAATCGACCGCGGTGCAGGGAAACTAGTGCCCATTGCCTGGTTGGGGCAGTGAGCGCAACAGAATCGTTCCCGGTGAATTACCTTTCGCCTCACACCGGGGCCATTCCTGGTCAATGCAAATCATGCGCCATGGAGCGAAGGAGTTGACCTCTGAGTCCGACGACGCCAGCCGCGATTGACGCCGTGCACCCCCACCCCCCCCTCCCCTTCGCCCCGGACGACCCCACGGCCTGGACCGCCATCAACACCCTCAGGGTCCTCGCTATGGACGCCGTCGAACAGGCAGGATGCGGCCACCCGGGGACTCCGATGGCCCTCGCTCCAGCCGGCACCATCCTCTGGACCCAGGTTCTCCGCCATGACCCCTCCGACCCCGCGTGGCCCGATCGGGATCGATTCGTCCTCTCATGCGGACACGCGTCGATGCTCCTCTACGGCCTGCTCCACCTGACCGGATACGATCTTTCCCTGAACGACATCCGTGCCTTCCGACAGTGGGGATCGCGGACGCCAGGCCATCCCGAGCGAGGGCATACCCCTGGAGTCGAGACCACGACAGGGCCACTCGGACAGGGAGTCGGGAACGCCGTCGGGATGGCGATGGCGGAAGCGCTCCTCGCGGAGCGGTTCAACCGCCCCGGGCACCGGATCGTCAACCATCGGACGTGGGCAATCGCGAGTGATGGAGATTTGATGGAGGGCGTCGCGTCCGAGTCAGCGTCCCTCGCCGGCCATCTCAAGCTAGGTAAACTGAACCTGATCTATGATGACAACAAGATCACGATCGATGGCCGTACCGATCTCGCCTTTTCGGAGGATGTCGCCGACCGATTCTCGGCCTACGGTTGGCATGTCAGTCGCGTAGAAGATGGCAACGACCTGCGCGCCATCGCCGCGGCACTGGACGCCGCCCAACGGGAGGAGTCCCGCCCTTCCCTCATCGTCCTTCAGACTGTCATCGGCGATCCTGCCCCCACGAAGCGAGATACCTCCGCAGCACACGGCGCAGCGCTTGGCCAAGAAGAAGTCGCCCGCACCAAGAAGATCTTGGGTTGGCCCGAAGAACCGTTCCACGTGCCGGTTGCAGCACAGGATTTCATGCGGCAAGCCAAGGGAAGAGGCCAGAAGGAGCATCACGCGTGGAACACAGAGATGGAATCCTACCGGGCCGCCTACCCCGACCTGGCCGAAGAGTTTGACCACGCCACCCACGGCACGAGCCCCACTCACTTTGATCCGCCGCTGCCTCATTTTCAGGCGGGCACCTGGCTGGCCACTCGCCAAGCGTCGGCCAAGACCCTGGACAGTGTCTCCCGCAGCATGACAACTCTGGTCGGAGGATCGGCCGACCTTGCAGGCAGCACTGGTACCGTGCTCGACCACGGCGGGGTGTTCGGACCCTCAGCTCCAGGCCAGACGGTCCATTGGGGGATCCGTGAACATGGGATGGCAGCATGTTGCAACGGAATCGCAGCCCATGGAGGCCTCCGACCGTACTGCAGCACATTTTTTGTCTTCGCCGACTATATGAAACCAAGTATTCGCCTGGCCGCCCTCATGGGGTTGCCGGTGATCTACCTCTTCACCCACGACTCAATCGGCGTGGGAGAGGACGGTCCAACCCACCAGCCGATCGAACAACTCGTCATGCTGCGAGCTATCCCCAATCTGGTCACCATCCGACCCGCCGATGCGAACGAAACCGTCCAGGCATGGGAAGTGGCTCTCGCCCGCACCGATGGTCCGACTGCGCTGATCTTGACCCGGCAGAAGGTGCCGGTTCTTCCCCCACCGGAGGATGGCGCGGTTGACCGCGGCGCCTACGTCGTCAGAGATCCCGAAACTGGGCCTCCCCGTGCCATCCTCCTCGGAACCGGATCGGAGGTCACTATCGCCCTCCAAGCCGCTGAGGACCTCGAACAAACTGGTATTCCTACTCGCGTCGTATCGTTTCCATCGTGGGAACGCTTCGCACAACAACCTGAGTCATATCGCCAGTCGATCCTTCCAGAGGGCGTCTTTCGCGTTTCGATCGAAGCGGCGAGCACCCTCGGCTGGTCTCGATGGGTCACCGAGCGCGGAGTTGCCCTGGGGCTCGATCACTTTGGAGCCTCCGCCCCCGCCGATAGGCTGTATCGCGAGTTTGGCATAACCTCAGATACCATCGTCGCCACTGTGCAACGAGCGATGGGGTCTGGAGGACCGTCATGAATCCACTGGTCCGGATGGGAGCCCTCGGTCAAAGCCCCTGGTATGACTTCATCACCCGCGACCTAATGTCCTCAGGGACGCTCGACCGACTGATCGCTGAGGACGGACTGCGCGGCATGACGAGCAACCCTACAATTTTTCAAAAGGCGATCGGGGGGAGCACTTCATACGACGATGATATCCGTCGATATGCGGCCGATGGACTGAACGCCAACCACATCGCCGAACACCTCATGGTCCGGGATGTCCAAGTGGCGTGTGACCACTTTCAGGTGGTAGCCGAATCGTCGGGCGGGCATGACGGCCTCGTCTCGCTTGAAGTCTCCCCCGCCCTCGCTCATGACACCGAAGCCACCGTAGCAGAGGCTCAGCGGCTCTGGTCTGCCCTCGATCGCCCCAATGCGATGATCAAGATTCCGGGCACGGAGGCAGGACTACCTGCGATTTCGCAGGCAATTTCGATCGGGATGAACGTGAATGTGACCTTGCTGTTTTCGGTGCAACGTTACCGCGCCGTGCTCGACGCCTTTGAGACCGGCCTGGAGACGCGCCTCGCAGCGGGGAACCCGATCGACCGGATCGCATCGGTCGCGAGTTTCTTCGTGAGCCGGGTAGACACCAAGGCCGATGGCATTCTCGCGGGTCAGCTTGGCACCGAGCCCCTCCGGGGTACGGCAGCGCTGGCCAATGCCGGCGCCGCGTACGGGGCTTACCTCGACGCCGCAAAAGCACCGCGCTGGACCGCGCTGTCCGCACACGGTGCGCGAATGCAGCGCCCGCTCTGGGCATCGACCAGCACCAAGAACCCAGCCTATCCTGACACCTACTATGTCGAAGCTCTTCTTGGCGCCGACACCGTGAACACGCTCCCACCAGCCACGTTCGAGGCCTATCGGGATCACGGCGACCCCGCAATTCGTTTGCCCGATACCTGTCACGCATCGGGTGAACGGCTGGCCGCCTTGGCCGGCAGAGGGATCGACCTGGAAGCGATCGCACAGGAGTTGGAGACCGAAGGGGTCGCGAGCTTCGCGGCCTCGTTCGTAGCGCTCCTCGCGGAAGTTGAGTCGAAGGCGGGGGTCTTGACCCGCCAATGAAGGCCCCGTAGCGTCAGCAGCACTCTCGGTGAAGATCCTGCGTCGACCGAGCACTCCGTTTCTCACCAATCGGGACTGTGCCCATGCCTTGGTATCGGAAGTTGCATTGGCAGATCATTATCGGCCTCACCCTCGGCCTGATCTACGGAGTAATCGCCGCAAGTCAAGGTTGGGGACAGTTCACCACCGATTGGATCGCCCCCTGGGGCACGATCTTTGTGAACGCACTGAAGCTGATCGCGGTCCCACTCGTCCTCGCGTCGCTGGTCACCGGGGTGGCGAGCCTGAGCGATCTCCGCAAGCTCTCGCGGATAGGTGGAAAAACCATCGCCATCTACATCGGGACCACCGCCGTCGCTGTCACCATCGGTCTTCTGGTCGTCAACATCATGAAGCCCGGCCATCGCGTCCCTCAAGAGATGCGGGCCCAACTGCAGGAAACCTATGCCACGCGAGCCGCGTCAGGTGCCGCCGCAGCCAGAGAGACACAGGAGCGCGGGCCGCTCCAGATGATTGTCGACATTGTTCCAGACAACGCGACGACGTCTTTCGGCGATAACCGGAAGATGCTGCAGGTCGTCTTCATCGCGCTCTTCATCGGAATAGGCCTGATCCAGCTCCCGGCGGATAAGGGGAAGCCGATGCTGGAGGTGTTCAGCAGCCTGAATGACATTGTCATTCGCTTAGTGGACCTCATCATGCTCGCCGCTCCGGTGGGCGTATTCGCTTTGATTGCGGGGACGATCACGTCTGTGGCGGGAGACGATCTGGGACAGATCCTTGAGCTGATCGGTGCCCTCGGGTTCTATTCGCTGGCGGTGGTGTTTGGGTTGATGATCCAAATGTTCGTCACGTACCCGCTGCTCCTCCGGAGCATGTCTCCGATGAACCCCTTAACCTTTTTCAAGGGCATCTTCCCGGCGCAGCTCCTCGCGTTCAGCTCGAGTTCAAGTGCCGCCACCTTGCCTGTGACGATGGAACGATGTGAGGAGAAGTTGGGTGTGCATGAAGAAATTACGAGTTTTGTATTGCCCCTGGGTGCCACGATCAATATGGATGGCACCGGACTCTATCAGGGTGTAGCCGCAGTCTTTATCGCGCAGGCCCTGGGGATGTCTCTCGGTATCGGGGCCCAGATCACTATCATCCTGACGGCGGTCCTGGCGTCGATTGGGACCGCGGCGGTCCCCGGCGCCGGCATTATCATGCTGGTCATTATCCTGGAAGCGATTCACGTTCCCACGGAAGGAATCGCCTTGATCCTTGGTGTGGATCGTATCCTTGACATGCTCCGAACCGCGACCAACGTCACCGGCGACGCAACCGTCGCAACCGTCGTGGCCGCATCGGAGGGACTCCTCGGCACTCCCAACTTGGATGAGTCGGCCGATCAGATCCGCACTCACCGGTAGCCTCCCGGCGAGTGCCTCCTGCCTAGACGTCCCGAAAGGCAACCCGTTTCACCGCGATGGCAATGGTGAGGAGCAGCCCAAACGCCACCACGATCAACGGACCAGTCGGGAGGTCATAGTGGAACGAGGCGAGGAGCCCTCCGGCCGATGCCAAGAGCCCGCTAAGCCAGGACAAGAGGGCGAGGGTTCGTTGATTGGTGGAGAATTGGAACGCGATGGCGGCGGGCACCACCAAGAATGAGAACACGAGCAGCACCCCGGCAATCGGAACGCTGAACGTGATCACAACTCCAAAGGATAGATAAAAGAGAAAGTCCCACCACCGAATCTTCCATCCGTTGGCCAGGGCTGTTTCGGGGGCGAAGGAAATCGTCAGAAACCGGCGTCGTAGAATGACGTGAAAGGCCCCAATGACGAGGTAGATCAGAGCTAGTCGCCCGATAGTAGGCCACGTCACCCAGAGAATACTCCCTACCAGGATGTCCTTGATCGCCTCCCCACCGCGCGGTGCCTGATCGGCGACCAATATCGCCAACGCCGAGGAGACGACGTAGACAATCCCAATAATGGCTTCCTGAGGAACCCGACCGTGCTCCGAGGTCCGGCTCAGAGCAAAGAGAGCGGCACCCAACGTGGTAAACCCAAGGGCATACGCGAACGAAGCGGTTGAGCCCGGTTCTGACCCGGCAAGAATGGCCACGGTTGAGCCGAGCGCAGCCATCTGTGCCAAGGAGAGATCCACGAAAATCACTTCGCGGGCGATGACGTGCAAGCCAAGATAGGAGTGAATCGCGACGATCACCAAGCAGGCAACGAGCGGCGGCAGCATCAATTCAAGCATCGACGGATCCTAGCGGTAGACAGCGGTGAGAGCTTGCAACCAGGCATCCACAAGATCGAAGTAGGTTTCAATCCCAGGCGCACCATGGGTGTTTTCCGGTACGATCACCGCTGTCGCACCGGTCCGCGACGCGACCTGTTCGATCTGGGATCGGCTAAAATAATTTGAGGCAAAGAGTCCGGGGATCTGTTGCTCACGCATGAGGGCAATCACATCTCGAACGTGACCTGGTGTGGGCGGAATACCAGGTTTTGCTTCGATATAGGCAATGCACCCGATCTGGAATCGCCGCGTAAAGTAGGCCCATTCCTTATGGTAGCACGCCATCTGCTTTCCCTTGAGTGGGGCGGCCTGTGCGAGCCAACCCCCGATACGCGCACTGAGGGGAGCGCCCTGATATGGGGTGCGGGCGAGAAAGGCTTCGAGCTGCCCACTCTGCAGGAGGGAGACGGCGGTTGCCGGCGTCAGGATAGTGATGAGAGCCTTCCCTAACAATGCATTGAGGACTCGCAGTTCAAAATCCCGCTGACGGACCGCAAAGTAATCTCCGTTTTCGGGAGAGACCCTGCGCAAACCGACGAGAATATTGCGGGAGATGATAATCGCGTTGAGAGGGTCGGTGTGGATGTGAGGATTCCCCGAGACATGGATGTCACCCGCGGATCGGTTCACCGAAACAGGGACCTCCATGAGGTTGATACCGGTGTAGGCTGTCACATACCCGGGCCCTCCTTCGGAGACTTTCCGGTTGTTCGCCCGATCGAGGAGTGAGGGAACCCACAACTCCAGGTCCAACCCCGTCGTCACGAAGACATCGGCCTTACGGAGCAGACCGACGAAACTCGGCTTGGGCTGAACGAAATGCGGATCCTCATCGCCTTGGGCAATAGACTCGACTTCGCCTCGATCTCCCACCAGCTCACGTGCAATTGCCGCATAGGTCGTCAGGCTCGCAACCACCCGCACCGGATCGGCCTGTGGCGGGAGCGCGGGCGGGGCGGCAAGGAGAACAGCAAGGAAAGAGAGCATCGGCATGATCGATATCCTTTGTGAGAGGCGGGCGCCTCAATAAGTCTCGTGTTTATGGGGGCCCATCGCCCACACAACCTGGAAGCTGAGTTGACGACTGGTGGTCCAGTTGCTCCCGACACCCTGACGCTGCAGGGCTCCCTCCAACCGGAGGTAGACAAACTCGCTCTGCCACCACGTCAAGGTTGGGGTGACGGCCCATTCACGCGAGAAGGCGCCGCGCGGAGCTTCGACATTGTCATATCTGCCGCCGAGGACCCATCGACGACTGGCCTTGTATTGGAGATCCACAAACCCACCATACCGAGTCGTGGCCACGTCATCCTCATGGGCCCGGAGTCGATACCCCTCGGCCCTGATGGTCAGATCCTGGCGGGTTCCGGTATTCGGCGGTCGCCAGGTCAGTCGGAAATCGACGCCTTGCAAGCGACTGCGAAGTCGCGCGTCGGCGGCGTTCCCACCTGCTGCGGTGAACCCAGCCTGAACGTAGGTGCTCCGGGTCAATTGCCAGAAATTCTGTACCCGTCCCAACAGCGTGGGCTGTCGACTCCCAGCATAAAGAGGTTCGCTCTCGGCGGCGGTCGCCTGGACCCAAGCCTCATGGGTTCCGCCAAAGAGGGAGACTGGTAGCACGGTGTAGATCGACAACCCCGGCCCAGACAACCCTTCTTCCCCGAGGAACCGTCGATACACGAGAGGGTACTCCGTCTCGGGAAGGGCATGGAGATGCCAGCGGTTGAGGTCGCCGACGACCTGCCGGAACAAGCCGGCGTCAACTCGCAGTCCTCCAGGCAACCCGGTGTAGTAGATGTATCCCTCTTCAACGCCAACCTCTTCTCCCTCAAAGGTGAGGAAGATCTTGGTGCGTGAGTAAGGATCGAGATCGGATTGGAAGGCGAATTCAAATTCGCGGGCAACGGCATTGTCGACCGGTGGGCTTTGATTCCGGGCCACAAACCGCACGTCGCCCGTAGCACTAATCTCCGGGTTGAGCTTGTTCAAATTGCGCTGGCGACCCACAAACTGAGTGTCGACCGCGGCGGGCACCCCCTCATTCCCGGCGCCGGCCGCGGCAGCCGCTGCTTGCCGAATCGCGGCAAGTTCATCCATCGCACTATCAGGTGTCGCTTGGGCAACCAGACCAACCCCGCTGCACCGTGCAATGGAGAGCCGTTGCAATCGATCCGCGACACGTCCGAGGGCGCTGAGCGCCGAATCAAGGACTGGGTTACCGGTCAGGGCCGATGGGATTGGAGGGAGGGACACGCCACACTGGCCGGCCGCAACAGAATCCAACCGCGCACCGAGCTGGGCGACGGCGATACGAATAGAATCAACCACCGGCTGTTGTGCCGGGGCGACCGACGCGCTCCACGGGACCAGAACGACTCCCACAACTATCCACGGGGCAATACGCACAGATCCAACCTCCTTCCAAGAAACACCAACCCGCCAGGGTTATCCCGGCGGAGAGTTACCGTGACGTTGGGTTCAGAGCGGAGGAGACCGGGGGAGAGGGCTCCCGATAGTGTGACGGTTGTCGAGAATCCCGGAAGGATGGAAGGAAGCGAGTGGAGCGTCCGGGTAGGACCACCCGGTCGTCACGATGGCCTCAGATACAATCGGGGTGCCGGTACCGCCTGCAGCAATCGTACATCGTTCGGCGTGGCACCCCTGGCCATCGGCGGATTCCACATGAGTGCGGCTCAACGCATCGTTCGCACCAGGCAAGCCGTGGTAATAGGCCTCGACCGCAGCAAGGCCAAGCCCACCTCCCAGGTAGATCGAAAGGAGGAGGGCAGCAGCCCCTGCACGAATCGGCCAACGACGCATCATGGCTCAAAAGGTAGGGGACAGAAGGCACCCACAGCAACATTTCGTCCGGCACACATCAGGTACTCCGATCCTGAACCCCCGGAACCGCGGATCCTCGGCGCGACTTGGGAAGGGATCGGAGTTGGGAACCTGAGACGGTAGCCGATCCAGGCGGGGGCCTCCCAACCTTAAGGACGTGGGTCTCCCGGACGTTGTCCTTGGCGGGTCCAAATCATGATCACGCCGCAGCGGGAGCCGGCTCCCCCCAGTTCGGCGGGCACCTGGCTGCTGCCGGAGTAGACCTCCACGCCCTCAATGTCCCCAGGTCTCGTCAGGTACACCACAGAAGGATCGGTGGCCGGAATGCCGTCCAACCAGTACGCCGGGCTACACCCGGTCGATCGATTGAGACTTACCTGGCAGGCATTCGTCGACGTGCGGCAACGGATGCGTATGCCCGGAATCATCCGGAGAAGATCTGGAAGGGATGCCGGATTCCGCCGTACTATATCGGCCCGCGAAATGTACCGCCCGAGCCCTTCCTGGCGACGGCGTTCGAAATCAACTCGGGGCGACCGACCTTTCCCAACCGATTCAACGACCTCAAGTTCCGGTAGGACTGGTCCCGGCGGAGCACCCACCACAAACTCCATCGAAAACCGATCGCGCGATCCCAGAAGCACCGGAGCGATCTGCGATGTCAGCCCCTCGGCCTCGACTTGCACGCGGTAGTTCCCCTCGGGGAGCTTATCAAACAAGAATGTGCCGTCGGCCTTGGTCGTCGACTTGGTGGTAGTGCCAAGCAACCGCACAATCGCGCCGGCAAGCGGCTGCCGGTTGGTGGCCGACAGAACCACACCACTGATTCGTGCCTTTCCCTTTGCCTGAGCCTGTAGGCTCGTGGTTCCGGAAGCAAGACAGCTGATCCCGAACCCGACCAAAAGAAACAACTGTTTTGGAGCCATTCTTCCCCCCGGAGACGGCCCGCCCATTCTCCCTACGAGGCGATGGGAGGCCATGATGGAGACGTCGGAGTGACGAAGGGGTTGCACCAATCGCTGCTTCTGGCGTGCTTGTCGTCCAATCATCAGTGGGAAGCACTGAGAGGCGCCGGTCGGAATCGAACCGACGAATGGAGGTTTTGCAGACCTCTGCCTTACCACTTGGCTACGGCGCCCAGGCGGTAGAAACTGCAACGTCGACAAGGGGTTCCGCAAGCCCATAGCGAGCTGTTTGCACCCGCCATTAGGTTTAGCGTCATGACCGCAATCCGCCTCATCGGAGTCCCACTCGACCTGGGTGCGAGCCGCCGCGGTGTCGATATGGGCCCCTCAGCCCTTCGGATCGCTCGCCTCGCCACGCGACTTCGGGCACTCGGCCATTCCGTTGAGGATATCGGCAACCTCCCCGTGCCCGAACGGGATTCGCTTCTGCAGGACGGACCCTACGTCGACCACCTCCCTGTCATCGCGGAGGTCTGTACTACGCTTGCGGCAGCAACCGCCACCGCCATTCGCGACACCACCGCCCCACTCGTGCTGGGAGGAGACCACTCGTTGAGTGCCGGTTCAGTCGCGGGAGTGGCGGCCGCCCTGGCGGAGCGGGGAGAGCGAGTCGGTCTTCTCTGGTTGGATGCACATGGCGACCTCCACACCCCGAGCAGCACGACGAGCGGCAACGTCCACGGGATGCCCGTGGCCCACCTGCTGGGACATGGGGACCCTCGGATGGCTGGAATCGCAGGCCAAATC
Organism: Gemmatimonadota bacterium; assembly: GCA_029262155.1. Lineage (GTDB taxonomy): Bacteria > Gemmatimonadota > Gemmatimonadetes > Gemmatimonadales > GWC2-71-9 > OFTM291. Next base: position 27,859 of record JAJCZW010000103.1, read on the forward strand.
CCAGCGGTCCTCCCAGAGCATACCGCCCTGGTCGGAGTACGAGATCTTGACGAGGCCGAACGACAACATGCCCTGGAGTTCGGTGCGCATGTCTTCACCATGCGGGACATTGATGAGCGAGGACTTCGGACGGTCATGAGCGAGGCCCTCGCGATCGTGACGGAGGGCACGGCGGGAGTCCACGTGTCATGCGATGTCGACTGGATCGACCCTGCCGAGGCGCCAGGGGTTGGGACGCCGGTTCGGGGTGGGGCCACCTATCGGGAAGGACACCTCGCGATGGAGATCGTCGCGGACACCAAGCGGTTGATCTCCATGGATATCGTCGAGATCAACCCGGTCCTCGACACCCACAACCGCACAGCCGAATTAGCAGTCGGACTTGCGACCAGTGCGTTTGGCCGTCGGATCATCTAGCCGATCAACCCCTCGCGTCACGACTGGCCGAGCACCTCACGCAATTTGTTGGCGAGTTCCGCGGCGGTGAACGGCTTCTGGAGGAATGGGACTGTATCCCCCAAGGGCCTCCTCGATCCAACCGCTCCGGAGGCATACCCCGACACACAGAGCGTCTTTATCTGCGGCCGGATCGCGAGAATCTGTTCGACCAGTTGTACGCCACCAAGCCCCGGCATGACCAAATCGGTCACCAAGATATCGATCTGTCCGGCATGCTGTTGAACCAACTCCAGGGCTTGCTCCCCCGATGTTGCGGGCAGAACACGATACGCCTGTTGCTCTAGGAGATGGCGGATCACGCTGCGCACTGCATTGTCGTCCTCCACCAACAGCACCGTTTCGCCACCGGGTGGGCCAGACCCATCGGGTCCAGCGGTGACGACCTCATCAGCCGATTCGTCGACGCGAGGGAGATAGATCGCAAAGAGCGCACCGTGGTCGGGCTCACTGTCCAGAGTCACAAACCCATCGCTTTGCTTCACGATACCGTACACCGTGGCGAGGCCAAGACCGGTGCCCTTCCCAAGTTCCTTCGTCGTGTAGAAAGGGTCGAAAGCGTGATTGCGTGTCTTCTGATCCATCCCCTGCCCGGTGTCCCTGACTTCAATCCGGACATACCGCCCGGGAAGAATCGGCTCCTGGAGGGTCGATGTCTCGTGGTCGACATCGATGTTGCTGCACGACACCGTGATGGACCCACCCCCGGGCATCGCATCCCGGGCATTGATGATCAGATTGAGGAGGACCTGTTCCATCTGTCCGGGATCTGCCCGCACCGACCCGGTATCCGAACCGAAGCTGGTGTGGAATTGCACATCTTCGCCGATAATGCGTGTCACCATCGCACGAATGCGTTCTATCAGGTGCGGAACATCGATCACCTGGGGGCGCAGCTGCTGCTGGCGACCAAACGCCAACAGTTGCCTCGTCAGGTCGGCCGCACGCAGGGCAGCCACTCTGATCTCCGAAACCTCCTGTCGGTGGGTGTCATCCTCGGAAAGGTCGGCGAGCAGGAGGTCCGTTGAACTCAAGATCACCGTGAGCAAATTGTTAAAATCATGTGCCACCCCACCGGAGAGCCGGCCGACGACCTCAAGGCGTCTCTTCTGGCGTATCTGCTGCTCCAATCGATCCCGCTCGGTCACATCCTGGACCATCCCTTCAAACTCGCGTGGCCCCGATGGCCCGTCGCGAAGGCAGCGTCCTGCCAACCGCACCGTGATGACTGACCCATCTTTCCGCCGCCAACGCGTCTCCACATCGTGAAACTGTTCCTCGTTTCCGAACCGAGCGATCAGTTCCGCCCGTTCCTCGGCGCGCGCATAAACGTCTTTGGCCAGATTCAGGGCAAGCACTTCGGCCTCGGAGTCGTAGCCCAGCATGTGGACCATCGCGGGATTGACCTGAAGCAAGGCCCCACTAAGATCTGATCGGTAGATTCCATAGACCGCATTGAGGACGAACGATCGATACCGTTCCTCCGATCGCCGGAGTGCGTCTTCCGCTTCTTGACGCTCCGTGAGATCCCGGATGATGGCCACAAACGCCGGGCGATCCCTATACTCGCACCGTTCTAGGTGAATTAAGACGGGATAAACCGTAGAGTCCTTCCGCCGATGAACTGTTTCGAACGCGAGGCGATGTTGTGTCTCCTGCCGGAGCGGCTCCATCATGGTGTGGAGTTCCTCGGCCCGACGGTCAGGGTTGAGGTCAAGGGGAGTCATCTTTGCAAGCTCATCCATAGTGTAGCCGAGGTTCGTGCGGGCACCTCGGTTTACATGGAGGAAGCGAAGGGTTTCGGCGTCGAGAACGTAGATCTCGTGTAGAGAGTCCTCAAGGATATGCCCAAGCACCCCAGACAGGTCGGGCGTGAGAGGGCCTGAAGCGTGATCTGGGTGGCCGGTCATCCCAACCCCGACTGGGGCCAGGGGGAATTGTGGTGGATCGTGGCTACTCCCGGGGCTGCCGCAGCCCTCGGACACAGCTGGGTCGCCTGATTCCGTCCAAATGGGTACTGGCCTTCAGGGACCCCGATCATCACACCCGCCTGGGTTCAGGATGGCACCCGAGGAACACTCCGCGCTACACAAATAGTTCTTACACGTGGATAAAGTGATCGTACGAAACAATCGCGCGTGGACAATTCTAGTTTTGGCAGAGCGCCCTATGCGCTTTGCTCCTTGAGCCACTCGGCAAATCCATCGTGCCCCGACTCACGGGCAAGCTGAATAGGGGTCTTGCCTTCGTCGGAAGCTGGCGTGGCCTCCGCCCCCGCCGCCACAAGCACCTCTCCCAGGGCACGGCGCCCATGCAAGGCGGCGGCATGCAACGGAGCCCACCCACCATGCTGCCGAGCATTTGGGTTAGCACCTTTGTCGAGCAAGAGCATGGCGATCTTTAGAGCCATGTCGCCATCTTCATTGGCGACGGCGCTGTGCAGGGGCGTCACCTGCATGCTGTTCTTCGAAGGAAGGTCCGGATCGGCCCCGGCATCGAGTAGGACTGCCACAACCTCGGGGTGCCCAAAATAGGCTGCGAACCCAAGTGGTGTGTATCCATCGGGAGAGAAGGTATGTAGACTTCCCTGGCTCACGGCCAGGATATCCTTGACCTGTCCAAGGTTCCCGAGGGCGGCCGCTTCATGGAGAGACAGACGCGGGACTCGAGAGGCAAGGGCACGAGCCACTGGCACCTGGTGATGATAGAGCGCCACGAGGATCATGCTGACGCCCTGGTCGTCTGACGCCTTCGCCAGGGAACGGTCCTGACCCAGCAAACGTTCGACCTGACCGACATCTCCGCGCTTGACCGCATCAAGGAATGGTGCGATATCCGACATGGTCGCCTCCGTGTCTCCCCGCTGGGAAACCGGCTGGGAGTGTCTCAACAACACTAAACCAGAATGTGTCCTATGCAATCCTTGCGCCTCCTTGCCGTGCTCCTCCTCACCACAACCCCTTGTTGGGCCCAGACTCCCAAGCGGTCCCTCACGCAATCAGATTTCGACCATTGGCAAAGTATCGCTGGCCCGGCGCTGTCTCCGGACGGCCGATGGGTTGCCTATACGCTTGGTCCCCAGGTCGGAGATGGTGAGGTCGTCGTCGCCGCCACCACGGACGGGGCTGAACGGCGCTTCCCCCGTGGCTATGTCGGCCGACCACAGCTTCGTCCTGCCGCCGATTCTGGTTTTCGGATTCCCCCGGTGACGTGGGGTGCAGATTCCCGCACTCTGGTTTTCAGTGTACTGCCCCCCGCCGATTCGGTCGAAGCAGCCGCACGCCGAAAACGCGGAAACCGCAGGGCACCGCACAATGGCCTGGGGATTTTTCGAGTTGGCACGGGCGTGTATGAGACGGTGCCCGACGTTCGATCCTATCGAATGGCCCGAGCTTCGGGGGAACTCCTGGCCTACCTGATGGAACCCGACAGTGCAACGGGGGTTTCTGAGGATAGTGCCACCAGCACTCGTCGTTCACCGCTACCAGGATCAACGCTGGTGATACGGAACCTTGAAGACGGCACCGAGATCCAGATTCCCGAGGTACGAAGCTTCGCCCTTGAAGACAGTGCACGGTACCTGGCCTACTCAGTGAGTTCTCGAACCCCTGCGACAAACGGGGTCTACCTTCGCAGGGTGGCGACCGGCGAGGTCACCACCGTCGTCGCTGGAGTTGGCAGTTTCGGTCGTGTCGTCTTTGATCGCTCTGGTCGGCGTTTTGCCTTCGTCTCCGATCATGCTGATACCGCGACCACCGATCCGAAGTCCACGGTCTACCTCGCCCGGATCGAACCGAAGGCGGTCGCCCTACTCGCCGTCGCGACTCCCGACAGTGCCGGACCGGGCTACCAAATCGCCTCGCGAGGCCCGCTCCGTTTTACTCGAGAGGGCGACGCGCTCCTTCTTTCCCTTGCCTCAGTTCTCCCCACCAGCGTCCCAAGTGACAGCCTACGAGATCGTGCGGTCCTCGATCTGTGGCACTACCTCGACCCACGGCTGCAGCCGCAGCAAATCCGCGAGGCACGGCGGGATCGAAATAGAACGTACCAGGCGATCTATCATCCCAGGGAACGTCAGGTCGTTCAACTGGCCGATGCTGCTATTCCGCAAGTCGCCCTTGGCAACGACGGCCGGACCGCCATCGGGATCACGCAGGAACCGTATCGGGTGCAGGCCATGTGGGGGGAAGGAGGGAGCGATATCTACCTCATCCCAGCCACGAACGGGGATCGATTCCGGATCGCGACCCATGTCCCGTTTGCTGCCACTCTAAGCCCGACTGGCCGCTTTGCGATCTGGTTTGACGAGGGGGCCTGGCATACCTACGACACCCGAAGGGGAACCAGCACCTCGTTAACGGCTGCCGCCCCGGACGTGCATTTCGAACGCGAAACCTGGAATACACCGAGCATTCCCCGACCGTGGGGCATCGCGGGATGGACCGAAGGGGAAGGGCAGGTCCTCCTCTACGACCGGTACGACGTGTGGGCGTTCGATCCCTCAGGCAAGACGGCTCCACGCATGGTGACAGAGGGACGGGGGCGCGCCGAACGCACGACATTCCGGATCGTTGATCTCGACCGCGATGAGCCGTTTCTGAGTCCCACAGACGATCTACTCCTGCGGGCCTTCAACGAAGACAATAAACAGAGTGGGTTCTGGGTCACTCGACTCGATCGAACTGGGCCTCCCCGCCAGATCCTCATGTCGGACCATGCGTGGGGTACGCCCTCTCGGGCCAAGGACGCGAACACCTATCTCGTCACCCGGTCGACTTTTCAAGAGTTCCCCGACCTTTGGACCGGGCCGGCGCTGGACAGCCTTACCAAAGTTTCCAACGCCAACCAACAACAGGCCGGCATCACCTGGGGCAACGTAGAGCTCGTCAACTGGCGCAGTGACGACAACGTCCCACTCAAAGGACTGCTGTACACTCCGGAGGATTTTGATCCGAGTCGGCAGTATCCCATGGTCGTGTATTTCTACGAACAGCTGAGCAATAATCTTCACAACTATGTGATGACGCACCCGCGAAATACGATTCAACCGACCTGGTACGTCTCCAACGGCTACCTCGTATTCTTTCCTGACATTGCGTACACCACCGGCTATCCCGGGCCCGACGCGGAAAAGGCCATCATCCCCGGCGTCCAATCTCTGCTCGCCCGAGGGTTTGTGAAGCCGGATGGTATCGGGATCGCCGGGCAGTCATGGGGAGGCTATCAAACAGCCTTTGTCGTCACCCGATCGCGGCTTTTCAAGGCCGCCATGGCGGGGGCGCCGGTTGCGAATATGACGAGCGCCTATGGAGGGATCCGATGGGGATCTGGCCTCGCACGGAGCTTCCAATACGAGAAGACGCAAAGCCGGATCGGCGGTTCTCTTTGGGAGTTCCCGATGCGGTACCTCGAGAATTCGCCACTCTTCGCGGCCGATCGTATTCAGACGCCGCTCCTCATCATGCACAACGATGCTGATGGCGCGGTGCCCTGGTACCAGGGGATAGAGTTATTTGTAGCGCTTCGCCGGTTAGGCAAGGAGAGCTATCTGCTCAACTATAACGGTGAGTCACACAACCCGACGAAGCGCGCCAACCAAGATGATATCGCCAGACGAACCATGGAGTTCTTTGACCACCATCTTCGGGGAGCACCCGCACCCCGCTGGATGACTCACGGAATTCCGTATCTCGAAAAGGGGAGAGACCAGATTGGAGCGATGAAGACATCGATGCCTTGACCGTGGAGTGTGGGCCGGGAATGGCTGAGACCATCCATTCCCGGCCGTCCCTATCGAAGGTTCCCCGATGTCGAAAAGGGGAACCCTTTGGCCACGACCAGAGCAAAGCCACCCGGTGTGCCACAAAACGATTCGAACCGACCGAAACATCGAACCAAATCCCACCGATTGGTTTCTAGCTCTATACTTCGTCGATTCCCGATCCGTAGACCAATCCCGGCATCCCATCCGGCTCGGCGTTCGTTTCCTGCATACCATGCTCCACCGTAGTCGATGAACGCGGCGATCCCGAGGCTCCACAAGTTCAGGAAATCTTCCGTCACCATGTAGCGGTATTCGGCGGTCCCGAAGAAGGCACGCTCACCGGTAAACGCATGGGCTCGGTACCCTCGGGGACCGAAGTCGGCTCCCAGATCGAACTCTCCACCGGGGCGGGATCCTTTGAGCCATCCACCACCGAGATAGAACACGGCCGCATGTCGGGGACCGGGCTGAAGCAACACCGTGCCGGCGATCTGAACCGCGCCGGAATCGGAGGCGCTACTCAGGCGCCGGTACGCAGAAGCATTGAGGTAACCGAAGCCGGACGGAACGACGAACCCGGTCCGGAGCCCGATACTTGGAACGACGCCATCCTCGTTGTATCCCAACGTTTGGGACGTGACGGCGAGGCCGAGACGAACGGTCGTGCTGACATCGACATCTTCTTCTCGGTCAAGACCGCGGAAACTCCGCGTCACGAGAAACCGAGCGCGACGCCACTCGAGGGACACACCAAAGGTGCCAAAGGTATTGCGGGGGAACCCAATCGAATCGGCCGCAGCTTCGGTGACGAAGTTCTCCCGGCGATACTCCACCCAGAGCCCCAACCTGGTATAGCCTGAGGGACTCGCCCGCGGGGCCCACCCTACCGACCCCGCGAGTACCGAAAACCGGCGCTGAGCGGTATCCGAGGCCACCGACTCCCCTTCGAAGAACCGGAGGATGCGGCGACGCTCGTCTTGCCCGGTCAGGCTCCACGCGGTGCGACTGGAAAGCGAGCGGAACGGCCGTCCCAACCGTCCCCAATAGATGCGTCCGTCGCTGCTGTTGCGGAATTGAATCGCCTGGGCCGCAACGTCCACTGACCCTCCGATGAGGCGCGGGGCACTCACCAGAGAGATCAGGCTTGACCGATCGACATCCTTTCGAAGACTCAAGGAAGCCAGAATGGCCGTCCCCAGGAGATTCTCTTCCACCAACGAGATCGAGCCCACAAACTTGTTCGAGGTCCGCCCAAAGTTTGGTGAGATCTTCGTACTCCACCCATCTCCCGTGTGTACCCGCATGACGAGCCCACTATCGGTCGGGACAGAATCGATCGCAACAAACCGAAACACACCACGGCTTCGGAGGTTCCGAGCCGTCTCCGCCACCTTCGCGGAGTCGTAAAACTCGCCAACCGAAAACAACAACTCGCGTCGAATGACCCAGGCTCTGGTGGTGCGGTGGAGGGCGTTCGTGAGTCTGGGGAGGAGGGACTGGGCCTCGCTCACTGGGTACACGTTTTCCCGCTCCAGCAGAATGCCCCGAATCGGCCGACCGGAACTGGCTGATTGGGCGTTGGCCGGGACCACCCACCCAAGAAGCATGATCAATCCCGCGATCAGTGCCAGATCGGATCGCTCAATGTGACGGATAGGCATGCCAATGGGGGGCCGAGCAGGCGCGGAATTCGATCTACTCAGGCGAGGCTCTCGAGGATTTTCCAGAGCTCAATCGGACTAAACTCGTTGAACCGCTGGATCATCTCAATTTCACTCCATTCCAGAAAAATCCACCCAGTCGACCGGGTGGCTTCATCGGAAACGAAATGGACCCGCCCACCGACAAGCTTCCCTTCCGCACGGATCTCGAGACGAACCTTCCAGGTGGTGTCTCCCCGAGCCAGATCACCCAGGTGCCGCCCGGGCGGTGCTTCGGGAATCGCAGATTGCGGGTCCATACGCTTCCTCCCAAGTCTTCATGCTAAGGCAACGGGAGCCAGGACGCCAGCGTCTCCGCTGCACCAGCCGCCCGACCTCACTATCTTGCCGCCATCATGGCCCAATCAACCACCCCTCCATCCATCCAATTTTGCACTTCGTGCGGGGAAGTGGTTCGCGGACGCTACTGTGGTCACTGTGGCCAGGGGGTGGGCGGGGGAGGAACCTGTCCCGACTGTCAGGCACCACTTTCCCCAGCAGCCCGTTTCTGCCATCGGTGTGGTCGCCCCGCGAGCCCTGCTCCCCCGGCGCGTTCGCAGCGCCCGTGGGTGATCGCAGGGGCCACGGTTATCGTTGCGGTAGCCCTCCTTGTCTTTGTACTCGGGCGTGGGGCCGCCCCAGCACCAGTGATCCCAAGCATGGGCAATGTCGGGAATGCGGGCGCCCCCGGTGCCGCGTCACTCGCCGGCCCGGCGCCGGATATCAGCCAGATGTCTCCCACAGAGCGATTCACCAGACTCAATGATCGCGTTATGGTCGCCGCGACGAACGGCGATAGCACGACGGTGATCACCTTTACGCCGATGGCGCTGGCGGCCTACGCCCAACTCGATACGGTCACCGTGGACTCGCGGTATCACGCTGCGGTGCTGCATGCCCAAGTAGGTGAGTTGGATCAAGCATTGGCCCTAGCCGACACTATCCAGGCCGGGGCTCCACGTAATCTGTTCGGTTATGTTATTCGCGGGACGATCGCCGAATTGCGACGGGATGTTCCCAGCGCGGCGGAGGCCTATCGTGGTTTCCTTGATGCCTTCGACGCCGAGGTCGCGACCAGCCGTCCAGAATATCAGGACCACCGAGATATCCTCAATCAGTTTCGCTCGTCGGCCCAAGCTATCCTTCAGTAGGCTCACTCACTCACCTGGTCTCATGTCTCAAACTATTCGCGTGACTCACAGCCCTGACAGCGACGATGCCTTCATGTTTTACGCCCTGACTGCCGGCAAACTCGATACTGGCGACCTGGCGTACGAACACGAATTGAGCGACATCGAGAGTCTCAATCAGCGCGCCCTGCGAGGAGAACTCCAAGTGTCGGCGGTCTCCATTCATGCCTACGCTCACCTGGCATCCCGCTACGCACTCCTGGCAAGTGGAAGTTCCATGGGCGACGGATATGGCCCCCGCCTGGTTGCGCGGAAACCCGCACCCGGCGATCCGCGCACCGCGCTTCGGGGGCTTCGAGTCGGCATCCCCGGAACGATGACCACCGCGTACCTGGCACTCCAGCTGTATCAACCCGATTGTGACGTCACGGTGATGGCCTTCGATGCGATCGAGGATGCCGTTGCCAACGGAACCGTGGATGTGGGGCTCCTTATCCATGAAGGTCAATTGACTTTTGGAGACCAGGGGCTCCACCTCTGGGCCGATTTGGGCGCGTGGTGGATGGAAGACACCGGCCTTCCGCTTCCGCTCGGCGGCAACGTAGTCCGCCGGGACTTCGGACCTGAGGTGACGACGCAGATCGCCCGTGACCTCAAAGCCAGCATCACCTGGGCCTTAGATCATCGTGAGGAGGCGCTGGCATATGCCTCCCGGTTCAATCGGGGGATCGGTGAGGAACGCACAAACACCTTTGTCGGAATGTACGTCAATCATTGGACCGTCGATTACGGCGAGCGCGGGAGGGAAGCGGTCAGGCTCCTCCTCGCCCGGGGGCATACCGCTGGCATTTTCCCCACCCCGGTGCAGGTTGAGTTTGTGGGTTAGCACCGTTTTGCTTGACGAGGCTCAGACAGAATCCTAGGTTCCGGCGATCCTTCCCTCGGTGAGGGACCATCCAGGACGTGCCATTGTGGCCACACCCGAGCAGTTAGAGAGCACTTCCGCCGCCGAGCACAAGCAGATGCTCTCCCTCTTGGTGGTTGATGACGAGGGATCGATACGGAGTGCCCTCCGACGCTTCCTGACCCAACAGGGATACACCTGCCATGTGGCGGCATCGGGTGAAGAGGCCCTCAAGCTCATTCGGCTTCACAAGATCGCCTGCGTTATCCTCGACGTGCGCCTTCCGGGCGTCAGTGGGATCGATCTGGTCCCGACGATCCTGGAGGTCGAACCGAATGCGGCTGTCCTCATGTTGACGGCGGTGAACGACGCCACGAGTGCGGCGCTTTGCATGCAACGGGGTGCCATCGATTATCTCACGAAACCGGTGGACCTGAGCGATCTCGAGCGGGCGATCGAACGTGCGCTTGAGCAGCGTGCCCGACAGATCGACGCGGCGCAGATCACTTCCCACCTCAAAGAAGAAGTCGCTATCCGGACAGCGGAGCTCCGGCTGGAACGGGCCAACCTACAGCGTATTTCGGTGGCCACGCTGGAGGCGTTGGTCAACGCACTTGAGGCGAAGGATCCCTACCTCCGTGGCCATTCGATGCGCGTTGCCGATCTCGCTGCAGCGACGGCCGCCGAGTTCGGACTGGCCGATGAAGATGTGGCGCTCATCCGGACGGCCGGACGGTTGCATGACATCGGGATGATTGCCATTCGGGAAGACGTGCTCAACAAGCAAGGGCCACTCACCAATGATGAGTTTGTCCATGTGAAGTCGCATGCGATGACTGGCGCCCAGATCCTCGAGCCGCTTACCCATCTCCGGCCAATCGTCGGGTATGTCCGGGGTCACCATGAACGGTGGGACGGCCGGGGCTATCCCGATGGGCTCGCTGGCGAAGCGATTCCGGTGGGCGCGCGCATCATCGGGGCCGTGGAGATCTTTGACGCACTCACCACCTCCCGACCCTATCAGGAGAAGATGCCCTCACAGGTTGCAATCGAGCGATTGGGCGACCTCACCGGCACCGTCATCGACCCCAGTATCCATCGTGCATTGGCCACTGTCGTCGCGCAGTGGGCGGATGATCGTACCCCTACCATGGAGCCGGAAGCCTGAGCGAGCCGACGCGGCGCGCCGGGGTGGCCGACCTTGGGGTGTTGATCGTCGATGACGATCCAGTGGTGGCCCGATTAATGACTGGCATCTTGCGCACCGAGGGCTACAGCACGATCACCCACGCCGCCACCGCCGCCGAAGCACTCGAGCGATCTGGCACGGCCGACCTCATTCTCCTCGACCATCTCTTACCCGACGCGTCCGGGGTCGACCTCCTTCCCCGGTTGCAGGCACTCCCTAACCGACCAACGGTCCTGATCGTCACCGCGCACGGCAGCGAGTCACTCGCCGCCACCGCTCTCCGCCAAGGGGCGGATGACTATGTCCGGAAGGACGAATCCCTCAAGACGCTTCTCCCGCAGGTGGTGGAACGCGCCCGACGCCGACGGGCACTTCGCGATGCGTTTGTGGCGGCGGAGGCTGATCTGATGCGGGCCGAACGACTCGCTGCAATCGGCGAAATGACCGTTACCATGCACCATGAGTTGAACAACCCGCTGATGACGGCCATGGCGGAGATCGAGTTGCTCCTCACTGGCCCTGACCTGGCGCCACCGACCCGCTCTGGTATCACGACGGTGCGGGAGGCCTTGGATCGGATGCGCACTATCCTCCGCAAAGCGGGCTCACTTCAGCATCCCGAAAGCATCGCCTACCTCGAGAACCTCCCGATGATTGACGTCCACCGGACGTCAATCGGAGGCCCGTCGTGCGCCTATCGTGGTCAAGCCTCTGTGTTTGTCGTCGACCCCCAACTCGCTCAGGTGGTCAGTCTCCTGCTCCGGCATGCCGGGTTTACGGTCGGGGTGCTGGGTTCTGAGCATGATCTCCGCGAGGCGATCAACGCCGACACCGGCCTCCTGGTCGTGGCGGCTTCCACCCTCCTGAACACCCCTGACCTGCACCTCACCGATCGCCGCCATCTCACCGTCGTTGTGCTGGCCAGTACCGCAGGAGAAGGCGCCGCGGCCAGTCAATCGACTGACTTGGTGATCCAATTCCCCTTTGATCCTGCCACCGTCGTACAGGACATCGTGAGTGTGATGCGCACCTGACCCCCGTCTTTCTTTCACGTACCCTGGAGGTGTCGATGCGGAAAGAGTTTCTTGAGTTTCTCAAGAATTACGGCGTGATCGGCCTTGCCATCGCCGTCATCCTTGGCGGCAAGCTCAACGCCCTCGTCAGCGCGCTGGTCGACGGCGTCCTCATGCCCTTCCTCACCTTCTTTATCCCCGGGGGGAACTGGCGAACGGCCACCGTTGACATCGGTTCCATCCAATTGACGATCGGCCCGCTATTCGGGGCTCTGATCGACTTCTTAATCGTTGCATACTTGGTGTTCTGGTTTGCCAAGAAGGTGCTCAAGGAAGACACCGTCGCCAAGAAATGAAAATCCGACCCATCGGGACCGGTCATCCGATCGGTCCCAGGGTCAGGGCGCCGGTTTGTGCGTCAGGTGGTGCGCGACCGAGGCCGCATAGTAGGCTAACAATGGTTGAGCCCCTCGGACGATCCGAATCTCCCCTCCTACTCGCCGAACCAGATGACGGGCGCGAAGCGTACGAAACGCTCGATCCCACACCTCCTCCACCGTGAGGTCGTCTCGAACGAGTACCACACCCTGTCGTTGCAGACGGTTTCGGATGGTGACGAGTTGTGCGTGGACATCGACTAGAAGCATTCCCTCATCCTGACATTGCACGAGCACCAGCGCGACGAGCGTTATCGGCGTGACAGGGACCAGGACCGCAATGGCATTCATAGCCGTGGTCGCGATACCTTCGATCCCCGGTCGCCGGATCTCACGGCTGGCCTTGAGATCGACCTCGGGATGGCGGGCAAGCCAATCGCGGACAGAGATCGGCGGGCCAAAGACAGCCGCGGCCTGACCATAACGACGATACTGTCCACTCAGCACACGGATCATGTTATACCCGACGAAACTGACCACGCCAAGGAGTTGCGCGAAACGGTCCGGACGGCGACCGGTCAGCTGTTCGGAGAGGAGCACCCGATCCTCTAACACCCGATCGTAGTTGAGGGCCACCGGCACCAACCGAACGTCCCCCTCGAACCGGGGATCGGTCAGCGTCGTAACGATCGCATCGAGGAGGCCGAGGCGAGGTGGCAGGAGTCGGCCAGTCTTGGTGAGGCCACCTTCCGGGAAGATCCCCTGCACCACTGCGTGCCGGGTGATGTATCGTACATAGCTCGCCAAGACGCGATGGTAGAGTGGCTCACGGAACCCTCGTCGCACAAAATAGGCTCCGAATCGTCGAAACAGCGGCTCCAAGGGCCAGGTCCGGGCCCACTCCCCAACCGCATACGAGATACAGACCGCTCGCCCCAGAACCGCCGTCAACAGCACGTAGTCTGCATTCGATCGGTGGTTGCTGAGGTAGACGATCACGTCGCCCCGGGAGGACTGCGCAATCGCCCCCTCGTCCCGCATCACGACCGTTGTACGGTACAGGATGCGACTGATCAGCCGTGCGAGTCGGTAGGCCACCGCCGAGAAGGAAACCAAACTGAACGCCGGAACGATCTCCGCCAGATAGGTCTCCACCTGAGCCCGAGTCGCGACCACGCTCGCCCCGGTGGCCTCCACATGGTCAGAGATCGCGTCTGCAATCTCCGGGTCGTGACGGAGAGCCTCTATGGTGTCTTCCCGCGGAAGCATCTGGTGACGCGAGATCCCATGGCGGACACGGAACAGCAACCGCCGGGCCCAGGGCTGAAGCGGGCTCACCCTGTCACATCGATTTCGCTGCCCGATATCCCATGGCCTGGAGACGGGCGATGCGGATGCGGATAGGAGGATGGGACGCCAGTAAATCCGCCAACCGCCCCTCACGGGCGGCCAACCGTCTTTCACCGGGGTCGACAATGCACAAATGGGCCGCCCCCAGGCTGATCGACCGGGTCGGCTCCGGCTCCGACTCCAGCTTCTCGAGCGCCCGGGCGAGGGCCAGCGGGTTTCGGGTGAATTGGGCCGCGGTGGCGTCGGCCAGGTACTCCCGTTTCCGACTGACTGCGAGAGCCAGGATCCGGGAGACCAGGGGGGCAACCAAGAGCGACAACAGCCACAACACCAACACGATGACGCTCAAAGGCGATTGCCTTCGGCGCCCCCCTCCCCTTCGGGAACCCCGAAGGATGTGACGCAAGGTATCCGACATCAGGGCGATGGCCCCGACCATGGCGGCTAACAGGGTCATCAGCCGAACATCGAGATTCTGAACGTGGGCCATTTCGTGTGCGACGACTGCCTGGAGCTCATCGCGGTCCAGCATCCGGAGCATCCCGCGGGTCACCGCAATGCTTGCCGTCTCGGCGTCGCGCCCGGCCGCGAACGCGTTGGGATCGTCGTCAGGCACAACCCACACCCGTGGTCTTGGAAGGCCGGAGGCGATCGCCATCTCTTCGACTACGTGGAGCAGCCGGATCTCATTCGGTGTTCCGCCCTCCACCAACTCCACCGCACCGGTCGCACCGAGAACGCGTTGGGCCCCTCGTCGCCAGGAGTACCACGCGATTCCTCCGGCAGCGCTGGTCGAAAGGAGCCCAATCCACGGGAAGGGGACACCGCCCCCACCAGTGGACAAGGCAAACGCCAGATCCCCCCCGAAACCGATCCACGCAAAGAAGACAACAAAACCGACAACCAACCAAATCGATCGCCGCCGATTGGCTGCCTGTTGGGAAAAGAGATCCTGTCCGGTCACGTCCGGGGCGGGGAGGAGAGATCAACCACCGGCGTCTCTCGTGCTTCGGGCTCATCGAGTTCCCACAACTCGGCGCGCGTCGCCTTGGCCAAACCAACCAAGAGGTTGGTTGGGAACTGCATCTGCTTGGTGTTGTACTGGGTGGCGGTATCGTTGTAGAGCTGACGCGCGAACGCAATCTTATTTTCAGTATTGGTCAGCTCTTCCTGTAAACCCGCGATGTTCGTCGTTGCCTTCAAATCGGGATACGACTCAGCCAAGGCAAAGAGGCGGCCGAGGGCTTGGGTCAGTTCTCCCTCGGCGCGGGCCGTCGCGGGGACGCCGGTAGCCGATACCGCCCGGGTACGAGCGGTGACAACCGCCTCCAACGTCGAACGCTCAAAGTCCATCGCGCCCTTCACGGTATTGACGAGGTTTGGGATCAAGTCGTGCCGAAACTTGAGTTGGACATCGATCTGTTTCCACGCGTTCTCGACCTGATTCTTGAGGGCAATCAGCCCGTTGTAGGCCCCCACACCCCAGACGAGGGCCACCACAGCGACGACCAACAGCAGAATGAGCCCCATGGACCTACCTCCGGATAAAAGTCAGCGTTCCCCACGCGGGGTGATCGACGGTGCGCAATGGAGCAACGTCCGTATCGCCTCTCCAATCGCGCCGGCAAGAGCATGATCGCTCACGACACGGTGAAAGGCTGGATGCTTCGCGTCCACCAATAACTCTAACCCAGATTCCACCTCAACTCGACGGAGAAGACCTCCGTGACTCCCCTCACCCACGCCTCGATCGGTGAACGCAACCGAATCGGTCGATGGCTGTTTTCCTGAAGCTCGGTTCCGAACCATGCCATCGGCAGTGCGCGACGCTGTCGCGATCAGGTCACCGGGTGCTGGCCAGATGATTGAAAAATCGCTCTCAACCTCTTGAATCAAGCCGACGAGATCAGATGACGCCATCGCTGCGGCGACTCGGCTGAGGTTCCACCCCTGGGTCTGTTTCGCCTTGACGAAGAGCACATGGACAAGATGTTCAATATCGTATGATGCAGAGCTTCCGCGACCGATCGGAGGAGCGACACACCCCTTGGAGATATAGAACCGGATCGCCCGATCAGTAGGCATAGAGACCGACCACTCCGTACCGGCCGTCGCCACCTCGAGCAACGACCGTGATGTCCGGGTCAGATCGGCGAGGGACATCGGTGGAAGCCCACTATACTGCTCGATGAAGAGGCGCCTTGCATTACCCATCAGGCGTTTGTGTGTAGTGGGGGCGTCACAAACGGGTACCAAGGGGACAATGGAAGGGGCCATCCTGTTCCAATGCAAGACGGGTTCACGTTGGTCGAATTGATCGTAGGGCTGGTTTTCGCCGGGGTACTGATGCTGATCTCCATCCCCCCGGTGGTGAGACTGCGCAACCGGGGCCAGGTTGCGGCCGTCGCCAGCGAGTTGGTACTGGCGGTCCGCCGGGCGCGAGAAGAAGCGTTCACCCGAAACACCCAGGTCGATGTCCAGTTGACACCGGACAGTCTCTGGATCATCGCCCAAAGCGGACTCACATCAACCCCGGTTTGGTCGACGCCTGGCCCGAGGGCGCGAGGGGTGCAGCTCGTCGGACCCACCACGGTAATCCGTGTTGCACCTTCAGGCCTCCCGGTCGGCGTAGTCAACGGTACCTGGCGCGTCAGTCGAGGCGCCGTCCTGCGTCGGGTGGTGATCTCCCGCTACGGTCGCATCCGAATCCTGCCGTGAGAAGTGGCGCCCTGTCAACTCGGAGATTGGGTCGGATCCACGAGGTCGTACAGCCGTACTTTGTGCTGGAGTGTCGAGCGTGCAATGCCCAGCAAGCGCGCGGCTTGGCGTTTGTTCCAGCCAGTGGCGTGTAGCGTCCGTTGGATATGTTCGCGTTCCACTTGCGCCAAGGTCGCGGAGTGACTCTTGGGGCGGAGTGCCGCAAGGGCCTTCAGGTGCAATCCGTCCTGCAAGTCGAGCACGATCCAGCGCGTAGTGTGCGATGCGAGATGATCGGTGAGCGCCGAATCGGTTTCGATGATTCGTATCGCATCGTCGCGGTCGAGAAGAACCCGAAGTGACTCATCGGCACGAAGGTCGCTGGAGACAACCAGGATTGAAGGTGGGCGGGAATGAGTCATACGAGGAAAGGTAGCAGATCGGACAGGCGGAACTCGGCGGCGCGATACCCACACAGCAGGAACGACCGTCCAGCACTAGGCTGCGACGGCCGTCCCACGCACTGATTACCTGAGGTCGGAGCTTACGCTGCCGTTCTTCTCTGACCTGCCACCGTTTGGCTGCTTCGCCGTTCGGGAGGGCAGGAGCCAGGCCTCAGCTTCCATCCCCAGGCCGGATGGCCATCCCACCTGGTTCATCGGTGCGGGCGCTGCGTTTCGGATCGGGTCGCGGACCGACCTTCCGCACTGCACCCCGAGGCGCCAGGTCGGGGTGGATGAGACACGCGACTGGCCTCATCTGCTCGGATCGGCGTGATCACCAGGATCATGAGTGGCTCCCACCGAAAGCGGTCGCCCCCTCCCCTGCGCATCCCTCCGAGCTGAAACACCGGGCGTGTCCGTCCCCTGAGAAGGCCAGCTACACCAAGTGTTTCACTCACCAAGATACGTCTCGGGAAAAACCTCGCAAGTGCCTGATTTTATTCGGGTTACGGATCTTGATGTGGACGGAATGTGCATCGCCAACTGGCCACACGACCGAGGGTTATCCCCCAGAAGACACACGATGTGGAAATGTGAATCCACATGGGAAAGAGTTTTGAACAATTCGGTGGAGAAAGGCGTGACCTACGACTCGATGCCGACCTCGATGTATCGGTACCCTGGCTCGGCCTCATCAATTCCGGGCGCGAAGAGCGCGCCGGCGGAGCCAGCGGAGAACCAACCGCCTACCATGTTGCGAGGGCGGTCAAGTTGCTGAACGATGGCACCGAACCAACGGCGGATATGCCTCAGTTCTGGGGCGCGTCGCCCCAGGAGCGCGAGGAGTGCCCCATGCCCACCGGTGGCTCGAAGGAAATGCGCGAGTGCGTGGGCTCGCTGGGCAAACTCGACCGCCTTCACTCCCGGTTGGTCGAAGAGCACGGCGCCTTCGAAGTTGTCCATCTGCGGCGTATCCAACCGTGGCCCAAGAAAGACGAACTGCCCCACCCCTTCGCTCCGCCGTTCGATCATGGCTGCCGCGGTCTCACTGGTCAATCGCGCTGCGTGAAGGAGATCATCATCGAGGAGAATTCCTACCACACCGGTCCACTCCAAGGTGGCGAGAGCGCTATCGACCGGACACCCCAGCACGTCGTCGAACGCGATCAGCCGCGGCGACTCTCCGGCCCGCCGGATAAAGTGCGCTAGGGCATCGGCTCGTTCTCCAATGGTTTGAACCACCATGGTGTCAGGTGTCGTCATGGAGGAAGCTTACTCACAAACCGACCGAAGGTGGTAGGGGCAGGTAGCATAGTCGAGGCGGGCTGATTACGATCATTTCATGCCCTTGGTTACATGGATGGTGTACGAGTCCCCTCTTGGGCCGCTGACCTTGGTCGAAGCGGAGGAGGGACCCCTCGTGGTGGCTTTCGCCGAAAGAACCCAGGCGACGGAGTGGCCTGATGTTCTGCGTCGTCGGCTCTCGACCCTTCATATCCAGGCCGGACGATGCCCTCGGTCGACCGGATGGCTCGACGCATACTTTGCGGGATCAAAGCGGGCCATCCCCTATCCGGAGCATCTGTCCCGGTATCTGGAGGTCACCGCCGCCGAGGAAGTGGTTTGGAGGAGTCTCCTGACGATACCCTTTGGTGCCACGGCATCCTATCGAGGGGTGGGCGCGCGGACCGGACTCCATCCCCGTGCGGTAGGGCGGCTCACCGGGGCAAACCCAATTGCGATCCTCATTCCCTGCCATCGCATTGTCGGAGCAAATGGCCGATTGGTCGGGTATGGCGGCGGGCTCGACCGGAAGCGACAGCTCCTCGATCACGAAATTCGATTTGGGGACGAACTCCTCCGGTCGGAGGAGTGGGAACCGCATGATATTGACAAAACCATGACTGCTCCCGACCTTAGCTAAATCATGCGCGCAAGTGGCTCCACCATGGACATCGATCCACGTTTCCTCGAAGGTCTGCCCGCCCGGCCCTACGCCGGACGGTCTTTTTTTGCCCGGGGCTCCGGGCTTCACGAGTCGCAAGGCTCATTTGCCGTGAGGTTGCAAGAATGGCCACGGGTACCGTGAAGTGGTTCAACGACGCAAAAGGATTCGGTTTCATCGCCCAAGAGGGCGGCAAGGATGTCTTCGTTCATCACACCGCGATTGTATCAGACGGATTTCGTTCGCTCGCCGAGGGCGACCAAGTTGAGTTTGAAGTCGTCGACGGACCGAAGGGGCTCCAGGCGTCCGAAGTGAAGAAGGTAGCCAGTTAACCAGCGGTCATGAGTGTGATGCGTCAGTTCCATTATGTGAAGCCGCCGCCGACCCGTCGTTCGGCGGCGGCCTTCATTCGGCGGTATGGTACGCTCGCGGGAGGACTCCTCCTCATCGCATCCGGGCTCATGGCGCAGTCGGCGCCAGCGCTTGAGTTCTTTCGGCTCCGTCCGGGAGCACCATGGGCGATCGTCTCACAGACGCTGATTGACCTCGGTGCCGATCCCATCTGTCGTCCGGCAACGGACCGGCGGATCGTGGAGTGCCGGGGACGGGTGGCCCTCATAGGTGGCCAGAATCCGTACGAAGTCATCGTGTCCCTGGTGCACGACAGCACCGCGGTCATCCTCTTATCGGGACAGATCGAGGAATCTCGGGTCACGGCGTGGGTGAACCTTCTCGATCGGGTTCTGGGCCCCCCTCGCCTCCGTCGAAGAGGCTCCCAACGCACCTGGGAGTGGATTCGGAATCGGCAGATGCTCCGAATGAGCTACCGACCCACGATCGGTCTCGTCGTCAATCTGACGGATGGACCTCTGCTCGACGGGCTGGACCAAACCGAGACACTACCACCGGCTGGCGCAGACCCTCGTCCCTGACCATCTTCGACCCATGTGGAACCCCCTTCGCACAGCACCTGTCCTCTCGTGGATCTTCACCGTTCTTACCCTCGCCAGCTGTGGACGTGGCAATCGACCGATCGTCATTGGCCTCGCCGGCCCCCTCTCCGACCCTGTCGGGGCACCCATGTTGGCGGCGGCCCGGATGGCGGTTGACGAAATCAACGCGGCCGGAGGAGTGCGCGGTCGGCGCTTGGCGCTCGAATTCTATGATGACCTTGGAGTAACCGATTCGGCCGTTCGGATCGCTGCCACCCTCTCTGCGGGAGAGGCGGTGGCGGTGATCGGCCATGCTTTTTCGCGCACCACCCTCGCGGCGGCCGCGGTGTATGCTGGTGCCCCGATCCCGATTGCATCGATTACGCCCTCATCCTCATCACCCGACATTACCGAGGCGGGGGATTGGCTGTTTCGCACCTGTCCGACCGACCTCTCACATGGCGACGCCTTGGCCAAATGGGCCAAGGATGGGTTGCAATTGGACCGGGGGGCGGTGCTCTACGTCAACGATGAATACGGTCGCGGTATTCGTAGAGCATTTGTCGACCGGTTCAGCGGGCTCGGAGGGGAGATTCTTGAGCAAGACCCCTTTCTCGACAGCCCACCCGATATGGGCCCGTTCCTTGAACGGATACAACAGGGCGGACGGACCCAGTTTCTCATGATCGCCGGCGACCGCCCCCAGGCGATGGGAATCATCCGGCAGGCGCGGGCGTTGGGCCTCCAGATGCCCATCCTCGGTGGCGACGGCCTCGAAGGGATCGAGCAGGATGGAGCCTTAGCCAACGGCGCGTTTGTGAGTTCGGCCTATCTACCGATCCTCACTACGCCAGCCAACCGACGCTTTGTCGACCAATACAGAAATCGCTTCCCCAACGAAGGGCCACCGAACCAACCCGGTGCCGCAACCTACGACATCATCCACCTCCTGGCGCGGGTGATTGGAGAATCGGGCGTGAAGCGGGCCGCGATTCGAGATGGATTGAGCCGGGTGGGTCGGGAGGACCCTTCGTATCGGGGAGTGACCGGCCCAATCGGTTTCGATGCCCACGGCGACTTGCTGGGCCAGCAGGTGTGGATTAGTGAGGTGAAAGACGGTGCGATCAAGCTGGCTGGGGAACGGTAGACCCTGATGGGGAGCCTTAAACGCCGCCTTATTTTGGGCACGGCCATGCTGGTCCTGCTCGTGTTGGGAACCGCCCTGGTTGGGATCAGTGCCATCCGGTCGCTCGATCAGGCCGTGACCACCGACCTCGATGCGGTGCTCAGAGGCAACGTCCTCGCGAGTGCCTTAGTGGGACTGCAAGCCGAGCAGACGCGGGCTGCTGAATCGTACCTAACGAATGGTGACGGCCAAAGCCAGAATCAGTTCCGGGTCATTGGCGACTCCGCTCACACGATTCAGCGGGCGCTCCGTCGTCTCAGCGGACTGTCGGCGGAAGATCAGGCCCGACTGAACCAGATTGCCATTCATCAAGGCGAAGTGGAGGTCGCCTTTGCTCGGGCCCATGCGCTCCGGGATTTAGGTCGGCCCCAAGCAGCTCGTACAGCGGCGGATCAAGCCCAGCCACCAACCGATAGTATCACGGCCGCCCTGACCGCACTCACCACAATACAACAGAATCGGGTCCAGACGCAGGCGTCCTCACTCCAGCGGCTCGCCACTCGACGCCAATCGGTGGTCTGGTTGCTCTTCATTGTGGCACTCCTGCTGGGTGTCGCTACGGCGGCCTGGATCATCCAGTCGATCGACATCCCGTTGGCCCGACTTACTGCGGCCACCGACCGTATGGGCAAGGGCGACCTCCGCCCGGTCGACCTCGGCAGTATGCCGCACGAGCTTCAGCAACTCGGTGAGTCCGTCAACCGCATGGGAAGCAGCCTGCATGATGTCGTTGAGGCCGTGATCCGCGAGGCTCGCGAAGTCAGCGCCAGCGCCTCGGATTTCTCCGCCATGAGCCAACAACTCGCCGCAAGCGGTTCCCAGATTACCGAAGAGATGTCTCACGTCTCGTCCCGTGCCGTCGAACAAGCTGCGAATGTGAAAACCCTCGAGTCGGTATTCTCCGACATTCGTCGCGGCGTGACAACCAACGCCGGTCTTGCTGCCGAGTCATCCGAACTCTCGCACCGCATCCGCTCCATCGCCGACTATCACCGCAGCAGTATCGAGCGAACCACCGCCTCACTCGGGGAACTCCGCACCATCGTTTCTTCCGCCGGTGAACAGATCAAACGGTTGACCGGCCAGGCCGATCGACTCGCCGATTTCGTCGAACGGGTTCGGTCGCTCGCCGATCAAAACGGAGTGCTCGCGGTCAATGCCGCCGTTGAATCGGGACGCATTCACGAATCGGGCGAAGGGGTCTCTGCCGTTGCCAAGGAGATCCGGACGCTGGCGGATGCCGGAGGCGAATTGGTGGAGTCTGCCGAGCGGGTGACGGCCACGCTTCACGCCCAGATCCAGGAAACCGTCGGTGGCATCGCCACCGGGTCGGCACGCATTCTCGCCATCGAGGGGGCCACCGCGCAGACCGGGGGGGCGCTCCAGGAAATCATCCAAGCCGTGGATGCGGTCACGGTCTCCGCCGAGAAGGTCGTGGGTGGTGTCAAGCGGGTCCACGGGCTGGTGGGTGACTTGGCCGAACACACGACCGCCGTCGATGCCATTGCGCGGCAGCAAGCGGCCGTGAACGATTCCGTCGCCGCGAGTGTCGCCGAACAGACCGCTTCAACCGAAGAGATCGCCCGCGGGGC
Organism: Gemmatimonadota bacterium; assembly: GCA_029262155.1. Taxonomy (GTDB): domain Bacteria; phylum Gemmatimonadota; class Gemmatimonadetes; order Gemmatimonadales; family GWC2-71-9; genus OFTM291. Next base: position 50,537 of record JAJCZW010000103.1, read on the forward strand.
GGCCGGACTCTTCGAGGCCGCTCAACGCTTGCAGGCGCTGGTATCTGATTTTCGGATTTAGAAAAGAACCCTAGCGCTTCCGAGCAGCAACCTTCGCCTTGGGACGCGCTTTCGCTCCACCAGACTTCGTAGCTTTCGACTTTGCCGCCGATGTGACTGGTGCGGATTTCGACTTTGCAACCGACTTGACGGGTGTGGCCTTCACTTTTTTGGGCGCCGCCTTCTTGTGAACAACACTGGCCTTCGGCTTGGGAGTCGGTGTGGCCTTTGTTTTGACCATCCGAAACTTCTTCCCAGCCGAGCGCTGGGTCCGCTTCAAGGCCAGTTCCCGCACCTCTGCCAACACCCGATCACTCTCACTCGACGACAGGAGGTTGCGCCGGACGGCGAATTGCAGAATCTCCTGGGCGTCAGACACCTCGAACTCACTCGACCGTGAGGCAATCTGAATCACCTTGACGAATGCGTCCGCTACCGGGCTCCGCAATACCTTGGCAATCCCCGGTAACGTCTCCAGCAAGTTCGAAATCTGTGCTCCGCCAAGTTCGCTCACATCCGCCTCCTAACCGATGCTACACCGGCCCTCGGTACCAAAGAACCGAGCAACCTAGCACGACCCGATCTGAGGGTCAAGCGCTAAGTCAGGCGGAGCGTGCCAAAATGGCAGTGCAGGGGATGTTCGCTGCTAGAATGATTGACGGAGGAGCAGTGATGCCGCCCATCCACGCAACCGGTGCCGTCTCCCAACCAACGTTTCGAGACGGCCGAACTCGACCCGGGCTTGGGGGATCAAGCTGAGGTTCGCCCCCACTCGGAACCTGACGGTTGAGCCGAGGGAGGTAAGCCGGCTTTGGCCCGTTTCGGGGGCGGAAACCCGGAATTCGGTGCTTGGCTCCCACACAATCGATCGGGTGAGTGGGACGGCGTAGTTTGCACCGATCGCGAAAAGGTTCTCATTGTTTGCGGCTTGGACCCCGGTGCTGTCACCGTCGTTGCGATAGAAATCCCACGCAAACAGAGTGAGTACACCGGTCCCAATCCGACCGGCCCACGAACTCTCGACAATGAACCTGGTTCCGGGCCGGTACACCCCGGACACCCCACCGCCCGTGCGGAACTCATCATCACCGAAGGTGCTCGCGGTCACCCCAAACGCAATGCGCGAGGACCCGATGAGGCGATCGACCCCGGCACGCAGTCGCCCCTCAAAACCGGAGCGATAGGTAAAGGGACCGTTCTGGTCGATAAAGGGAGTGTACTTCGCATTGAACCGAGCACTCGCCGCCACACCGACATTCCACGACCCAAGTGACGTGACCCCCGCAAGGCCTGCCGTAAGAGAACCACCGTTACCGTATGAGTTGACCGGGAAGGACAAGAAGCTGCTACTCACGGTACTCAGCAGCACCTGCTCTTCCTCGCTCAACCGATCGCGACCAGTTGGCAGGTTGACGAGAAGTGTTGCCACAAAGGCATCCTGACCGAAGACGTACGCCGCTCGGATTTGGGTATCGGTCAGGCTGGTGATCGTGCTGGTGGGGCGATCACGGCGAACCACGACGGTCGATGCGAGGGTCGAGCCAATGTCGATCGTGACCAGCCCGAGTGGAAACACAACCCCAAATGGCATGGTCACTTGAGAAATCGAGCTCACCGCCGACTGATCTCCGATGGATATGCCTCGGGTATCGATCCCACCGAGCAGAAACCCGCGACTCCCGAACGCCGATTGGGCTGAGAGCGCCCCAAGGGGCACCCAGATACCGAGGAACGCTGCGCCGGCGAACCGGCGCATATATCTCATGGGCGTGGGATCACGATGATGATATCACCGAGAATCGTGAGGCGCCCCGCATCGTCTTGCCGGAGGGCCTCGGGGAGCCGAGGGCGGGTCACTGGCAGCCGTGTCATGGTGCGCTGTTCCAGGGTTCCACCGGCGCTGGGCGCGATCACCTGGAGCGCATGCTGGAGTACGCCGAGTCGGGTTGCATTGGTAGCAGCACTGAGGAGCCCGGGAGTCAGATCGACTGTGGCACCGGCGTTTGCGGCTCGGGCGGCCGACACCGCTTGCCGGGAGGCACTCACAAACATCGGATCCTGGGCCGCCGCACGCGCAAAGAGGGTACTCGCCACCTGAATCTCGCCTCGATCCTGCGCTTCGAGGCCACGGCTGAAGGCGAGAAATGCCTGGAGGTCGGCAGTGGGTCGTTCACTGATCGCTCTCGATTCCGCCGGGCTCAGGGTCAAGCCCATCTGCCCGACGAGGTCGAGGACGACCTCTTTTTCCATGGTGAACAGATCGGCAACGGCGTTGGTCACCCGGCTGGTCGCGGTTACCTGTCCATCATCGGTCCGCACCGCTTGTGCTTCCAGGGAGAGGCCGCCGGCTCCGGTCTCCCGAAGGACGCCTTGTATCACGTGTCCCGCACCGAGGATCCGCCCTGATCGTGCCGCCGTGCTGAGGTCGATCCGACCGGCCTCGCCCAAGGCCATCTCATCGAGCAACACCTGCACCCGTTCCCGCTCCAAAAGCGTCACCTGTTCGATCTTGGCGAGGTCGGTCACGAGGAGATGCGCAAGTCCGCGTTCCAGGGGGCGGAGCGACGAGTCGCGCCCGACGAAGCGCCAGGGCAGCACGGCGATCGTGTTGGCCGACGGTGCGTTCCGGGTCAATACGCTTTCCTGCGCCAAAGCGGTTCGGATATCACGCCGAAGGGTTCGGCGGGCGAGTAGCGTTAGGCGCCCTTCCAGCTCCCGATGCTGGCTCCCGGTGAGCGGCTGGTCGAGTCCACTCTGATAGACCGCCCTCGCGCTATCCAATCCGGCCAGCCGTTCGAAGGCTAGGCCGCGATAGATCATGGCAGGAAACACTGTCGGGTCGAGGGCTTGCACCGCGCCCAACACCTCCGTGGCACGGATCAGCCGGCCGGCCTCGTAGAACCGAATTCCGATCATCGTCAATTCGTCGGCATCGCGGGCGTGCGCCAGAGCCCGGGCGTCCAGCTGATCCAACTCCTCCGGCGTGACCGGGTTGGCCTGGAACCCGCCGGCACATCCCGCCAGCCCAAGCGCGAACCCACCTATCCAGATTGCCTTGTGTCCGATGTGCATCACAGACCTCGTCACGTGGTATCCATTCTGAATCCTTAATTTACGAGGCCAATGGAGCCCACACAACGAACCACCTGCTCGGCGTGTTGCGTAACCTCGAACCTTCCCTACTTTTGTGTGACCTAGATCACCAATGTCGCGTGACCCATCCGCCGTAACACCCGCCCTCAATGGAACCCATGACAATCTTTGCACGACCGACATTCCCCGCGTGAGTCGATACCGAGCCACGACACCCTGGCGTATCTATCTCGTCGTAGGCCTCGACCTCATCGGATTCGCCACCCTCATGCCCCTGCTCGCCAGCTATGGCGATCGGGTTGGCGCGTCCCCCGCGGCGATCGGGTTCCTCGTC
>JAJCZW010000104.1 GCA_029262155.1 Gemmatimonadota bacterium
GGCTGCGATATCCAGACCATCCCCAACTTCATTCAACTCGGTGAGTATCACCCTGACCCGGCAGGAGGTCAACAAGAGCTAGCCCCGGTGGGTCATAAGGTGATCACGCACATTTCGAACTTTCGGGAAGTCAAACGAGTACGCGATGTTATCCGGATCTTTGCCCGCATTCGATGGGCGATGCCGGCCACGATGCTCATGGTGGGTGACGGGCCGGATCGAGACGTGGCAGAACAGGAGGCCCGGGACCTCAATGTCGCCGACGACGTGCGATTCTTGGGTCGATTGGACTCCGTCGCTAGCCTGTTACAGGCCAGTGATCTATTCCTCCTCCCGTCTCAATCGGAGTCCTTTGGATTGGCGGCGTTGGAAGCCATGGCCTGTGGTGTCCCGGTCGTCGGGAGTCGGGCCGGTGGGCTACCGGAAGTTATTCAGGATGGTGTCGACGGTCTCCTCGAACCACCCGGGTCCGTCGAAGCGATGGGCCGTCGCGCGGTCGCAATGTTGCGAAATCCAGCTGCCCATGCGGCGTTTCGAGCCGCAGCGGAAGGGAAGGCCCGGACCTTTTCCTCCGATCGTGTCGTCCCACTGTACGAGGCCTTGTATCACTCGGTTCTCGAATGTCCTTGAGCTGGTGGGAGGGGTTGATCCTCGGTGTCGTACAAGGACTCACTGAGTTCCTACCCGTAAGCAGCTCAGGACACTTGGTGGTAGCTGAAGGCCTTCTTGGGTTTACCCCCCCCGGGGTGGCAGTGGAAGTGCTCTTACACTTAGCGACGCTCTTGGCCGTCGTGCTCGTGTATCGGACTTCCCTAACGCGGCTGGTCGTTGGTCTCTTCCGGCGTCAACATGAGGCCCAAGCACAGGTCATCTTCCTCGTGGTGGCAAGCGTTCCGGCTGCCGTCATCGGGATCATGTTTCGGGATACGATCGAACAGGTCTTCCGCTCCTACATCGTTGTTGGCCTGAGCTTTTTGGTCACTGCCCTGATGCTCTGGAGTACCCGCGCTATCCCCCCGAAGCCACCCAAGACGATCACCGTGGGAACTGCGCTCCTCATTGGGTTGGCACAGGCCCTGGCGATCGTGCCCGGCATCTCCCGATCGGGGAGTACCATCGCTGCTGCGTTGTGGCGTGGGGTCCCGGCACGTCGTGCCGCTGAGTTTTCGTTCATCCTCGCGATCGTTGTGATCGCGGGCTCGGGACTCCTCGAAGCAAAGCACCTCGGGGAACTTCCGCTTAGCCCCGGGCTGATCTTGGCCTTCCTTGGGGCATTGGTTTCCGGTGTGTTCGCGATTCGGACGCTCGTGTGGTTGCTCCAAGCCCGGCGGTTCCACCACTTCGCACCGTATCTGGCTATCCTCGGCGGAGGGACTCTCCTCTGGTTTGGGGTCGGGGCCTAGGTGGCTGACAGACCACCGATCCGGGTGCTTGAGGTGGTGGACTCCACCCAAGATGAAGCGCATCGACTTGCGTTGACTGGGGCCCCGCATGGGACGACTGTCATCGCCAGACGGCAGGAGGAGGGGAGGGGCGCCAGGGGGCAGGCGTGGGTATCGGAGGAGGGGGGAGTCTGGGTGAGTGTCGTGGCCCGACCGACCAGTGGGGATGCCATCGAGGTGCTGAGTTTGAGGGTTGGTCTGATCGCAGCCTCGGTACTCGACCCGTGGGTCGCGCCAGCCACTGTTCGATTGAAATGGCCCAATGACCTCATGCTGAATGATCGGAAGGTCGGCGGGATTCTGTGTGAGGCCAGATGGCAGGCTGGAACGCTCGGATGGGTTGCCGTCGGACTCGGCGTGAATATCGTCAATCTGCTTCCACCAGCATTGGCTGCACAGGCCACGACGCTTAGTCATCATTTTCAACCCTCCCCCCAATATCCGGTTTGCGATGTTGAGCTGATCGCGTCGACCCTCGCGGCGCGGGTGGCAGAGGGGACTTCCTGTGGGGGGGCACTAACCGCCAAGGAGTTAGAGGGGTATGCCCGGCGTGATTGGCTGGCCGGGAGGACAATTGTGAGCCCCCTCCGAGGGCGGGTCCTCGGGATTGGGCGCGACGGAGGGATTCGGGTTGCACCGCTTGAAGGAGACGAGGCGAGGAGGGAGGAAGTCGTTCTTCACTCCGGGCCGGTCCGATGAACCATCACCTGCGGTGGCGGGAGCGTGGGTACCGGCTGTTCGGGCCCCGACTCGACTATCTCCTCCATCTGCGTCCCTCGGAATGGCCTATCGTTGCGTTGCATATGGTCGTTGGATATGGGCTCGCCCTCGGCCGCCTTGGTATCAGCACCGCCACGGGCGGGTGGACGCTGGGTGTTGGTGTGCTCGCGTGGGTCGTGTGTTTGAATGGTGGTACGCTTGCCATCAACTCGGCGTTTGATCAGGACACCGACGACATCGCCTACCTTCGAGCCCCCCCTCGTCCACCACGCCACCTCTTTCTCGTGGGCACAGCACTTATGGCATTCGGGGCTGGCTGGAGTTGGTCCCTCCCCGTCGAATTTCGGATTGCCTATCTGGTGTCGATCGTCCTGTCCCTCCTCTACAGTGTCCCACCATTTCGGTTCAAGCGGATCGCTGGAGTGGACTGGGTCATCAATATTGTAGGATTCGGGTTCCTGACGCCCTACGCCGGGTACGCACTCGCCGGTGTCCCCATGGACGCCGCGGCGGGTCGCACCCTGCTTGGGTTCGCCGTACTGTTTGGGGCGTTCTACCCCCTCACACAATTGTATCAGATCGACGAGGACCGGGCACGGGGAGACCGAACGCTCGCTTTGGCGCTCGGTGTGCGGGGGAGCCTAGTGGTGGCGATTGTAGGCGTAGGGCTTGCCTGGACTCTTTTTTTCTCTGCGGCCCTACCACTTCTATGGTCAAAGGGCGCGTGGCCGATCACGGTTCTATCCGGCGCCCTCGGCGTGTGGCTCGGGGTCCTCGTGCCGTGGGTGCTAAACACCCCCACATGGTCAGCCACACGACACCAACATGGGATGTACTATGCTTTGGGGGCTTGGGCGGTAACCGATGTGGCCATGGTGATGGCGTGGATGCTCTAGTCCTGCACTTGGCCACCGCGGCCCCGCCGGACTATCTTTTTGCAATAATTCTTGACTGCGCTCGGAGCGACTTTCATGACCCATGCCGGAACCACGGAAACCGACCACACCGAGTTGAAGCATGTCCTCACTTCGGCCGTGAAGGTTGGAGTAATGGTCAGCCTGCTGGTCTTTGCGTTTTCGCAGGTAGCGCGGTGGTTTGATGGAACGGTCGAACTGATCCTGCACGCGACTATTATCGTCGTTGGGATTTGGGTCACCGCCATTCTTCCGGGAGTATGGACCCGCCCACGGTCGATTGAAGGAATCGCTGGAGCCGCTGGGATCGGACTAGGCGGTACCGTCGTCTACATGCTCATCGATGTCGCTGCCCTGCAGCCACTCGGGACTTACACTAACCGATGGCTGGAGATTGGTGGTGGGAGTAATTGGTGGTATCACCCCGTGTGGTGGATGGCGGGAACCTTTCTGGCATGGATGGGTGCCTTCGCGTTGGCCAATCAAGCCCGGAAGGGCGAGCCCTCCCCTGTGGGTGTGCTGATCACGGCGCTTATCCTGGCCGCCTTCGTCGGTGGTGGCGCTGCGGTGCTTGGGGTTCCGGGCGCCACTCTTGGGCTCGGTACGATTGCCGTCGCCCTTCTCCCTGCAATTGCGCTCACGGCCCTGCTGACGGGCCTGGGGGCGCGGCGCGCGTAGTCGAGATCTGTGGCTGCACTCCGGTGGGTAACGCGTGCCTTTGGCTGGCTGATGACACCCATCGTGGCGTGGGCTGCCTCCTTTCTTGGAGCGTGGCTCGCAGCGCTGCTCACGAGCCGGACTACTCCCCTTTCCCTTCGCCTTGCGCTGCTCGCCCTCACCGCCGTGGCCTTCGGCGTGGGGGCGACCCGTTTCTGGCTTCGCCTCCTCAGACGATCTCCTCACCTCCAGGAGGCGCTCGCCGTCCATTCCGACGGAACTCGGATAGTTGAAGAACCCTTGGATGACACTGCCACGGTCGACGCCGGTGAAGTTGATCCAGCATGATACGCGTTGTTCTGGGACTTGGTGTCGTCGCTCTCGCTGGGTGTGCTGGGTCTCCACAGGATTCGAAAACCGATCAGTCCCCTAGTAGCTCTGGCGCCGCCCAGTCCGTGACATTTCCAGATTCATTGTTGGTGCGTATGCCTGGTGGCTACTCGGTCTGGTGGACCCTCGGACGTGAAGTTGAGCAAGAAGACACCACTGCGAGTGGCGAAGAAGGGAGCTGTGTGGAACGGGCCATCGAGATTCGGAAGGGCACAACACGCCGACTCGTTCCATTGCTATACACTACGGTTCCTCCAGAGCCAGAATCCGACACGACCATTCGGGCGACAATTTCGACCCGATGCGTCGCTGGGGTCGACTACCTCGTGAACCTCCGAACGGCCGAGCCGAGGGTGGCGCACTAGTGCGATCCACCGGAAGGTATCTCCTCTATGCCGGCCTGTTCATGGCCCTGACGTTGGGGGAAGGGGTAAGCAAAGCCGAAGGGCAAGAGGTCGGGGTGCGGGTCGGGAGATTCTTCAGTGATAGTAGTGACCTCAACGGCTTATTCCTTACGGTGACTCGGAGTCCGAGCGGGCCCTGGGCGGTTGGCTTCTCCCTTGGCCGATGGAAACTAAGATCCCCAGATCGTGGCACCCTGTATGGCGCGGGAGCAGACCTTCAACTCCTGCGGGGAATGTTGGGGAGCTTCTACCTCCTTGCCGGAGTGGAAGGTGGGATTGGTACGCGGGATGCGTCGACTGTGTGGGGTTCGTGGAGTGGAGGGTTGGGATGGACGGTCTTGCAAGCTGGCCCGCTCGGCCTTGCCATCGAGGGTCGGTATCGAAGCCTTTCCCAAGGGTCACGGCAGGGCATTGAGATTGGTGGGCACATCACCATCGGGGTTGGTCGGTCGGACGGATCGCCGCGCGAAGAGAGTGCGTCACCTCAGACGGTGCCACGGCGTCGGGATGTCGATATTGGGGCCGTTGGTTGGAGCGGCGTGGTCAAGACAGCGCTAGCGGCCATGGGAACACCCTATCAGTGGGGAGGGAGCACTGCCAATGGATTCGACTGCTCCGGCCTGGTGCAATACGCCTATGCTGAACATGGTATCCGTCTGCCCCGGCGTAGTGTGGACCAAGCAGCATCGGGTGTCGCCGTGGAACGAGATATTGGACGATTGCAACCTGGCGATATTCTCACCTTCGCGACAGGTGATGGGAATCGTGCCTCTCACGTCGGGTTGTTCATCGGGGAGGGACGTTTCATTCACAGCGCGAGTACCGGTGTGCAGGTGAGTCAACTGACGCCGGACGATCCGTACGGTGCCTGGTGGTTTCGGAGATGGGTTGGGGCCCGCCGAATCAGGAGGTGATCACAAAGCCAACGCGGCGCCCCACCGAGTTCGGGGGGCGCCGCGTGTTGGCACAGTGAGTGGTTGCCGTTCTTATTGACCGCCAGGCTTGCCCATGGGCATCTTGTGGTCGGTTTTCTCGTCAGCACCATGCTCATGGCCTCCACCCATCTCCTGCAATTTCGCAAGATCCATCTGCAGGGTTTCATTGGCCAGATCGATTTTGGGCCATTCGGATAGGTTGTCGGGTACAAACAACCCGACCATATGCGCCATCGCTCCCGGGATCGTCTCCCCGGTGGGGTTGTCGTACATCCCGACTACCCGATATCGCTTGCCTTTCTCCAGTTTCAGCCCCCGGCCGGATACCCCAAAGAGTTTCCGCCCCAGCTTCAGAAGTTTCCCATCGGGTGACTTCTCTGCGTCGATTTGTGTCAGGACCTTGCTCCCGTCTACTTCCTCCAGGCGAACACTTACGCCGTAGTCATGGAGGTGCCCACCGACACCGAGCAGACGGCCGTTGATCGGAGGAGAGAACTCCCACGATTTCTCCGTCCTGCCGGGAAGCATGTCGAAACCGTTGCCGCCACCGACGGTCAGGTTCACGTCCATATAGAGCGGGAGGGCATTGACGGGCCGTGGGTTCAGGTTGGACGGACTGTATTCGAGGTACACGGTGAATTCGACGCCCTCAAGATCGACACCGGTCTCATTTGACCAAGCCAGATACATTCCCAAATGCTGTCCTGGCGTGAGGGGCACACCGATGGTTCGCGGAATAGTGGCCGATCCCGTCTCCTGGCCCGCCCCCATCAGTCGCTCGACTGCGTTGTACAGCAGTTGCCGACGGTCAAAGTTCACCATGATCATGTGGTGCATGACCCGGGGCTCGACCGCTTTCCCATCCTTGTCACGCATCTCGTAACGGAACCCCCGGAACCAGCCGTCGATAGGCCATTCGAATCGGAACACAGGCGTGTTGTGGCCCTTATCCTTGTCCATCTCCATCTCGGCGTGGCTCACACCTTCGGGAAGGGCAGCGATGTCAAAGGGGCCGACCGTGACCGCGACTTCTCGGCGGCTGGAATCGATGGAAACCCTCGCTTGTGGGTCGTCGAGTTGCGGGGGCATCGGGAGAGTACCCGGTCCCGATAGGATGGTGGCAACAATCACTGACAGCATCATCACACTCCAGAAACAGTTACGGTCGACCTGATCGATAACACAGGCTGGGCTGCGTCCACGTTGTCTGGACAAGAAAGAGTTGTGTTTTCGGCTGTTTGTCAAGCATGAGCAAGGCCGAGAAAAGGTGAGCGCGGGGGTCGGGTTTTGTGACACCCCGATCTGATGATGATTCGGTTGTGCCCCAGGAGATCCCTCCGCTTTGTCTTGTCAACGTCCTAGTCATCTGCATAGATCTCTTCCTGCCACAATGGCACAGTTTCTGGGCACGGAGGATGCTTGAACAGTAGGTGGCCGCTTGACAGTCCTGTTGGGCGGCTTATCTTGCGGCCTGAATTAGCAGTCTCGCCTTGAGAGTGCTAATCGATAACCGCACAACAAGTTATGGATACTCATCGAGGGAGAGGGTTATGCCGAGCGCTACCAAGGCCAAGCCAAAAATGAAGATCAAGCCGTTGGAGGACAGGGTGGTCATCCTGCCGCAGGAGGAGACCGAGTCAATGCGGGGTGGTTTGTATATCCCTGATACGGCGAAGGAAAAGCCCACCCAAGGCGAAGTGATCGCGGTCGGCCCGGGCCGGATCGAGAAGGGTGAGCGGGTCAAGGTCGATTTGGCGGTTGGGGATGTTGTGATCTATGGGAAATACAGCGGGACTCCGTACACCGTCAACGATACCGAAGTGATTCTCATTAAGGCGTCTGACGTCCTGGCGAAACTCGGCTGAGACAGCAGATCCCACACATTTAGGAGAGGTTCAGGTTATGGCTGCCAAGGAACTGGTATTTGAGACCGACGCACGCGCAGGGCTCAAGAGGGGCGTCGATGCGTTGGCTGATGCGGTAAAGGTGACGCTCGGCCCCAAGGGGCGGAACGTCGTGATCGACAAGAAGTTTGGGTCGCCGACGGTGACGAAGGATGGCGTGACCGTTGCCAAGGAAGTCGAATTGAGCGATCCGATCGAGAACATGGGTGCCCAGATGGTCAAGGAAGTGGCAACCAAGACGTCGGATCTTGCCGGCGACGGTACGACGACTGCCACGGTGCTCGCGCAGGCGATCTATCGTGAAGGCCTCAAGAACGTGACCGCCGGTGCCAACCCGATGGAACTCAAGCGCGGGATCGATAAGGCGGTCGCGCTGATCGTGACCTCTTTGCAAGAGATGTCCGTGCCGACTGCGGGGAAGAAGGAGATCGCGCAGGTTGGAACGATTTCGGCAAACAACGATCCGGAAATCGGCAAGTTGATCGCCGAAGCGATGGAAAAGGTCGGCAAGGACGGCGTCATCACGGTCGAGGAGGCTCGAGGCCTCGAGACCACCTTGGAAACGGTCGACGGGATGCAGTTCGATCGAGGCTATCTCTCGCCCTATTTCGTGACCGATCCAGAAAAGATGCAGGCGATCGGGGAAGATGCCTACTTCCTCATTCATGATAAGAAGATTTCCGCTATGAAGGACCTCCTTCCCATCCTGGAAAAGGTCGCTCAAACTGGGAAGCCACTCGTCATCATTGCAGAAGATGTCGAGGGTGAGGCGCTTGCTACGCTGGTTGTGAACAAGCTCCGCGGGACGTTGAAGGTGATTGCGGTCAAGGCCCCGGGCTTTGGTGACCGCCGGAAGGAGATGCTGGTTGACATCTCCAAGTTGACCGGCGGCAAGGTGATCTCAGAGGAGCTTGGATTCAAGCTTGAGGGCGCACAAATCTCCGATCTCGGTCGGGCGAAGCGTGTGGTCGTGGACAAGGACAACACAACCATCGTAGATGGTCGCGGAAAGCCTGACGACATCAAGGGTCGAATCGCCGAGATTCGAGTCGCGATCGATAAGAGCACTAGCGACTACGACGGCGAGAAGCTGCAGGAGCGGTTGGCCAAGCTCTCTGGTGGTGTCGCGGTGATCAACGTGGGCGCCGCTACCGAAACGGAGATGAAGGAGAAGAAGGCTCGCGTGGAGGATGCGTTACACGCGACGCGCGCTGCCGTTGAGGAAGGTATCGTTCCAGGTGGTGGTGTCGCCTTGTTACGGGCTCAGGACGCGCTCGATAAGGTTCGGGGCTTCACAACCGATGAGAAAATCGGCGTGGCCATCGTCCGACGTGCGATCGAAGAGCCCCTCCGGCTTATCGTCCAGAACGCCGGTTTGGAAGGCGCGATCATCCTCGCGACTATTCGGGACTCCAAGGAGATCAACTTCGGGTATAACGCCGCTACCGATCAATATGAGAACCTGGTCGATGCCGGCGTAATCGATCCGACGAAGGTGACACGCACCGCGTTGCAGAACGCAGCGTCAATCGCGGGCCTCTTGCTGACCACCGAGTGCGTGGTGGTTGAAAAGCCAGAAGAAAAGTCGGCCGCTCCGGCCGCGCCGGGTGGAATGGGCGGGATGTACTAACCCACGCCGACGGATGGTCGTGAGACACGGAGCGAGGTGCCCCAAGGGTGCTTCGCTCTGTGTGTTTCCGACCTGTGCATGCGGAGGCGACGCCGCGCGTTATATTGAAGGATGATTACTCGGACGGACGGAATCCTATGCGGTATATGCTCGTAGTTGGCCTCCTTACCCTGGGTGTGGTTTCCACAGCCGCCGCCCAAAAACCAGACCCGCTCCTCGGGACCTGGGAAGCGAAGACAAAAGAGGGCATACATACCGTGGTGATTCGCTCCGATAGTAGCGCGAGTTACGGTGAGGAAACGGTGCGCTGGAGGGTTATCGCGCGTACCATGTGGCTGGCGTTGGGTGGTGAATGGGTCGATTACGACATGAAGCTCCGCGGGAAGAGGTTGACCCTCTCGGGGGGCGATTTGGCCGAGCCAATCACGCTGACTCGGATCGGTCCACCGTCGCCCCGGCCGGCGACGGTGGCCGTTCCTCCTGACCCTGATCAGGAGGTGTCACTTGCTCGGAAGGCCAAAGGGTCAGGGGCGGATTGAGCATTATCGGTGGAAGGATCGTCGCTTGAGACGCGACCGCCAACGATCCAGTAAACCCACGCTGCTTGAGAATCGCCCCCGTAGTGGCTTTCGCCCGCTCCGGGGCGTTGCAATTCTGGCTCAGGTGCGCCAGGATGACCGCTTGCAGATCCCCATGGTGGAGTTCCCCGATCAACTCTGCCGCAAGTCGGTTCGAGAGGTGACCAGCGAACCCAGCGATTCTTGCCTGCACAGTGGGTGGATACCCACTGGTTCGCAGCAAGAGATCATCGTAATTCGATTCGACCACGAGCCCATGCATGTCACGTAGGAGGTACCGCACGGCCGTCGTGGCCCGGCCAAGGTCGAAGGCGAACCCCACCCGAACCCCATCGGAACAGGTCACCGCGAGGGCCAATGGCTCCGCAGCGTCGTGCACAATGGGGCTCCCACTCACCGTAAACGGCCCCACTTCTCCCTGGCCAGCGTAGCCAATCGACACGTGACATAGGTCGGAGCCACGACCAGATAGTCGGCGCCAGGTACCTCCCGACGTGACAATCGGGATGCCAACCTTCCGAGCGACTCGCACGGCGCCACGCGCATGGTCGCCATGTTCATGGGTGATTGCGATGCCAACCAAGTTGGCCGGATCGAGTCCAGCGAGCTCAAACCGGCGAAGGGTCTCCCGGGCGCTGAATCCGGCCTCAACCAAGAGCAGTTGCCCATCAGTCTCCAAGACGAATGCATTGCCCTTGGACCCAGACCCGAGCACATGAAGGCGAGTCATTGGGGGCGGTGTGGTGGTGCGGTACAAATCGTGGCGTGCACATCCAGCTGCTGGAGCATTGGCCTCCCTTGTGGATCGCGGCCAATCTTTCCATTCCGGAGCGTCAGTTGAACTGTTCCCCTTGGGAACGCCTCATATCGAACACGAGCCCGGACGACCGAATCCGATGCGTGGGTCCCTGGCCAAAGGAGAAAGTCCAGCA
>JAJCZW010000105.1 GCA_029262155.1 Gemmatimonadota bacterium
AGGTCGATCCCTATCTTCGGCCACTCTATGATGCGTTAGAAGACATGATGCCGGGAGACCGCATCCAACGAGCGTTAGAAAGCGGCACCATCGAAATTGCACCGCTGGCGTACATGCGGGGCCGAACCCTGTCCGACGCGTTCATTATTCTCGACGAAGCCCAGAACGCCACCGGGCTGCAGATGAAGATGTTCCTGACCCGACTCGGCATCAATAGTCGAACGGTGGTCACCGGCGACAAGACCCAGATTGACCTCCGGCATCGCGAGGACTCGGGGCTCATCCAGGTCGAACGAATCCTGCCCGGCATTGAAGGAGTTGCGTTCTGCTATCTGGACCAAGACGACGTGGTACGTCATCGCCTGGTTCGGGAGATTATTCAGGCCTATGCCGATGACCAAGGTGGCTAGCGCCCTGGCGGTACCCCAGACGATCAGGGTCTCGGGACGGCCGATGGTTCTGAGTAGGGCCGAGGTGGAGCATATCGTCTCGACAGTGATGGCTGGTGAAGGGGCCCGAGGGGCCGTCAGTGTCACCTTTCTGGGACGCGATCGAATGCGCGCCCTCCATGCCGAGTGGAAAGAGATTGATGCGCCCACGGATGTGTTGGCCTTTGAAATGGGGGTAGGGAGCGACCTCCGGGTCGGTGACATCTATGTCTGCCCCTGGGTGGCCCGACGGGAGGCGGACGCGCATCGGGTTCCTTGGCGTGAGGAGGTCGTACGCGACATCGTGCATGGTGTCCTCCACATTCTTGGCCACGACCATCCGGCTCACGGCCGAACTCAGAGTCCCATGTGGCGTCGTCAAGAACACTGGGTCCGGTTGTTCCAATGACCGCCCTCCTGCAACTCGGCCTGGCACCGATTGCGACAGTGGTGTTAGCGGTCTGGGCCGGTCTACTCGCGTTGGCCGCGGAGGGTGATCCTCGTCTCCCCCGGGCGCTCACCGTGGCGGGACCGGGAGCCCCGCCGGTGATGGCAGCGCCCCGGGGTCTTCATCTCGTCCATCTCGCGTTGTTAGTCCTCGCTGCCGCGGCAGGAGGTACGGCGGTTGCCTGGTGGGCGTGGTCGCCCGTTGGTGGGGCGATACGACTGCTCTCCATTGTCCTCCTCGTCTGGGTGGTCGGTGACCTCCTGCCCCGAGTGACAGCCGCGATCGCTCCGCGGGAACTGTTGGAACCTCTTCGGCGAGCGGGGGCGCGGAGTATCGCACTGTTCGCACCGCTCCTGCGTCTCATGGTTTGGGCGGACCAGCGCGCGGGACGCCAACCAGCCACCGACGACAATGCCGATCGCATGATGCTGGCCGGGGTCTTCTCACTGCGGACGATGACGGTTGCAGAGGTGATGACACCGCGTATTGATATCGTCGCGGTGGACTTGGCCGACTCGGTGGATGACGTACGCAACGTATTCCGAACCGCAGGATACGCTCGGGTGGTGGTGTACCAAGGTCAGGCTGATGCGGTCGTCGGGGTGCTTTACGCCAAGGACCTTCTCCATGCGATGGATGCCGATGCGGGCGACATGGATTGGCACAAGCTGGTGCGCGGAGTCACCTTCGTACCGGAAGCCAAGTCCCTGGATCGTCAACTCCGGGACTTTCTGTCCGCCCCGAGTCACCTCATGGTCGTGGTAGACGAGTTCGGTGGGACCGCCGGTCTAGTCACCTTGGAAGACATCTTAGAACAAATTGTGGGAGAGATCCACGATGAGCGCGATGTCGACGAGGTGGAACCGATTCAGCCTGGGGAGACGCAGGGCATCCTCCGCGTGTTGGGTGGCGTGTCTCTCGCCGAGTTGGGGAGTGAGGTCGGCCGGACGCTCGAGCGGCAGGATGTCGACACGGTTGGCGGGTTAGTGCTCGCGCTCCTTGGGCGCGTACCCCGCGTGGGTGATGAGGTGCGAGAGAGCGGACTCCGATTGCACGTCGACCAAGTGGTGAGACGACGGGTGAAACGGGTCACGGTTACGGTCGAGGATGAAGAATGATCCTTCTTGGTCTCTTGGCCGGGCTCTTCCTGACGGTGTTTGGAGCGCTCGCTTCCGGTGCTTTGGTCACGACCAGCCGCCGCGATCTCTCGCGGGCGATCAGTCGACGACTGCGCGGAGGACACGAATCCCTGGCGTGGCTCGGAGCGGTGGATCGGGAATTGGCGGCGGCCGCGGCGTTGACATCGGTCGGGATCATTCTGATGGGAGCGGTGTTTCCCGCGCTCTTTGCGGGGGTCACGTTTCTTCGTCTCGCGTTAGCGGTGATCGGCCTCGGGGTTCCGGTCGTGGTGCTCAGCGGCTACCTCCTTCCGCTCTGGCTCTCAACCCCCCGAGCCGATCGCGTTGCCGCGATCGCCCGCCCGCTTCTTCAACCGGTCGCTGCTCTTCTTGCCTTCCTGCTCCCCGTCCGAACGATGGCTCGCCCCGCAGAGGTCCGTGCCCTCATCCGTCAAGGAACCGTCGCCGGCTTTGGCCCTGATCAAGAACTGGTGATGGTTGGCGGAGTGATTGCGTTTGCTCAGCGGCAGATCCGGGCCATCATGACACCGCGAACCGATATCGTGGCGGTGGTGGAAGGGGCCTCGCTGGAGGAGATCCGTCGGACCTTTGGCGAAAGCGGGTACAGTCGCCTGCCCGTGTATCGGGAGACGCTGGATGAGATCGTTGGAATGGTGCACGTGTTTGACCTCTTTCGCATTCAGCCCGGTGACCCCCTTCCGATTCGACCGGTCGCCTTTGCACCGGCGACGCGCCCGGCAGGCGACCTGCTCGTGGACCTTCAGCGCGAACGCCGGCACCTCGCGGTCGTCTTGGATGAATTCGGCGGAACCTTGGGCATTGTCTCGATGGAGGATCTGCTTGAGGAGATGGTTGGTGAGATATATGATGAGCACGATGATCTCATCGTCACTCCCCCGGCAAAACCCCAGCCAACACTCCTAGAGGTCGACGGCGCAACGCCCGTCGAAGAGGTGGAGGCCCAATGCGGAGTCCGGTTCCCCGCAGGTCATACGACGACGATCGCGGGGCGATTGGTGGAGGTCTTGGGGCATATCCCCGTGGCTGGACAGCGATTTATCTGGCGCGGCCTCGAGTGTGACATCCTCCGGGCCGGACCGACCCGAATCGATCGAGTCGTGATCCGCGTCGCGCCGCCTGTCCCCACCCCCCTCAGTGCGGGGACCGCATGACTCGGGGCCTGCTCGCTGTCACCCGACTCATCGATCTGATTCGTACGAGGCGGCTCAAGGAATTCCTCCACCTCGCCCCCAAGATCGAGCCAGCAGATCTCGCCGATGTGCTACGTGCGTTAGACGAGGAAGACCGACTGGCTGTGATCCGCCTTCTCCCCCCCGACGTCTCCGGCCAAGCCCTGATCGCACTTCCGGAAGAGGAGCACGCCGAAGAGGTCCTGGCAGCCCTCGACCCAGAGCACGCGGCCGACATTGTTGAGTTGCTGGTCGATGATGATGCTGCCGATATCCTCGGCGATCTCGACCCGCACGAGCGGGCCCGGATTCTCGCCGCCGTCGAGGATGTGGAAGATCGCGCCGATGTTGAGCGCCTCCTTCGCTACGATGAGGAGACCGCCGGCGGACTGATGACCGGCCAGATGGTTGTGGTCCATGAGACTTCAACCATTGCCGGAGCGCTCGAAGAGATCCGGGACCAAGCCGACGAGGTCGATCAATTCTCCCAGATCTTTGTCGTGGACGCCGAGGAGCGGTTTGTCGGTGTTCTCAGCTTCAAGGCGGTGGTCGTGAAGCCGGCCGACCGGTTGGTCCGCGAATTTGTGGAAGAAGCCGACTTGACGGTGCCCCCTGAGATGGATCAGGAAGAAGTCGCGCGCCTGATGGCACGGTACGACGTCCCGAGTATCCCGGTGGTCGAGCAGAACGGACGACTGCTGGGGCGCGTCACCTTCGACGATGTTAGCGATGTGGTCGAGGCGGAAACGACGGAAGACATCCTGCGCTTTGGTGGCGTCTCCGCCGATGAGGATCTCGGTGCGAGCTGGCTCGAGGCCGTTCGCAGCCGTCTCCCCTGGCTCACACTGAACCTTGGTACCGCCTTTCTGGCCGCGTTTATCGTGTGGCTCTTTCAGGATGCCATTACCCGAACCGTCGCGTTGACCTTTTGGATGCCGGTCATTGCAGGGATGGGTGGGAATGCAGGAACCCAGGCCTTGGCGGTCACCGTCCGGCGACTCTCCCTGGGACAGGTGCCCTCCCGGGAGTTTGCCCAGGTCGTCGGGAAAGAGGTACTTGTCGGGGGCGTGAATGGGCTTGTGATGGGGGCCGCCGTGTGGGCAGTAGCCCTTCTTACCAGCCAACCCCCCGCCCTCGGGTTGGTCGTCTTTCTCGCGATGACGGGGAACCTTTTCGTGGCCGGACTCG
>JAJCZW010000106.1 GCA_029262155.1 Gemmatimonadota bacterium
CTCCCCCTTGTCGCCTTCACTGACTCGATCCACACTTCGGGGTGCCCAATCTCACGATCCCAGATCTCCTCAGGCGTTTTGTCGCATTCGACACGGTCAGTCGGAATAGCAATCGCGCCCTGGCGGACGACATCTCCAGCCTCTTGGATCGCCCCGGTGTCACGATCACACCGGTCCCCTCCCCCGATGGCCAGAAAGCGAATCTCGTCGTCGTGATCGGACCGGAACCTGATCCTGTAACACGGGACGGTCTCGTACTCAGTGGGCATATGGACGTCGTCCCCGCCGACGAACCCGATTGGTCGTCCGACCCGTTCACCCTCACCGACTCGGGGTCAACCTGGACCGGACGCGGTACCGCCGACATGAAAGGGTTCTTGGCGGTGGTGGTGCATCGCGTTCGCGCGCTCGACCCATCGACCCTCCAGCAGCCGTTAGTACTCATCTTTACCTACGACGAAGAGCTTGGCACCCTCGGGGCCCACGACCTGGTGCAGCGATGGCCCAGGGTGAGCCATCTCCCTCGCACAGCCATCATCGGCGAACCGACCTCGCTTCACCCCGTCCGCATGCACAAGGGGCATCTGAAGCTACGGGTCCAGACGTCCGGTATTCCAGCGCATAGCGGATATCCACACCTCGGGCGGAACGCGATCGAGCCGATCGGTCGCGCGATCACGGCGCTCACCGCCCTCCGAAAGGCCATCGAGGCGGAACGTCACGAAACAAGTGACTCGTTTGGTGCGGTTCCGTTCGTGGCTATGAACCTCGCGACCGTCGCCGGGGGCACCGCCGTCAACATCGTCCCTGACCACGCCACGCTCGATATCGGTATTCGGCTTCTGCCCCGGATGACCAGCGGGACGATGATCGATCGGGTCAACGATACGCTTGCGGATGCGTTAGGTGTTGACCAATACACCCTTGAGATGCTCGGTGATTCTCCCCCTATGATGGTTCCGGACGATTCGGAATTTCTTGGTCGAGTGAGTCGCGCAGCAAAGCTTGCCCCGGTAGAGAGTGTCTCCTTCGCGACCGATGCTGGATGGTTTCAGACTGTGGGAATGGAATGCGTTATCTGCGGCCCTGGCTCAATCGAAGTGGCCCATAAGCCAAATGAGTATGTCCCCAAAAACGACCTGGCCGCGACCGAGGTCATGCTCACCAGACTCCTCAACGACTCCCTCACATGACCGAACCCAGACGTAGGCAGATCATCGAAGCCGACCTTACGTGGACCGGAATGCAGTTCGAGCCCGGGGTCCAGGTCGAGGTGGATGATACCGGACGAATCACCCGCGTCGGGACGCTGCACACCAAAGCCACGACTCGCTTGACCGGACAGGCCCTCCTTCCCGGCTTCGTGAACGCGCACAGCCACGCCTTTCAAAGAGGGCTTCGCGGACGGGGAGAGCGATTCCCCGACGGAGCCGGATCGTTTTGGAGTTGGCGTGAAGCGATGTACGCTCTCGTCAACCGTCTCGATGCCAAAAGTCTCTTCGATCTCTCAGTGCAGGCGTTTCAGGAGATGCGATCCACCGGGATCACCACGGTTGGAGAGTTCCATTACCTGCACCATCTATCGGATGAAGATCGGTTCGTCTTTGATACCGTCGTCCTCGATGCGGCACGGGCGGTCGGGATCCGCATCGCTTTGCTCCAGACCTATTACCGGACAGGGGGATGTGGACTTCCGGCCACCGGAGGACAGCGCCGATTTCTCAGTACCAGTTTGGAGGGCTATTGGTCTCAGGTCGACCGACTCGAACTCACACTCGATCCCACTCGCGAGTCGCTCGGCATTGCCGCCCACAGTCTTCGCGCGGTCCCGCCCGATGAGGTCGAGCAACTCCATGCTGAATCGGTTCGACGGGGCCGACCCTTTCATATCCACCTCGAGGAACAGGTACAGGAAGTCGCCGACTGTCTAGATGCGTACGACCAACGCCCCATGACCCTCCTCCTCGATCGTCTGTCGACGATGGAGAATGTCACCGCCGTCCACTGTACCCATACAGACCCCACGGAACTCACCGCCTTTATCGACCGGGGAGGATCGGTCTCCCTTTGCCCACTCACCGAAGCCAATCTCGGCGATGGGATTCCACCGCTCGGAGAGATCTCGACCACCCTTCGGGGCGTCGAGCTTTGTCTCGGGACCGACTCGAATGCCCGGATCGCAATGATGGAGGAGATGCGGGGGTTGGAATACGCTCAACGCCTCAAGGCCGAGCGCCGTGGGATCTTCCGGGATGAAGACGGCACCGTCGCACGGCGCCTCCTCCGGATCGCTACCCAAGGTGGCGCTCGATCGCTCGGTGTCGCGTCGGGCGAGATCCGGCCTGGCCTCTGGGCCGACTTTGCGGTGGTTGATATGGCAGCTCCGATCCTGGCGGGTGCCGATCCTGACACACTGCTGGATTCGATCGTGTTTGGGGCCGATCCCAGTGTGGTGACGCGAACCGCGGTGGGAGGGATCTGGGACCGATAGGTGGGGGGTTAGAGACAATACTTGACATATCATGTATTTATATGTAATCTATAGCCGTGTCGTTTACATCATTCGTTCCCTTCTTTAGGAGTATCGTCAGATGAGTATCCAGGAATCAGTCGCCCAGCTCAATCAGTTGGTTCTCGATGGCAAAGCCTTGGAAGCGTTCGACCGGTTCTACGCCGACGACGTCGTCATGCAAGAGAACGACGGTCCGGAAACGGTCGGGAAGGCCGCCAACCGGCAACGTGAAGAGGAGTTCTTCTCGAAGATCACCGATTTCCGTGGCGCTGCGGTCGAGGGGGTCGCCTTCGGAGACAACACCTCCATGGTGCAGTGGTCGATGGACTACACCCACGCCGATTGGGGGGTCCGGAAGTACAACCAAGTCGCGGTTCAAGAGTGGAAGGATGACAAGATCGTTCGGGAGCGCTTCTTCTACGGGAGTTAGCATCCGGCCTTCCCTCTGCCCCCAGCCTCGGGTATTCATCTAACGCCCCGGGCTGGGGCATTCTCATGGGCAGAGGGGTCTCGAGTGACCAAGCCAGGTTATGACATCACCTCGTGGCGCAAGCGCATCCCGCTCCTCCGCAGCACCATTCCACTCAACAACTGTTCCCAGGGGCCTCTCCTCGATTCCGTCAACCGCGCCGCCCAAGCCTACCTCCAAGGCTGGGACCAACACGGAATGGATTGGGAGGGCTGGATCGGTGAGGTGGAGCAGGCCCGTGCAGCATTCGCCCGGTTGATTGGAGCTTCTCCCGATGCCGTCGCGGTGACCGGCTCGGTATCGGATGCCACCAGCCGCTTGGCAAGCGCCATAGACTTTTCGGGCCCGCGCCGGCGGGTCGTACTCAGTGAAGCCGAGTTCCCGACGGTGGCGCACGTCTGGCTGGCGCAGGAAGATCGCGGGGCCGAACTCGTGTGGCTTCCGCTGTCGGACGGACAGATCCGGCTCGACGACTATGCCGCGGCTATCGACGAGCGGACCGCCGTCGTTTCCGCCTGCCACGGCTACTACCTGAACGGAGCCCTCCAAGATCTCGACGAGATCGGGAAGCTCACCCGAGCCGCCGGCGCACTGTTGTATACCGACACCTACCAAACCGCAGGGGTCCGGTCGATCGATGTCAACGCGACCCCGGTCGACGCGCTTGCCGCCGGCTGTCTCAAATACCTGATGGGCGCCGCAGGGATCGCCTTTCTCTATCTTGCTCCCGCCGTGGCTGAAGGACTACAACCGGCGGTGACAGGATGGTTTGGCCGACAGAACCCATTTGCTTTCGACCCCCGTACGCTCGACTGGGCACCGGCCACCCGCCGATTTGACGGTGGGACCCCTCCCATCATTAACGCCGCCATCTGTCGCGCCGGTATCGAGGCCATCCTGGAGGTCGGCGTTGAAGCGATCAGCGATTGGACGACACACCTGGCAGACTACACCCAGGCCCAGGGACGCCAGCGAGGGTTGGTACCGCATGTCGATCTCCCGGGAGCGGCACGGGCTCCGACCACCGCGTTCGTCGTGCCGGATGCCAGAGCGGTGGAGCAGCAACTGCGGGCCGACGGCGTTCTTGCATCTGCCCGCGGCCCGGTGATTCGTTTCGCGCCGCACTTCTTCTCCGAAGTATCCGACATCGACCACGCGCTCGACCTGCTGGCAGGACACGTTCACGCTGGGCACACCGCGTGACCGAACCAGGAGGATCGCGGGAGACGTTCGCCACCCAGTTCGGCCTCCTCATGACGATGATCGGTGTGGCGGTTGGGCTAGGGAATGTCTGGCGCTTTCCCTACATGGTGGGTCGCTTCGGCGGTGCGGCATTCGTTGGCGTGTACATCTTCTGGGTTGCGCTGATCGGCGTCCCCGCCTTGATGGCGGAGTGGAGCCTCGGAAGAGCGACCCGGCGGGGAACGGTCGGTGCCTTTGCCCGAGGAGGACTGCCAGGAGGCCGGTGGATCGGGTGGGGACTCTTTGGCGTGGTCGTCGCGGCAACTGCCTATTACGCCAACGTCGTCGGCTGGGTGTTGGTGTACGCTGTGGGATCGGCGGTACAGGGATTCGGCGCCTCGGTCGACCCCAGCCGGATTCTTCCACCTGAACATGGAATCGATCCAACCTCCCTCGGTCTCCAATTGGGCGCCACCGCCACCGTCCTGGGCGCGTGCGGATTTGTCTTGGTCCGGGGCCTCCGCGCGGGCATCGAGCGCGCCAGCCGAGTCCTTATTCCACTCCTTTTCGGAACGTTGATCCTCCTGGTCATCCGGACCCTCACCCTCGACAACATCCAGCAAGGGTTGTCTTGGTACCTTCGGTTCGACCCGACCGACCTGACCCCTCAGGTGATGGTCGCTGCCCTGGGCCAAGCGGTCTTCTCGATGTCGCTCGGCGGGACGTTCATGGTGTCCTACGGCTCGTACCTCGATGCCAAGGCACCGCTTGGGCGTACCGCCGGCTCCACCGCGCTCGGCGATACCCTCGCCGGCCTACTTGCCGGGCTCGCCATCCTGCCGGCAGCAATGGCCTATGGCCTGGAGGTCGGAAGCGGACCTGGCCTTCTCTTTGCCACCGTCCCACAAATCTTTGCCGCCATGCCGGGTGGGAACCTCCTCGGCCCCCTCTTTTTCTTAGCGCTTTTTGGGGCCGCCTATCTTTCTGCTGTTGCTGCGTTGGAGGTCCTTGTCGCCGGTCTGACGGACAACACCGGGCTGACCCGACGGAAAGCTGTATGGATTCTGATCGGCATCGTCTTTCTCGCTGCCATCCCCCCGATGCTCAACTTGGCCATCTTCATCCCGTGGGACCTCACCTTTGGGTCAGGGATGCAGACACTCGGGGCCATCCTAGTCGCCGTGACCGTCGGATGGTGCCTTTCTCGAGGCCGGGCCCTCGACGCACTCGCCAGCGGTACACCCCCCGAGCGCCGCCATCGACTTCTGCTCCTCTGGATTCGGTATGTCATCCCCGGCGCCTTGGTGACCGTCGCCGTCTGGTGGGTGCTCCAAGACCTACTCGGCGTCCTGGGAAGCCTGTAGCAGTTGGAGACGGATCGCGCTTGTGACATCTTTCGCATGAGTCCACTCTCGCGCACCCACCCAGGGGTCTACCTTTCGCTCGCACTGCCTCCCTCCACCTCATCACGGATCGTCCGCCATGTCTCGTTCTCGTCGCTTCGCCTGCACTCTCCTCTGCGCCCTTATCCCGCTCACAACACTCACCGCACAGACACCGATCCAACAACAGTATGCCACCACTGCCAACCGCATCATCGATCGGGCGTTGGCGGATAGCGCCGCGTGGCATAAGCTGGCCGAACTCACCGAGACCTTCGGGCATCGCCTGAGCGGGTCGGTGGCGTTGGAGCAGGCCATCGACTGGACCATCGCCCGGATGCACGCGGAAGGCTTGGAAAATGTTCGCGGTGAACCGGTGATGGTGCCCCACTGGGTACGGGGTGAAGAATCGGTTATGCTGCTTGAGCCGCGCGTCGCGAACCTGCCGATGCTGGGGCTCGGCAACAGTGTTGGCACCCCTCCGGAAGGAATAACCGCCGAGGTGTTGGTGGTCTCTACCTTTGATGAGCTTGAGCGGAGAGCCAGTGAAGCGAAGGGAAAGATCGTGCTCTTCGATGCACCGTTCGTGAGCTACGGACAGACGGTCCAGTATCGGGCGACCGGACCGACGGCCGCTGCCAGAGTGGGCGCCATTGGCATGCTGCTCCGCACGGTTGGGTCGTATTCGATGCGGACGCCCCATACCGGTGCCCTCCGGTACGACACCAGCGTCGTCCAGATCCCGGCCGCAGCGATCTCGACCGAAGATGCGGCGATGCTGCACCGAATGCAGGATCGGAGGCAGAAGGTTGTGGTTCGCCTGAGGATGGAGGCGGAGATGCTTCCGGATGCCCCGTCAAGAAACGTGATCGGGGAGTTGCAAGGGACCGAGCACCCCGAGGAGATCGTGGTCATGGGTGGCCACATCGATTCGTGGGACGTTGGCCGCGGGGCGATGGATGACGCCGGCGGTGTCGTGATCGCGTGGGAAGCGGTGCGTCTACTCAAAGAACTCGGGCTCCGGCCCCGTCGCACCATTCGGGTGGTCGGCTGGACCAACGAGGAGAATGGTGGGCGAGGGGGTCAGGCCTATCGCGATGCGCATGCTGCGGAACTCGACGATCATATCTTGGCCATCGAATCGGATGGCGGGGTGTTCAAACCGGAGGGGTTTGGCTTTCGGGGATCCGATGCGGCCCGTGCGGTGGTGACCCAGATCGCAACCTTCCTCACCCGCATCGAAGCCGACCAGATCGGCCCGAACGGCGGCGGGGCTGATATCGGCCCGATCATGCAGCGGGGGGTGCCCGGGATGGGGCACCAGGTCGATGGAACACGGTATTTCTGGTTCCACCACTCGGATGCCGACACCGTGGACAAGCTGGATCCGGAACATGTGGCGATGAATGTGGCGATGATGGCGGTAATGGCGTATGTGGTGGCCGATATGCCGGAGCGGCTGCCGCGATAGCCTGGGCCACCCAAGGGCCGGCGGGGGGCACAGCGTACTGTGCCCCCTTCCCTATCCCTACTGCTTGAGCGGTGGGTCCAACCGGTACCGGACAATGGCCGGGAGTCCATCCGCATCGCCCTCCAGCACCCACACCAGATTCTCCTCCGCCGCCATCATGGATCCCCCTTGCTCGAAGGGTACACGCCCCCGGAACCGCCCTTCCGCATCGAAGAGCTCGTAGAGCGTTGAGGACCGAAAATGCCTCACCGGGAGGCCTGGTACTCGAGGAGGGTCAAGTTCCTCCTCCGGGATCCGAGTGGATGCCGTCGCAACGCGGGCCCAGAGCATTCCATCTCTGGCGACAAATAACCCCTGAAGCGGCGCCTTGGCTTCGGGAATAGGTGGTCCATCCCAACTCCACTCCGGGTCTGTCCGCCGCATCTGAAAGAGTACGCGTTCCCGTTCCTCTGCGCGCTGGGCGGGGTCGACGGCAATCGACGCCGTCTTCCTCCGGACGATCAACGGTTTCTTGGTCTGACGTGCCAAGGTGATATCGAAGGTCTCCCCGTTGGCCACCACGAAGTATCCCTCCGGATGCCAGGTCCCAAAAGCGCGCGCGGCAAACGGGGGCACCATGGAGCTGCTGGAGCGCCCACCATTGGTCTTTCGTGTAGCGGTGTAGGTTGACCGTTCCAGATTCACTAGCGGTGGAGCGAGGGAATCAACGAAACGACCATCGGCTCCAAGCCGCACCAGGCCGATCCGGCCGATCACCTCACCCTCGACCGGGTCAGCAATCGGTCGCCGGAGATACAGCGTACCAGTCTTGTCTGTCACCAGGGCCCGAGATGTGGCGTAGTTGGTGGGCGTTACCCAACTGGTCAGAAAGACACCGATGGAGTCGAAGAATGAGATCCGACCATTCTGGGAATCCCACACGGCAAGGCCGCCGTCACCCTGGATGACCATCCCACCATTCGATCGAAACTCCCCGGGGCCGCCGCCTTCCCGGCCGACACGCCGGACCAGGGATCCGTCAGCGCCGAATACGAAGATGCTATTGCTCGACAGGTCATACGCCCAGATACGACCAGCCGCGTCCACATCGAATTCGAACAATCTGGTGAAGAGGGAGGTATCGTCGATGGCCGGCGCAATCCGGAGCTCTTCCACCAGGCGGTGTTCGAAGGCAGCGGGTACGTCGCCTGTTGTGATCGCCACGACGGTGTCTCCGAGGGAATCGATGGCGGTCATCGAGCGTGGGTCGTCCATGGTCAACCCTGTGCCGTCTGACCCACTACAACTCAGGATTCCCACTCCGAGCGCTAGCAACAACAGATCCAGTGTTCGCATGACAACCATCCCCTCTCACCGGTGGCGGCAATTACAACACGTATGTCAACGATAGTATAGCCGTAACCTGATGAGAAACGAGGCGAGGGAGTCATCGACTCCCCCGACTTGATCTTGCGTTGGGTGTATCGCTGTTGTTACGGCGTTGGCCGTACCTTCCGCGGCATCATGTCGTCCCGGTTGGCCAGGTGATACACCGTCCACGCCACCACCGTCGCTGCCTGCTTCAGGTCGTCGATCAGCAGGTGGTCAAAGGTGTCGATGTTGGAGTGATGGGTCCGGGTCCCGTATTCGATCGGGTCCTGGATGAAGTTGAAGCCCGGCACCCCCACCGCATCGAACGAGAGATGGTCGGTGCCGCCGGTGTTCCCGTGCCGGACCGCGATCACCCCTTGATCGCGGAAGGGAAAGAGAATCTGTTCGAAGATTGGAATCGCTCGCTCGTTCATCTGATCCCAGATCCCCCGAAGCTTGCCGGTCCCGTTGTCGACATTCACATACGCCGAGATGTTGGGGAGTTCTTTGGCATGCATACGGACCCATGCGCGGGAGCCGATCAGCCCCTGTTCTTCCCCACTCCAGAGTCCAATCCGTACGGTACGTCGCATGGGGAGGTTCAAGGTTTTCAAAATCCGGATCGCCTCCATCATCACCGCCGACCCGGCGGCGTTATCCGTAGCTCCGGTACCTGAATGCCAGCTATCGTAGTGCGCACCCAACATCACCACTTCATCCGCTTTGTCGGTGCCAGGAATTTCCGCCATGACGTTCTCGCCCAGACGATTGCCATCGATGAACCTGGTCTGGACATTCACCTCAAGGCGCGTCGGGATTCCCGCTTTCACATTGCGATAGATCTGACCGTACTGTTCCTTCCCGATGACGATCGCGGGTGTCGGATTGTAGACACTATCTCTGGCAGTGTTGCCGTCAGGATGGCTACCGGTGAGCAGAATGTTGTAGCTCCATCGAGACGGCTGGATCGTGGCGACCGGCCCCTCTTGCTGGAGCAGGGCGTTCACTGCTCGGAGCATCACCCGGCGACGGGCAAAGCGTGCCCGTAGTGCGGCAATCCGACTCTGGTCGACGCCACCCTGGCGCGCCTCCGGTGGACGAAGGAGAAAATCGAGCGTTGACCGACCGGGAGGCGCATCGAGTTCCGGTGCGGCGGAGGCGGGCGCCCCTTGGAACACACAGGCACCCTTGAGCTTGCCCTTGTACTGCGCCAGATCGGTCGTATCCTCGACCTCGACGACCACGACCGGACAGGAGACGGTCCCATTGGTACTTCCGCTCCAGGCCTGGACATCGGCGATAACGAGGGATGGCACCGGGTCAAGCACACGGACGGCAACCCTACTTCGTTCCCAACCGCGTCCAAACGGTTGATCCCATGGCTCCACCTGCGCGTTCCTGAGACCCCACTCACCCAGGGTCTTGGCCGCCCATGCATTGGCATTGCGATTGGCTGGACTATTGGTGAGACGGGGGCCGAACACCTCCGTCATCGTCCGCACGATCTGTTCAACCTGAGAATGTTCGAGTCCCTCAGCTCGAATCTTGGCGACAATATCCAGATCGACCCGTTCTTGCACCATCGACTGGGCCATGAGGGGAGTCCCGCCGATCGTCAAGAGGGCAAGACCGATAAACCACGATCGCTGCATACGCATGGCCGTCTACTCCTATTCGCTAGTGGATCATTGGAGATGAAGAGTTGTTAATCGTTTGGCAACTTCTTTCTTGGGATACCAGACTCCATGGACTACTACGCCCGCTTGCCGCCCAACGTTGGCGATGTCGGCGAGCGGATTACCTTCGAGGAGAATGAGGTCGGCGCGCTTCCCCACGGCGACGGTTCCGGCCACTGCATCGATGTGGAGGTAGGATGCGACGTTCCGGGTCCCGGTCTCCAGCGCCTGGTACGGGGTCAACCCGGCAAGGACCAGGGCGTCGAGTTCCCGCCGGACCGAATAGCCAGGGACGTTCCAGATTTGTGGGGCATCCGACCCAAGGAGAAACCGGACTCCCGCCTGATGCAGCGAGCGAAGAATGGTGCGCCGAGCCTGGAGAAACCGAGCATTGACCTCGGGCCCAACCATGCCGCGCACCTGATTGGTTTGGCGCTCCCACCGGTCGACCTCCGCTTGCGCGACATACGCCAACTCCGGCCGGCTCCGCATGGTACTCACCGGTTCGTTATCGGCCATGTTCTCGAAGAGCGACTGCGTCGGCACCATCCATATGCCAGCATCCTTCGTGGCCTGTACCAGAGCGTCCAATGCGGTCATATCGAGATAGGGCGTCAGGTTCAACCCAAACCACTGGCTCTGAGCACCCGTCAGGGGCGACCCCTCGCCCACGAGACCTTCCACATACCCGTCGAGGTGGTCGATGGTATCATAGCGCAGGGCGATTGCGCGGCGTACACCGACGTCGAGGGGGACATGTCCGGCGAACGGGATACCGACCCGATGGGCGGTAGCCGCCAGGGAGTCGAATACCTCGCGTTGGATCCCAGGATGGATCTTAAGTAAATCGTACCCCGCAGACTTCTGATCGGTCACCGCCTTGATTGCATCGGCCACCATTGGCACCGAGTTCCCGTTGAGCGAAGGACCGGTGGTCCAGATCCACGGGCTCAGGAGAGTCCCCTTTCCCACCCGGTCGCGATAGGGAAGGTGACGTGGATCGCCGAGCATTCCGCGAACAGTGGTAACGCCATGGAGGGCGTAAAGCGCGAGGACGCGTTCCATCGCCGCGTCGGAGAACGCTGGGCCCGGCGGGAGGTGGGCATGCATCTCGGCAAGACCGGGCATGAGAAACTTTCCAGCGCCGTCGACCTGTCTGGCGTTCGCAGGCACCGATACCCGGGCCCGGGGTCCCATCTGGACGATGCGCCCACCCTCGATCACGACGGTGTAATCGGCCAGGAGGCGCTCCTGATCCATCGGCACGATCGTCACTCCCACAAACGCCAGCGGCGATTCCTGGGCCACAGCCACGGGACCGCCAGCCAACACGGCGGCGAGAGCTAGCGCTCCAGACAGGCGTTCACGCACGATAGTCACCTCATCTCAATGATCGGGTAGTTGAATGGGAGCCGAGCCTGTACTCGTCTCTCTGAATCTACGTATCTGCCTTCCGGAGCGTTTCAGGCTTCCGACCGAGCTTCACCATCAGGGGCCACGTGACCGACCGGCGGGACACCGAGCCCCACGCGTCGAGCAAAGCTTCGCGCAGTGAGTCGACCGGATCCTCTCCCTGAGCCGTCCGATACTTTCGTACCGCCGACCACGTCCCCAGATATCCGATCAATTCTTGGACTCCCCACTCCACCTCCATTTCGAGCGCATCGACTGGTATCGTAACATAGGGGAAGGACAACCCCGCATACCCATCCTCCACCGCACGACGCCCGGGAGCCCAATACGGCTCAAGCGTCTCTGCATACAGATGCTCCACCAGTCGGTCGACGGCGGGGGTGATCTGGCAGCGACAGTAACACCACACGGCGAGGACACCACCTGGCCGAAGCACCCGATCCGCTTCGGCGTAGAAGGTCGGCAGGTCGAACCAATGGAGCGCCTGACCCACGGTCACCAGATCGACCGACGCGGATGGCAGACCACTCTGGCCCGCCGGGTTTCTCTGATAGGTTACTCGTGGATGCGGCGTTGCCAAAGCGATCTGCGCCCCGCTCTCATCCGTCGCCCAGACCCGGGCTACCACAGCGGCCACCGCAACCGCCACTTGCCCATTCCCGGTACCCGCATCCCAGCCCTGGCCCCTACGTTGAAGCTGCGCCCCAAGCAGATCAAAGAGCGCCCTCGGGTAATGAGGACGATATCGCTGATAGGCCTGGGCGTCCCGGCTCGCGTAATCGAGAAACGGTTGCTGGGTAAGTTCATCCACCATTCGGTGCCTTACTCCCCAGCCATGCCGAGCGGAAAGCCCGCTGCGCTTCGGTCAGTTGGCCACCAGCCGACTCGGTGGTTACCACTTCGACTCTCGGATTCGCCTGGACCTCGATTGATCCGCTCAGTTCTACCCCTCGCGACCGCCAGGTGATCCCGAGGGTTTGCCCCGGTTGAGTGGTGCCGACGATCCGCGCAATGGCCTCGGGCGACGTGACCGCCTGCCCATCGATCGAGAGAATCACATCGCCGCGATCGAGACCGGCTTGGTAGAGCGGCGACCCGATCAGCGTTGGCCCACTGAGCGTGACTCCCTCGGCGCCAGCACGGAACCGGGTATCACCGATCCACGGAGCGTTCGCGGTTCTGAGGCGTACTATGAGGCCCGCTTGGTCGAGCAGCGCCGGATAGTCGGGGAGAGCCTGTCCCCGTACGAAGGTGTCGATCCACTCCTTCGCAAACGCGGCGTCGCCGGTGGTGCTGGCCAAGGCCTGTTCCACATCATCGATCGAGTAGGGCCGTTCCGTCTTCCCGTGGGTACGCCACATCGTCCCCATGAAATCATCGAGGGTGATGCCGCCCGGTCGACCCCGAAGCGTGAGATCAAGGGCAAGGCCCAGAGCGGCACCGTAGGTGTAGTAGGAGATAAACGTATTGGATTTGTTTTGTGGATCGATCGATTGTGCCGCGTCGACGAACGGCGCCTGCATGCTCATTCCACGAGGAGAAAAGAAGTGGCGACCGGGTGCGTTGGTAAGCGCATTCACACCCCCTGAGATCCCACGCGCATATCGCGCATCATCGGTCAGCCCGGCTCGGCGAATACCCAGGGGACCGTAGTAACTGGTGAACCCTTCGGCTAACCAGAGTTCACCGCTCATGTTAGCTGCTTCGAAGTCGAACGGCTCTATTCCCGCGGGTCGGATCCGCTCCACATTCCAGGCGTGAAAAAACTCGTGGGAGACGGTCCCTAACAGCCCCAACGCGCTTGCAGCAAGCGATCCGGTCGAGCTGACGATCGTGCTGTTCCGATGTTCCATCCCATCGCCAGAGACATGGGGCAGATAGTCGGCCAGAAAGGTGTAGGTCCCGTAGTCGAAGGCAGGATACTCACCGTAGACCCCGAGATGTTGGGCCATCACCGCCTGAATCATCCCCACATACCTGTCGACTTCTGCATCGGTACCGGCGTGGTGGATCGCAAGACGGATGGTCGCGGGCCCGGTGGGTGACGACACCGTCCAGGAGCGGAGAACGCCCGGTCCGACTTCGGTTGGCGAGTCCATGAAATACTGTAAGTCCCTGGCCCGCCACCGAGTCGGATCGTCGGTAGGCTGGAGCTGGGTGAAGACGTGCCAATCATTCGGAATATCGTGAAAGGCGACCTCGATCGGATGGGCATCCAGCCCGCGAGCCCACATGAAGGTGGCCGGCATATTCAGATGGGCGTGGGTCAGATCGATCCCGCTATAGGTGCCTCCGGCGCGATCGGCGAAGAGAGTGTAATGCATCCGGACCGTGCCATCGTGTCCCGACACATTCCATTGGTACGGGGACGCCTGTTCAATCGCCAAGGAACGGCCCGCGCCATCCTCAGCCCGAACGGAATAGAGGTTCTTGGCAAACTCATGCAGAGCATAACGCCCGGGACTACTCCGGCTCATCCGTGCTGCGAGCACGCCGGAAGGAACATTGGTCCACGTCACGCTGATCTCGGCTTCGTGGTGCACCCGATTGGGAAAGCGCACATCGTATCGAATAGGATCTGGTGTCGCGGTGGCACCTTGTACGGCGGTTGCAACCAGCAGAGACAAGAGCGGCATCAACATGAAAGTGTCCTGATCAGAAAGAGTGAGTACGATGCGTCAACAGGGAGACCACGGCACAGGCACCATCGTGGAAGCCACCCGCTGCCCCGATCGCATCCCTCCGATGATCCAGGTTCCTTGAGGTGACACGATGAGTCCTCGATGATCCATGGTGCCCAGCGGTGCAGCAGGGGACGCCAACCAAGCATCCCCTTCTCTTCGATACGTGAAACCACCAAGGATCGGTTCACTCGACCGCCCGTCATACCCGATCCCGTTGTAATTGTAGGGATTGTCGGTCCCACCAACGAACACCAGATCGGCACCACAAATCCCCGCAGCCGCTCGGTAGCGCGCCGGACCGTGAGGGGGAGCGAGACTATCCCATCGAATCTCAAGCGGGGTGGCCGGATCGATCCGACCTCTCCACGTCTGTTTGATCAACCGAAAACGAGGTCGGTCGGGATTCCGGGTTACCCCGTCGATGTAGACGATTTCGTCGCCCACGACACCACCGGTGTGGCCGAAGACGCCAGGCCCCGGCGTCGGGGTCGCTTGGAGCCACTGGTCGGCCGTCGGATCGTAGACCTGAACTGCGGTGACGTTGTCGGTATCGTGCCAACCCGAGACGAGATAGATCAGTGAATCGCGCCAGACCCCACTCACCGCATCATCGACCGGGACCGGCATCGGGGCTCCCGGCACCCACTCTCCTCGGTCTGCATCGTAGATATTCACGTCAGGCACCGAGACTTCGACCCCGGCCGAATCAACCGTGTAACCGCCGATCAGGATGAACTGCCCGCCAACGACTTGAGCGGTCGCCGCGATGCGACCCACCGCACCGGGCACCCGAGGCAACTCCTCCCATCGATCGTTCCCCAACGTCAACCGAAAGGCACGGGTGGTAATCCCTGACCACTGCAGGGTACTGTCGATACCGAGGGTGCTGTAGATCACAGCGGGATGAACGCTCGTGTCGATGGCCACCGCATTATTGGTAACGGCGAGGGGAAGATCGGGTGTTGGGATCGGCGCGATGCTGCTGGAACAGGCGGTCAGCGCACCGAGTAGTGTACCTGCAGATCGGGGGAACAGACGCATGGAGTGAAGATACTGGGACTACGGTTCGATGCCACGACTGGCAAGGTCCTCGCCCCGCCGGAGGTAGGTCAGATAGGTGGTCGGATCGATGTTCGCCCCGCAGACAAGCACCCCGATCTTCTGACCAGCCAACTCGTCCCGTAGCGGCCCCAACACCCCTGCGGTGGCGGCGGCACCGGCGGGTTCCACGGCAAGTTTCGCAGACTGAAAGAGCAGGTAGAGCGACTTGCAGAGGTCGTCATCGCTCACGGTGACGATCCGATCCACACACTGGTGGCAGATACCAAAGCTGTAAGGGAGGGTGAATGGTGGCGCGAGGCTATCGGCGATCGTTGTCCCCTCACCTGCCTGGACCGGCGCACCAGTCTCGAAACTCCGTCGCATCACATCCGCCCCCTCCGGCTCCACCCCGTAGACCACACAGTCGGGCCGTATCTGCTTGACCGCGGCAGACACCCCTGCCATTAGCCCACCTCCCCCGATGGGAACCACCACGGCGTCGAGATCGGGAACCTGGTCGATCCATTCCAACCCGAGGGTCCCGGTGCCGAGTATGGTCGGCTCACTATCGAACGGATGGACAAAGGCGCGACCCTCTTCCGCTTCAAGGCGTGCCACCTCATCGAACGCTGCCCGCACATCGTCCATCAATCGGACCGTTGCCCCGTACATCCGACACAAATCCACCCGAGCCGGATTGGCACTCTTGGGCATCACAACAACGGCATCGGTCCCGACAACCGAACTGGCGAAGGACACCGCCACGGCATGATTCCCGGCGCTTACGGCCGTCACGCCTCGCCGCATCTGGTCCCTTGATAGTGACCGAACCACAGACAACGCGCCACGCGCCTTAAAGGTGCCGGTGACCTGGAAGAGTTCGAGTTTGAGCGAGAGGGTGGCTCCGACCGGGGCAAGTGGCGTCAGGCGCGGATCGGACCATGGTTGGACCGGCGTCTTGCGGATAGCCGGCTGGAGCTGAGCCCACGCCTTCTGAAGGGCTTCCAGGGTCGGTAGATTCGGCCCATCCGGAGTGTGTGGCCGCCGCGGTGCGGCATCGTCTTTTATCATAGCGGGGGCTCGTTGCCAACCTACGTGGAGGGTCTATGAGACTGTCTCACATGCTTGTCGGTCTTGGCGTCGTGGCCGTAGTCGGTTGCGCCAAGCCAAGAACCGAGGGGCCCCGACCAGAAATGGTACCGGCGCTTCTCGTCGTTGAGAACAACGGGTTCCTTGACCGGACCGTGTTCATCGTCCGATCAGGACTCAAGGCCCGGCTCGGCATCGCACCCGGCCATCAGCGGACTGAATTCACCATCCCCCAAAAGTACCTCTGGGATCAGTCATCGCTGAGCTTCCTGGCCGACCCCATCGGTGGACCGGCCCCACCTGCGACAAGGAATGCCGGTGTGGTCAATCCTGGGGACCGGATCGTCCTGACGATTAACGTGCCGAACTGAGCACCAGTTCGAAGACGGCCGTCGCCCGCCGCATCTCCTCCATCGTCCCAATTGAAATCCGGGCATGGGTGGTGAGCGGCGGGAACGGGCGGCCAACCCAAACATCATGCCGACGACACGCTTCCTGGAACCCACGCGAATCTCGCCCGATGTCCACCATGATGAAGTTGGCATCCGACTCACCCGAAGGAAATCCCATACGGGCCAGTGCTGAACGGGTGTACCGACGCGCCTCCTGATTGCGGGCACGCTCCTCTTCGAGATGGCCAGCCTGGCCAAAGGCGGCACGCGCTCCGGCAAGAGCCAACATATTCACTGAAAGTTGCAATCGGTTGGCCTTGAGCGGGGCCAGGGTCTTTGGATCACCCACCGCATAGCCGATACGCATCCCCGCCATGCCATGTGCCTTCGAGAAGGTTCGCGAAACGATCACGTTGGGGCGCGAACGCGCCAGGGGCATCGCGGTCCGATAGGACGAATCGGAGACATAGTCATGATAGGCTTCGTCAATCAGGATGACCGTTTCAGGTGAGCGTCGATGCACCCGATCAACAAAGTTCTCGATCGTAGAGGCACCATGCACCGTTGCGGTCGGGTTGTTCGGATTGCACAGGAACACAAGGCCGGCACCGGTAGCCGCCGCTGCCATCGCATCTAAATCGAGGTGGAGCGTCGGAGTCACTGGAACGCTCCGCACTGGGTGGCCGAGGTCAACCGCCGTTCCCTCAGCGGTTTCAAATGTAGGCGACGCCGTTACGAGGTGCCGGTCAACCGTGGTATGCCCGGTGACAGCCGTCGTCAGGATCTCAGTCGATCCACAGCCCAGAACGATCCGATCCGGGTGGGTCGATAGATGCTCCGCCAGGGCTTCTCGAAGGTCGGATTCTTCTTTCCGTGGGTACCGCGACGCGCTCCCAAAGGCCCTCTGGATCGCATGAAGAGATTCTTGGGAAGGTCCCAACGGATTCTCATTGCTGTTCAGTCGGATAGGGCCGACAACCGATGTGGGGCCGTTGAGGGGGACCCCACCCTCCCGACCGCGCGCCGATACGACCTCCGGAACCATGACAGCGACGCCGCCGACACCGAGCGCGCGCACAAACGAACGACGAGACAGATCCATCGGAAACCTCCGCTGGGAGCGGCGTTGGAAACATCGGGGATCTTTTCAAGGTGCGCCGAAGGAACCACGCGCGCAACGCCCCGCTGGTAGGCTCAGATCGGGCTCTGCCATTTGGAGCGAAAAACCAAGCTGGCCCTGTACGGGCCGAGTCCGGTCCAGAGCAGGGCCACAGCCCCGAGCATTGCACCTGATGAGGCGATGGCAAGCGAGTACCGAAGGGCGGAATCGGCTCCAAAGACGTAATCCGTCAGCACCGCCACCACGGTCGGGCCCAATCCGACACCGATCGCGGCGAGCGCGAAGAGGTACAGAGCCGACCCCTGGGCTCGCATCTGGTTCGGTAACAACTCCTGGACCGCGGCCGCCCCAACCCCAAATGGGGCGGCGGCGAAAAAGCTGAGGGGGACGAACAACACGAGGGCCCCAGTAGCGGTTGGCATCAGAGGAAACAGGATATCGGTTACCAAGAGACCCACGGCAGCCCAGGCGGCCACCCTAAGTTTGGCATCGGTTCGCCCGGCGGCAAGGAGCCGGTCGGCATACCAGCCACCAAACACGATCCCCATCGGACCGACGATGGCCGTGATGCTCCCGAGCGAAATTCCGGCCCGCGAGATGGGCCAATCATAGGTGCGGACCAAGAAGGTCGGGGCCCAAGCGGCAAGACCATAGTTGGCGAGGGCGATGAGGGCGAGTCCGCCGTGGTGCCGAAAGACGGTGCTCCGGTTGGCGTTGAGATACCGGAAGACCGTCCCGATCGATGCCGCCGATCGTGCCGTTGGCACACCCCGACGCACCGGCTCCTTGATGGTCAGTGTCAGCAGAGCGAGGAGGAGGCCTGGCGTACCGATCGCGAAGAAGACGACCTGCCACGGACGCACCTGTCCGACGAGAGGTACCGTCCACATCGCCTCGCCACTCACGAGCCCAACGACCGCTCCTCCCACCACGTTCGCCAATCCGGCCCCAATGTAGATCCCCATGGAGTACACACTGATCGCCGTGGCAAGCCGGTCGCGCGGGAAGTAATCTGCAATCAGCGAATACGCGGGCGGGGACAACCCCGCTTCACCAACACCGACGCCGATCCGAGTGAGAAAGAGCTGGCCATAACTCTTCGCGAGTCCTCCAGCCGCAGTCATCACACTCCAGGCAGCGATGGCAATCCCGATGATCCCGCGCCGACTCCAGCGATCGGCAAGCCACCCGATGGGGAACCCGAGTACCGTGTAAAACAAAGCGAAGGAGAGACCCATCAGGAGGCTCATCCCGGTGTCGCTGATTCCAAGATCCCGACGGATCGGCGCGACCAGCAACCCGAGTATTTGTCGATCGATAAACGACGAGATAAACGCGACCGTGAGAATGCCAACGACGTACCATGAATACGGGGAGGAGGGGTAGGGTGCCTCCCCGGTGGCCTCGTCATGCTGCTGCTGATCTGTCGTCATGCGTGGCCCCGCGAAGTTGGCACGGGGCGAATACTAACCGATTGCCTTCCCACTACGCGCCTGCCCCTCTTCGGTTACAATTCAGCGGTCTCAACGGGAGCCCCAGGACGTGTCCTCCGGAAAAGCACCACACCACCACCGACGATCGACTGCCGCAGAGGCGGAGATCACGCCCTTTGTCGGCTTCAGCCGACGGCAATGGAGTCGATTGCGAGCCGCCACACCACTCACACTCACCGGTGCCGACCTTGCCGAGGTGCGCGGGGTAAACGAAGCGCTCTCGTTGCGTGAGGTGACGACGATCTACCTTCCACTCTCCCGGCTCCTCAGTCTTCATGTAGCGGCAGTACAAGCGCTCTACCAGGCGACGGCAACTTTTGTCAGCCGGAAGACACCCAAAGTACCCTACATCATCGGTATTGCAGGAAGCGTTGCCGTCGGCAAGAGCACCGTCGCCCGTCTTCTGCAAGCCTTACTGGCCAGGTGGCCCAACCATCCCCACGTCGAACTGATCACCACCGACGGGTTCTTGCTTCCCAATGCCATCCTCGAGGCCCGCGGATTGATGGGCCGCAAGGGGTTTCCAGAAAGCTACGACCAGAAACGGCTGTTACAGGTCCTCGATGCAGTCAAGTCTGGGTCCCGCAGGGTCGAGGCGCCGGTGTATTCTCATCTCGAGTACGACATCGTTGAGGGTGAGACCCAAGTAATCCGGCAACCAGACATACTGATCCTCGAAGGGCTCAACGTGCTCCAAACCGGAAGCGGGTCCGATGGGTCGAGGCTTCATAGCTTCGTGTCGGACTATTTCGATTTTGCGATCTACCTCGATG
>JAJCZW010000107.1 GCA_029262155.1 Gemmatimonadota bacterium
GGCCAGGGACTTCCGCCCGGAACACCTGATCCCCGACACTGGTCCCTAACGTTCCCGTTGTGCGGGCGACACCTCCGGCATCGGAGATCGCGACGGGGCTGTCGATCGTTCCGCCGGATGGTGGGAAGAACTGTACCCGGACCCCAGGGACGCCGATCGCATCCGCGGCCAAGACCTGTACCAAGAGTGGTTCCGGTAACGGCCCTCCAACCTGGGCGGTTTGTCCGGTGCCGTTGAGGACGTGCACCAAGACCCCTGGAGGTGAAAAAGAGATGCGGGTGGAGTCACGTGCGCCCGAAGGAGTCGTCACCAGCAGTTCGATCGCCCCCCGCTGCGTGGGTGCCTTCACTTGCCCAAAGAGGGAAACGGGAGCCAGGGTGGGATTGCTCGAGCGCCAACTCAGATAGACCGGGGGTCCCACAACGATCCCATTGCGTGAAGCGATGACATCGAACGCAAAGGTGTCTCCCAAGAAGAGGACCGTATCGCGGGGGGTGATCACCAACGAGGTAATGTCCTTTCCCGGACCGACGTATTCGACGGGGATAGCAGCGACCGGGAACACGTTGATGCCTTCGGAGACTTGGAGCGTCTCTGTGCCATGAAACAGCAGATCGTTCCCTTGAAAGAGTTCCAGGGTGGCATCCAGCCGTTCGGTTTGGGCCAGCAGCTTGACGGCCGTCCGCAACGCGATGCGATTGGAGTCAGCAGGAAAACCAACTGTCGTATCGATGAGGATTTCGAGCGGTGGTCGAACTAACCGAAAGTGGACCCGATCGATAACCAGGTTCTGGAAGGCACGAAAATCCACCGATGAAGGGTACACTGGTTGAATCGAGAGGGTGGTCCGATCATCCCGGGGGCCGGTCCCATTTTCAGTGCAACCGCTTGCACCCAGCACGGCCGCTACCGCCAGGATGAGACCGAGGTGGTGGAAGGAGCGGCGTCCGAGGGGTAGCAGGTCCGACTTCATCCCCCAATGATATGTCCGAAGGGGTCTTCCTGGCAGGGGCCTAGATCACAATTCACTCCGGGCCTACTCATGGCGAATGGCGTCGACCGGGGCGAGGCTGGCGGCGTGCCGGGCGGGGTACGTTCCAAAGAGGAGGCCAAGGAGTATCCCACCGGCCCCGGCGATCAAGACCGTACTTAGGCTGAGGCCGGAGTAGATGGGTGCCTCGGTTCGGGCCCGCATGATGGCGGTTGCCAGAAAGCTCATGCCCAGTCCGGCCAACATCCCGATCACGCTTCCCGTCACTGTAATCGCGAGAGATTCGGATAGGAACTGCCAGATGATATCTCGTCGGCGTGCGCCAATGGCTTTGCGAATTCCGATTTCGCGAGTTCGTTCAGCGACCGACGCCAGGAGAATATTCATGATCCCAATGCCGCCCACGAGGAGTGAAATTGCGGCGATGGCAGCCATGAACGACTTGAAAATGCGAATAGCAAGTTGGGCTTGGCGAAGTCGAACCTGCATTGAAGTGACGTCCACGAGGTCGGACCAACGAGGATCCTGAGCTGCGAGCCACTGGTGCGCTTCGGTGACGACGCTATCCACTGTCTCAAGGCGATCAGCTTCCAGGACCAGCGTGGTGATCCGGGGAGTCGGAGATGGAACGATGGCGTGCTCGATAACGGAGAAAGGCACCTGTGCTCGGAGAAGGTCCCGCGGTCCAGACTTGGTGACTCCAACGATCTCCCAGAGCCGATCCCCCAAGCGAATGCGACGATGTAGCGCACGGTCGACCGTTCCCTGACCAATCCATCGTGCCAACGCTTCGGACACGACGACAAGGCTGGAGTCGCTTCGCACCTCCGTTGACGTGAGTTCTCGCCCTGCAAGAATTCCGTCTTCGTCCACAGGGCTACCGGTCACGATGAGAGCTGTGACTGCGACCCCTCGGCTGGAGTCGGGGAGGTTTGGTCGACTCGCAAGGGCCGCCCCGCCTGTCTGCAGTACTCCCCGGGCGACGAAGGGGTTCGCGACGAGTGCGTCGAGATGCTCAGGGCGGAAGGCGACGACGTGTTCAACTGGAAGGGAGACACCATCGCGTTGATAGGTGAGCTTTGGGGACAAGCCAACGGCCTGCAGCGAGGTGGTCTGCTCCAACTGCACCCGCGCGAAGGTTTCAAGGCCATCTCCCAGGCTCAAGACTGCGACCAGAGCGGCCACGCCGATGACGACGCCAAGAGTCGAGAGGAGGGCCTGCAGGGGGTGCTGGCGGAGCGCACCGAGCCCCATCCACGCGGCGTCATTCACTTTCATATAAGCTGATCCTCCTCGGGGAGGGCCCTACGGATCACATCTGTCGGGGTTTCACCGGCGACAATCGTTAGGCGGGGGGTACGTAGGGGAAGTACAGCCGAACGGTTGTGCCATCGCCCTCGGCGGACTGGACCCACACGTATCCGCCAGCCTCCTTCACGATACCGTGCACCGATGTCAGTCCGAGTCCGAGCCCGAGCCCTCTCGCCTTCGTGGTGAAGAACGGTTCGAAGAGCTGTGATCGCACCTCCGGGCTCATGCCAAGGCCAGTGTCCTGCACCGACAGCACGACCTGGGCTCCACCCCCTTGGCCGATGATGGGACCGGAGGCGACACCGTCGGGGTACGTATTCGCCGTGGTGATCGTGAGTGTTCCTCCGGCGGGCATCGCCTCGCGGGCGTTGATGATCAGGTTCAAGAGGACCTGCTGCAACTGGACGTTGTCACCCCGCATACCACCGAGGTGTTCATCCAGGTCGAGCACTAATGCAACGTCGTGCCCGAGAACGGCGTGGCTCATGGAGCCAAAATCACGGACGATATGGTTGAGGTTAACGGTCGACACCTTAGGAGGGGATGGAAGGGCAAAGGCATGCAGCCGACGCATGAGTGCCCGCGTTGCTTCGACCTTCTCCTGGGCCGGGCTTGGCTTGGGATGCTCTACGGTTGCACGTGGTGCATTCGCGACAGACACGCCTGCCTGTTCCAACGCCCGCATCGTCTCTTCGAATTGCTGGGCGACGCCATACGAGAGGTGGGCGACAGCCGAGAGTCGTTGCGCTTCCCACAGGTGTCGTTCGAGCTCCTTCCGAGGTTCTAGGCTGAGCATCTGACCGAGGTAGTAGGTGGGGGAGAGGGGGGGATCCGCAGGTCCCAATGGGGTGAGGGCAATCTCAACCGGGAGGACAGTTCCGGATCGGGTCCGCAGACGTGCTTCCCCAGCATAGGGTTGCGCTTGGGCGAGCGCATTCCGGATGCGAGCCACCGGTGCCTCTTCATCAGCCAACCGGGTCAGCCAACCCGCCGACTGGCCGAGCAGGTCATCGCCGGAGTAGCCGGTGAGCGACAGGAATGCGGGATTGGCAGCAACAATGCGGCCTGGCGGATCCTCGTCAGGTCCGGAGACCAACAGGATAGGTCCTCGGGCATTGGTGATCGTTGCTAACAGGATCTCGTTGGGAATCGCCATGTCGACCCCCCTTCCAGTCTCAATTGTAACCTGAACCTGATCCTGGCAAATGGTCCAAGATCGACCTAGACTAGGAACCAATGCCATTCCTCGACTCGAACCACCAGCGCGCGGCGATTCTGATATCACTGTTGGGGGTCGCTCTTGCGATTGCCCTGGCGCCATACGCAACGGGGCTGCTCGGAGCTCCGGTGCTCTACGTGCTCCTGAGCCCGTTGCATCGGCTGTTCACACGGAGGCTGCCTCCCCGACTCTCCGCCATCATAGTCATTCTCTTGACCATCCTCTTGTTGATCGTTCCCGGTATCTGGTTCGTGGGCATCCTGGCCGGGCAGGCCCAGTCGATGACACGGGTCGTCCTCCAATCGCCGGTGCTGGATCGATTGGGGGAGCTGCGAGTCGGCAGCATGGCCGTTGGTCCTCAACTCGCCCGGTTGGGGGAGCAGGTCATCGCCTGGTTGGGTGGAAATGCCCTTGGGCTCATCGGGACCGCGACTCGGTTCGTCCTCAACCTGACCTTTGCCCTCTTTGGCTTCTATTACCTGCTGCTGCATTCGAAGGAGACCT
This sequence comes from Gemmatimonadota bacterium, assembly GCA_029262155.1. Lineage (GTDB taxonomy): Bacteria > Gemmatimonadota > Gemmatimonadetes > Gemmatimonadales > GWC2-71-9 > OFTM291. The sequence continues at coordinate 4,026 of JAJCZW010000107.1, forward strand.
GGGCGGAGGTGGAGCCGTACGTACCCTTCTCCCGGGAGAATACGGCCCTGCTGCAAAAGCGTTTTCGGGACGTTGCCACGTCGACGGTCATCGGGACCGGTGTGACTGCGCTCATCCAGGGTGCGCTGGTGGCGGCCGGGTTTATGGTCGCCGGGCTCTCCAACCCACTTTTTTGGGGGATCGTCACCGCGGTTTTTGCCGTCCTTCCCATCGTCGGAAGTGGCATCATCTGGGGCCCAGCGGTGGTCGCGCTCATGATTGAAGGCAGAACAGGCACAGGGATTGGCCTCCTATTGTGGAGCCTGATCGTCGTGACGAATATCGATAACCTCATTCGGCCAGTCATCTATAACAAGTACGCCAAGATTCACCCCCTCGTGACTCTGCTCGGGGCCGTGGCCGGTGTCGGCTACCTCGGCCTTCTGGGGCTTCTCATCGGGCCACTCGCCCTGAGCTATTTCTTTGAGATCGCGCGGATGTACCGCCTGGAATACTTTTCGATGACCGGGACGTTTCCTACACCCGGTACTCCTCCGGTTGACATCGTCCCTCCCGAACTCGATGGGGGCACAGGGTAGGCGCAATGGTTTTCAGGTAATTGGTAGCAATGAAAAGGGCACCAGTGTTAGCTGGTGCCCCTTCCGTTGCTGCTCTGTTTGTGCCGAGCCTACTACCCGCGGTTGCGGCAGGTGGCCAGGTTTTCTTCAGCCGGGCCGGCTCCGTCACGACGGCTGATCTCCACCCGACGGTTTTCCGCCCGTCCTTCAACGGTTCTATTGCTGTTGATGTCACCATTCGCGGCCTGACATTCGCCGTACCACCTCAGGTCGATCCGATTGGCACCGACTCCCCGAGACACGAGAGCGGCCTTGACCGCTTCAGCCCGACGGCGGGACAGACCAGCGTTGTACCGAGCCGATCCGGTCCAGTCGGTGTGGCCTTCCACCACAATACGAACAGTTGGGTTGGCCACAAGCGATTGGGCTACGACGTCTAGGGAATCGCGATCAACACCTTGGAATATCGCCACGCCGTCCACTTCGAACTGCGCGCCTCGGAGAACAATCCGTGCCGGGAGTGGGTCGGTGTAGATCTCTACCGCCGCGTTGGCGCTTTGCCCATCTCGGCTAGCGGTAACGCGATAGTTACCGACTGTCGGACCGCCGGTGTAGAGGCCATTCGCGACTTGGCCACCCTGGCCAGTCCAGGTGATACCAGTCGTTTGGGTTGATCCATCGGTGAAATGAGCCGTGGCCGTGAACTGCGCTGTCTGGCCTGGCTTGATGCGCGCCGAAGTTGGGGTCAGGGTCAGTCGCTCGACCACGTTCGGGCGGACGATCACCTGGGACCGAGCGCTATGCGGGCCGTGCAGACCGGTCACTGCAAAGGTGCCGCCTTGCGAACCGGCGGTGAAGAGCCCGGAGGGGCTCATGTTGCCTCCAGCAGCAGTCAGAGTTGCGGTCGGTGGGCCGAGCCGGATCGACTCTCCGGTACACAGGATCCCGTTGATTTGAAACTGCTGAGTCTTGCCGGGGAAAAGAGTCGCCGTTGCTGGCGAGACCGAGATCGAGTCCACCCGATTAGTGCACCGGTCGTTGAAGATCCAGCTCAAGCCGGCTTGAGCGCCGAGTGTTGTATTGTTGCTCGCGCCGTTTTCCGGCGAAGGGACGTAGTCTACGAGCCCGTCGATTCGTAGTGAGAGCTGCTTGATCAGGCTAAAACGAAAACCAACCAGACCACCGATGCTGATATCATTACCGGAAAAGCCAGCGACCGCGGCATCTTTGGTATAGAAGTTGATTCCCGGGCCGCCGCCGATAAGGAACCGTACGCTCTCATTCCCGAGTGGGGCGTGGTAGATCGCCCGTACATGGAAAGGCAGATAATCCAGTGGGGAACTACCGAACCCTGGACGGAAGTTGTCGAGGTCGGTGGTGTTGAAGGAACCATCTAGCTCAAGCGAGACGTTTCGGCCCACGAAGTAGCCGATTCGTCCGCCCGCCCCGAAACTGTTCTCTCGGGTGTTGGAGACGCTGTCAAACGAATTGTCGTAGCCGGTGTACCGACCAAAGGCGCCTATCTCGACGGCACCCTTTTGTTGACCTGCAGCAGATGGCACTGCTAAAAGCGCCACAACTGCAAGTGAGACCAAAACACGCATCCCGTACTCTCCTTTAGATGAAATAACCGCCGCCCTCCCCCCTCGAGAGACCGACGTTCCATTGTCAGCGTAGTGATATTCAACTGTCCAAATTCTATACGAAATCGCGCGGAAACGCAACTGCCGTAGTGATTTGGCTCACAAGTCAGGTACCGAGAAGCGCCGCGGTTCTTGAGCCGGATCGGCCTAAGATGAAGGGGTTGCAGCGGCTACGAGAATGATGCATATTTATGAATTATGCACAAGAAAATAGTTCTTGCGTTCTCTGGGGGCCTCGACACCTCCTACTGCGTTCCCCGGCTTGTGGAGCAGGGCTACGTCGTGCACACGGCCTTCGTTGACACCGGGGGGGCCAATGCTTCGGAGCGGGAGGCCATCCGAGCGCAGGCGCTTGCGGTCGGTGCGATTGAGCACCATGAGGTTGATGCCCGGAATCAGGTCTTTGATCGGTTCATCTCCTTCCTCATTCAGGGAAATGTGCTGCGGGGGAATGTCTATCCACTCTCGGTCGCCGCTGAGCGGACCCAGCAGGCCGTGTCAGTGGTGGAGGTTGCTCGGAAGGTAGGAGCCCACGCCGTTGCCCATGGGTCGACGGGCGCAGGAAACGATCAGATCCGCTTCGACATTGCCTTCCGAGTCTTGGCCCCGGACCTCTCGATCGTCGCGCCGATTCGTGCGGAAGCCCTCTCGAGGAACCAGACGATTGCCTACTTGGAGTCTCGAGGGCTTCCCGTTCCCGCGAAGGCGAGTGCCTATTCGATCAACAAGGGGTTGTGGGGGACGACGTGGGGAGGTGGATGGACCCACGATTCTTGGGCCGGTCCCCCGCCAGAATTGATCGAACCGCCGGCCGATGCGCCGTCCCCAGCTGAGCATCTGATCGCGTGGGATCGAGGCAAGCCAGTGGAACTCGATGGCGTAGCTATGACGGGCCCAGGTCTCGTGTCAGCGGTGGCGGCATTGGCGGATCAGTATGGCGTCGGTCGCAATATCCATGTGGGCGAAACCGCAATCGGAATCAAAGGACGGATCGGCTTTGAGGCGGGGGCTGCGCTGATTCTGATCCAATGCCATCGCGAGCTGGAGAAGTTGGTGCTCACGAAGTGGCAAGGTTTTTGGAAGGATCAACTCGGCCAATTCTATGGCGATCGTCTCCACGAAGGCCAGTACTTCGATCCCGCGCTCCGGGACATCGAAGCGCTCTTGACCAGCAGTCAACAGCGGGTCACCGGAGAGACGAGAGTTCAGTTCGCCCCGGGACGATCTCTGGTCACAGGGGCGCGAAGCCCGTTCTCGATGATGGACTCTGCAGTCGCCCTCTATGGCGAGACCCATAGCATGTGGACTGGGGAGGACGCACGGGGGTTCAGTCGCATAGGCGCTATCCCTTCTTTGCTGGCCACTCGGGCGGGCGAGGCGGACTAGATGAGGACCAGCAAAATTCGCCTTGATCGGATCAGCTCGTCTACCCGGAATGCTCGATTGAGCCACGATGTGATCGTTGGCGATGAGGTCGTGTCGGCGGAGGGATATGTTCTGGCCGTCAGGGTCCTGACCGATAAGCCGAGCTACAATGTGGTCGAAGATCCGACAGGACGGATGGTCGCCCTTCGGGCGGGTGATATCCTGGCCGGGACACTCGGGAGTCGGCGTGCTTTACGGGGGTATGCCGGCGAAATTCCCGCCACGCTTGCGGTCGGCGATCGGGTGGATGTGCTGAATCTTGGTGGGATCCTCGGACGATGTATCTCCGAAAATCCAGAGATTGGACCGCCCTTTCAAGCTGAGGTGCTTGGTGCTGTTCTGGCCTTCCCTGACCTCGGGGACCGCATCGGTCGTCCCGCCACCATCAAGGATCGCGCGATCCCTCCAGCCGATCGGCTCGAGTGCACTCTCCCAATCGTCTACGTTGCCGGAACCTGTATGCACGCCGGAAAAACCGTCGCGGCAACCGAGTTGGTCCGGGGGCTGAGTCGGTCTGGCATGCGCGTGGGTTGCGTCAAGCTCACCGGCGTTTCCCTGATGCGCGACACCCTGAGCATGCGCGACGCAGGTGCCATGATCGCCCTTACCTTTAACGACGCCGGTGCGGCGAGCACGCATGCCGGTGTGACCGTGCCGATCGCACGCGGACTCCTGAATCGGTTGGCCGATATGAAGGGGGCAGCGCTGGGCCTCCGGCCCGATGTTATCCTGGCCGAACTTGGAGATGGTATCCTCGGAGAGTACGGCGTGCAGGACATCTTGCGCGCACCCGATCTCATGCGAGTCGCGGCTGCCCATGTTGTCGCGGCGCCAGACCCTGTTGGTTGTTGGGGTGCGCGGGAGATCTATCGCGACAGTTTCGGGCAAACCATTACTGTGCTGACGGGCCCAGCAACCGACAACGCCGTCGGGAGCGACTACATCGCCTCGGCCCTGGACATCCCCTCCCATAACGCGCGGCGAGACCCACAGGGACTAACCGACGTCGTCCTCGATGCGATCTCCGAGTGGCGGGTGGCCCAGGGTGTGGAGCTGGGATTGTGAGGGCGGCCGTCATTGGTGCAGCGGGGTATGCCGGTGGAGAGCTGCTCCGGTTGGTGCTCCAGCACCCCGAAGTGGATGAGTGTATCGCCACCAGTCGAAGCCAGGCCGGGGTTCCTGTATCGGAGATCCACCCGGGACTGGCCACGGTGACCGATGCTCGGTTTGCCGGGTTAACTCCAGGGGAGGCCGCAAAGGGGAGAGACATCGTTTTTCTCGCTCTCGAACATGGCGAGTCTTCCCGCGTGATGGGGGAGATCCTCGACCAAGGCCCCGGGCTCGTGGTTGACTTGGCCGCCGATTTCCGATTGCAGGACGGGCAGCTCTATGCCCAACACTACGGAGTCCACCCTGCACCTGACCTCGTCCATCTTTTTCGTTACGCCTTGGCCGATGTGATAGGGTGTGATCTTCGTGGAGCCAGGGGGCTCGCAGCACCGGGATGTTTCGCGACCGCGGCCCAGCTCGCTCTCTTCCCCCTTCGCACGCTCCCCCTGGCGACACCGCCCTCTATCTTCGCGGTCACGGGGTCGACCGGAGCGGGTGTCACGCCGCGTTCCACAACCCACCATCCTGCTCGGGCACACAACCTTTTCGCGTATGGGGTGATGAGCCATCGCCATGAAGCCGAGGTGCTCGAACAATGGCGGGGGTGGATCGGACAGGGCGAGGGAGGGCCGAGGCTCATGGTTCACGCGGGGCCGTTCGTTCGGGGGATTGCCCTCACCCTTCACGCTCGTCTTGGGAGTCCCGACGACGGCTCCGTGGCCCAGGCCTTTCGCGACGCCTACGCGACCAAGCCAATGGTGCGGCTACTCGACAGTCCTCCGCATCTCACCCATGCCATTGGGACGAACCTGGCCCTGATCTCCCATGCGGTCAGTCCGGACCGCACCGAAATCCAGGTGATGGTCGCAATTGACAACCTCATCAAAGGTGCGGGTGGTCAGGCGATTCAGGCGCTGAACCTGGCTCTGGGGTTTCCAGAGAGCACGGGCCTGATGACGTCCTCACCCTATCCCAGCTAACGCCACACGGCAGCGAGTCCAATGACCCATTCAAGTACTCCCGCTCTTCTTTCGGTCTATGCTGCGATGCCGTTGCAGGTGGTGTCGGGCACCGGCTCGTGGCTTGTGGACCAACACGGGGCCCGATGGCTCGATGCGTATGGAGGACATGCCGTCGTGTCGACCGGGCATTGCCATCCGCATGTGGTGCGGGCGATCAGGGATCAGGCCAAGGAGTTGATCTTCTACTCCACCGCCATTCCGCATCATGGGCGTGAGACGGTAGCGGCTATGCTCGCCGAACGGTGCCCCGGCGATCTGAGCCGAGTCTTCTTTTGCAACTCAGGGGCCGAAGCCAACGAGAATGCGCTGGGGCTGGCACGACGCTGTACCGGGAGGCAGCAGATCGTCACGCTCCGTGGGGGATGGCACGGGAGAACCTTGGCCGCTGTGACCTGCACCGACGGGGAAAGCTACGAGGCCACAGCCGCGCGGGCCGGCGCCCCCGTCTCCCGCAAAGTAGCGTTCAACGACATTGCGGCGTTGGAGGACGCGGTGGATGGATCGGTGGCGGCTGTCTTGATCGAACCGGTCCAGGGTCTTGCCGGTGCCCGAGCCTGTCACCCCGGTTTTCTCCAGGCCGCGCGTGCAGCCTGTGATCGACACGGGGCGTTGCTCATCTTCGACGAGATTCAATGTGGAGCCGGACGGTGCGAGGGCTTCACCGCGGCGGAAGCCTACGCGGTGACACCCGACATCCTCACCTTGGCGAAAGGGTTGGCCTCAGGCATTCCGATCGGTGCGATGGTGGCAACGCACACAATAGCGGACGTCCTCAAGCTGGGAGACTTGGGGAGTACCTTCGGTGGGGGCCCGGTCGCTATGGCTGCAGCCCAGGCCACGCTTGAGGTCATCGAAGACGAACAGCTGGTTGCCAACGCGACAACCATCGGACGTTATCTACGCGAGGGTGCCTTGGCGCTCGGTGTGGAAGGAGTGGATGGCAAAGGGCTGTTAGTTGGGATCCGTCTCGGGCGTCCGGCGCGCGAGATCCAACACGCCCTCTTCGTCCACAAGGTGCTTACTGGGACCTCCGCAGACCCGACCGTCTTGCGCATGATGCCCCCGTTGACGTTTTCCCAGGACGATGCCGATCAGGTCCTGACCGCCTTGCAGAAGGTGCTGACATGACGAAACGCGATTACCTCGCCATGGAGGATTGGACGCCCGACGAAGTCACGACCATGCTGAATCTCGCGGACAGTATCAAACGTGGAGAGGTCCGTGGAGGTCTGGAGGGCCAGGTGCTTGCGATGGTCTTTCTCGATCCGAGTCTCCGAACCAGAAGCAGTTTTGAAACGGCGATGTTCTTGCACGGAGGACATGCACTGGTGCTCGAGCCGGGGAAGGGAAGTTGGGCGATGGAGACGGAGCTCGGTGTCGTCATGGATGGGACGACGGTGGAGCACATTGTTGAGGCGGCTCGCGTGCTCGGGCGATACGCCCAAGCCGTGGCCGTTCGGACCTTTCCCAAAGGGACGAATTGGCAGATTGAGCGATCCGATCCGGTGATCAACAACTTTGCCCGCTACTGCGAACAGCCAGTGATCAACTTGGAATCCGCGCGGCGCCACCCCTGCCAGGGGCTGGCCGATGCGATGACCCTTCGGGAACGTCTCGGT
>JAJCZW010000108.1 GCA_029262155.1 Gemmatimonadota bacterium
ATGACAGGACGTGGGGGCGGGTATCAAGAGTCCCCGGGCTCAGGCAGCCAGTGGGGCTCCCCAACAGTTGGTGGCGTGAGCCACCTCCGCCGCCGAGCCTGGGGCGTAAGCCCCAGGATCCGAAGCGCAAACCCCAATCATTAGTCCCTCGACACACGCGCCTCAACGATGACAGGACGTGGGGGCGGGTATCAAGAGTCCCCGGGCTCAGGCAGCCAGTGGGGCTTCCCAACAGTTGGTGGCGTGAGCCACCTCCGCCGCCGAGCCTGGGGCGTGAGCCCCAGGATCCTACTAGACTAACGCTTCACTAACTCCCGCAACCGCTCCAGCAGCCGCACCATCGCCCACGTATCGCGTTCGCAGTAGTTGAGGAGGTCCTGCCGGACACGGGCGCGTTCGTCGGTTGGAATCTTGTGCGCTACGAAGAGTAGCCGCGCGATCTCGACACTCGCCACCAAGCCATTGACGATGACGAGATCGTCGTAGGTGAGATCGGGTACCAGCGGATTGAGCACATACTTGATACTGAAGCTCCCGCGGAACGCTGGGTGATAGACATGGTCCCGCACCACCGGGTGAAGATCCACCAACTTGCCGACCAGCCCGAGCAACGGGGTCTCATACTCTGGCACTAACCGGGCCAGTTCCTTGATCCGGGTCTTCTCGAATGAGGTGTAGACCACCACACCGCGGGCGTCAGCAGTTGCCGCGAGCATTCGCTCCGCCAACTCCTTCCTCGGGTCTCCTGGGCCTTCCGCCAGCCAACCCAAATGGGAATACCCGCCCTCGGGCTTCTCCTGGTGATAGCTGAACTGCGCGGCGGCCTGACCCCAGGGTGCGAGCCCATCCCAGACCGGTACTGCCCGGGTCACGGTCTCGAAATCGAGAAACCCGAGCGGGCCTCGGAACGCTTCCAACTCCGCTGCGAGGGTGGGTTCAACGATTAGCCGGTCTTCCCGGAGGGCACGAAGCTGTCTCTGGGCAGCGAACGGTAACTTCTTGGTAGGCGGGATGTCCCAGATGCTATGAACACCCTGCGCCATGAACTCTACAGTTCTTTTAGGACCGGTGTTGTAGAGATTGCCGATGTGATCGGGGTCATCCGGCCAGCACCGCCCCATGAAGGGACATTCTCTCGGCGCAAAACAGTGGGCGCCGATCGGATGGTCGGGTAGCGGGCCCTCGATCACCGTGGCCATGTCGCCGATCAACGCCGGTACTTGGGGTAGGAAGTTCCGGACCTCTGCGGTTACATCGGTCCGGGCCAAAAGATCGACGCCAGGTTGGCCGGGATGCCGATACTCCTTGTTCAGGTGCATGATATCGATGCGTGAGACCGGCACCCCCGATTCTTGCAGGACCCAAGCTTGGACGGCGGCATCGGGGATATGCACCTCCTTGACCGAGCTCGACGATTTGACCTCGATCAGAGTCCAGGTCTCACTGTCCTTGAGTAAGACATCCGCCGAGGCAAAGACGCCGGATGCTTCGACACTCGCTTCAAAGATGGTGTCGGCACCGTTGGTGAGGGCGTCACGCGTCGCGTCGCCCTTTCGGTCGCGGGCGTGATGGGGAGCGTCGATCAGGATCCCGCCGGGAAACCGATCGCGGGCCAGCTCGCCGACCTGTCGTCCCTGGTCGAAGAGGTCTTGGGTGACTTTGTCGGGTTGGAGTTCAACGGCGCCAGCGTCGTGGACTTTCCACCAGAGGAGTTTGGGGCATTGGTAGCCGGCGAGGAAGAGGGACTTGGTTAGGTGTGTCAGGGTCAACCGCCTTCTCCGACCACACGGTGAATGCCATTTACTCCCCCAGGCCACAGCCTCGGGTTCACCGTGCGACGTGCGACACAGCGACACCGTCCTTACCTGACGGAGCTTTGAATGTGACGCTACCTTGCTCCATTTCGCAACGGCGAGTTGGCCACGAGATGGTTCAATAGCCTCGCTGGGATGAGGTTAAGTGCTATACCGGTCTTGGAAGGATGTGAGGCACCGCCCGTCAACTCGACTCTGCCGCGATGACCGACACGAGGCGATCGATCGCGTGACCTAAAAAACTATCGATCGTGGAGCGGCGACCGGCCTCGAGCGGCCAGGCGTTGAAGTCTAACGCAACCATGCGGCCCTTCGGTCCCATACTGAAGCACTTGAGTCCTAGGACGGCGTGTTCCTTGGGCCAGCTGAAGAGTACCTCCCGAGAAGTGCGGGCGAGCACTCGCCCATCGATAGCCCCAAGCTCGCCCAACTGCAGTCTGACGGGATCTCCAGCGCGGAGCGGCGGCTGGAGCTGGGCCCCGCTGGCCAGCCAGCGCTCAAGCCCCACAGCGGTTTCAAAGAGCGGTTGCAGCGTGGCGTATTCGAAGTTCGCAGGCCGTATATGAAGCAGGTGACCGCGGTCGTTCGTTCTGTAGGTCTCAAGCCAGTGGCGCAGGGTGGCCACCGCCATCTCCCAACCGGAATCGACCCCTTCGTACTCGTCGTCCCACTCTGCTCCGTCTCCGAATCCTGACTGGAAGACGTGGAGTATCGTCCTCCCTCCGCGGCTTTCGATCTGTACCTCCTGCAGGAAAGGGGGACGACCCGGCAACTCCCCTCCGATCACGAGTTCTTTCCCCGGCTGGGCGGCCAAGATCGGAACCGGTTGTTCGAAGCCGAAGACATCGAAAACCCACTTCATGACATTCCCCGGCTTGGCTTCGCCCTCCGCCCTATCCACGAACCACTGCGCGATGCGTTCGGGCTCGGCCCAGGCCTTCCAGACCGCTTCGGGTGACGCATCAATCTCCGTCTCCTTATGGATCATCCGGCCCAGGTGCTTGTGCTTGGGTCCATTGGGCTGCTTTCCAGTCATCGCTGTTCTCCTTCAGGCCCGCAGGCGCTACCGGTTGTGGTGTCCGGATTGCTCGGTGCGCCGAACGACGGAATCGGGTGACAGCCGACAACGAGCCGATAGGGTCGCCCTTTGCCAGGCGAGCCATCGGGGCCCTGGGCCGGCGAACTGTGTTCCGCCACAACCCGCGCGATCGAGTCACGCAAGTCACGCGTGAAGCGTTCACGTTGGTCGGCGGACTCGAAGCGGAGCTCGGCATCGATAGACAGGGTCGCGAGGCGCTTCTTTTGCTCATAGGCCTCCTCCACGGCGCGGCCCAACTCGCGCGAGAGCCGCTGGGCGAGAGCAAGCAGTGTCGCAGCGGAAAGCGCATCGCCGAAAACGCGCCGGTCAGCTGCCAACGGGCCGAGCAGCTCGGGGGACAGCACGTAACTCCGGGCGGTCGCGATGTAGCGCTGCTCGTAGAGATTGCCCTTCTTGCGACGGCCGGCGCGCCGGAGCAGGC
>JAJCZW010000109.1 GCA_029262155.1 Gemmatimonadota bacterium
GGCTTCCCCCGCCGACGATCAGGGCCGCGCTTTTGCCGCCACTGCGCTTGGCATCCAACACGATGGCCGCGGTTTCGTTGACATCGGCGCTGACATCGAACCGAAGCTGGCTTCCGGCCAGGGCTTGTTCTGCCACGTTCATGCCAATGGAGCTATCTCCCGGTGAGCTTGTATAGATCGGCACACCCAAATCATGCGCGACACCTAGGACACTCCGACTGTTGATGCCCAGGGCTCGCTCGCGCTCTCTGAGGAATCCGCCCAAGAGGTAATGGTATTCGGCGGTCGACATGGTGCGCTGGAACTCCGGACGCGCGGACACATCTCGCACAAAGGCGTCGGTCGAGAGTAGAACCGAGTAGTCGAAGAAGATATCATAGATCCGGACGACGCCTTCATCCCGCAAGGCCACATCATCTGCCTGATGAGAGCCTTGGTGGAGCGCGAGGTCGAGTCCAAAATGGGCATCGTGGTAGAGGTTGGCCCCAGTGGAGATAATCCAATCGACGAAACCGGCTTCTAACAGAGGGATGATGGTACTCATACCGAGACCGGCGGGCGTCATCGCCCCGGTCAGGCTCATCCCGATGGTGACATCGGGTTCGAGCATCTGTCGCGTGAAAAGCTGGCACGCCTCGCGCAGTCGACCTGCGTTGTACGCCAGGAACGCATTGTCGATCAGGTCGGCGACCGACTCCTGATTCGAGATCGGGGGAGGGGCAATGCGCTTGCCGCCGAGATGGTGCGACGGGGGAGGCGTCATGGCGTGCTCCGGCAGAGGGGGACCACTATCGGTCGTTTCGAGGACACCGTTCGGTGATAAACGCGGCGGCGTCAGCGGGCTCGTCGGTGATGTGGAAGATGTCCAGATCCTCGGCGCTGATCTTCCGCTCCGCGAGCACAGTGTCGCGTAACCAGTCCGTCAGGCCACTCCAGTAGGCCGAGCCAAAGAGCACCAGCGGTCGCCGAGACATACGGCCAGTCTGAATCAGCGTCATCGACTCGAAGAGTTCGTCGAGCGTCCCGACACCACCGGGAAAGACGACAAAGGAAGAGGAATACTTGGCCAACATCATCTTGCGAATGAAGAAAAAACGGAAAAACATCCCTCGGCGCACATATTGGTTGGTGCCCTGCTCATGGGGCAACTCGATGTTGACACCAATCGAGAGCCCGCCACCCTCGAGAGCGCCCTTGTTGGCTGCCTCCATGATCCCCGGGCCCCCACCGGTGATGATGGGATAGCCCGCTTCGGCCAGAAGGCGCGCCGTTTCAGTGGCCGCATCATACATTGGATCGGTTTGGGGGGTCCGCGCCGATCCGAAGAAACTGACGGCGTTGGAGACATCCGCCAGCTTCTCAAAGCCTTCTACAAATTCGCCCATGATCCGCAAGACGCGCCAAGGATCGCCCCGCATCTCGGCCGGATGACGGTCGAAGAGCACCTCGTCCGCAGTGGGGCCAGACGGTCCGGCCTGATAGGCGGGTGGACGTGGGTCGTTGGGAATTGAGTCAGTCACCAAGTGCCTCCGTGCTCTTGGGGTTGGGGACGGGAATATAGTGGGGTGGGAGGGTGAGATCCGACGCAGGGATCTTGATTCATGGTCGTCTCCCATCGCAGGGGGACGGTATATTGCCCCATACCACTTCGCCCACGGAGGGGGAGCATGTCTCGGCCAGATCCAGATTCCCGATCAGAGGAATCAGAGCGAGACGATCGTCGACGGTCGTCCTCCGGTCGTTGGATGGCAGTGACAGCTCATCTCGTCGGGCGGGCCCTTCTAAACCCCCGGCTCGCACTCGACCTGATGCGGCTTGCCCTGGCGTTCCGCCGCCGCCGATGGTGGACGCAACCGCCGTTCTTGCCGATGCCCGATCCCACCTACATGCGATGGCGGATGTATACCGCCTATGGTGACGAGCATGCGGTACCGCCGGCCGCAGAGATCATCGCCTTCGCTCGGTGGCGTCGGGAGACGATGGGAGGGTAGGGGAAGTCGAACCTGTAATCGGGGGACACCGATGGTCGTCTCGACCGTGCCGACATGATCGGACCAACCCAGCTTCCCTCTGAGCCTCAGGTGGTCATACTCGGCGGTGGTTTTGCAGGACTCTACCTGGCAAAGGGTCTCGACAATCAGCCGATTCGCATCACCATCGTCGATCGGCAGAATCATCACCTCTTCCAGCCGATGCTGTACCAAGTCGCGATGGCGGCACTTTCGCCCGGTGACATCGCCTCTCCGATTCGCTCGATCCTCCGACACCAGAAAAACGTAGAGGTCATATTGGGTGAGGCCGTCCGGATAGATCCGGAGGCCAAGACCGTGGACCTTGCCGATAAGACGGTTCTGCGGTTCGATACCTTGGTTGTGGCGACCGGCGCCCGGCACTCATACTTCGGGCATCATGATTGGCAGGCGCGGGCCCCCGGCTTGAAGAGCCTTGAGGACGCCCTGGAAATACGTCGACGGGTATTGCTCGCGTTCGAACGAGCCGAGCGCGAGCCCGACCCCACCAAACGCCAAGAGCATCTGACCTTCGTGATTATTGGAGGCGGGCCGACGGGCGTGGAACTCGCCGGCGCGTTGGCCGAGATTCGCCGGTACGCGCTGCGGAGAGACTTCCGTCGTATTGACTCACGAGAGGCCACAGTCATGCTGCTCGAGGGCGGGCCACGACTGCTTGCGTCCTATCCCGATCACTTGAGCCATCGGGCAAAGAAGGAACTCCGATCCCTCGGTGTGGACGTACGATTGGACACCATGGTGACCGAAATCACCGATGACCGCGTCGAGGCGGGTGGCTGGCGCATCCCGACCCGAACCGTGGTGTGGGCCGCTGGAAATCAGGCAAGCCCACTCCTGCAACACCTCGGGGCCCCACTCGACTCCCAGGGCCGGGTGCTCGTGTCCCCCGAATGCACGGTGCCAGGTCGATCGGACATATTTGTGTTAGGCGATGCGGCCGCTTTCACCCATCAGCGTGACCTTGGTGTGCTTCCGGGGGTCTGTCCGGTCGCGATTCAGATGGGGCGGTACACCGCCAAAACCATCCGTGGTGATCTCCGTGGGCGAGCGCGTCAGCCTTTTTCCTACGCCAACAAGGGGCAGTTGGCGGTCATCGGTCGGGGCCATGCCGTTGCCGACATTGCCGGGAAGTTCCGATTCGCCGGTTTCCCCGCCTGGCTGGCTTGGGTCTTCGTCCACATTGCGTTCCTGATCGGATTTCGGAATCGCGTCCTGGTGCTGTTCGAATGGGCCTGGAGCTACCTGACATTCCAACGGGGCGCCCGGCTTATTACCGGAGCCACCGATCGATCGGAGTCGGGATGAGCCTGATCGAACGGATTAAGGCGGAGGCGAAGGAGATCGGGTTCGTCGCGTGCGGAGTGGCCAATCTCTCGCCGAGCCAGTGGGGAAACGAGTTGCAACGCTGGCTCGATCGGGGGTACGGAGGGACGATGCGATACCTCCACCGACAGGCAGCACGACGGAGGGATCCGGCACAGATCGTCCCCGACGCGTGCTGCGCGGTGGTCGTGTTGGAGAACTACTTCCCTCGCGCCCCGGTGCGTCCCGGCGTTCGGATAGCTCGATATGCCCAGGGAGCTGACTACCATGTTGTGATGCGGGATCGCCTGGACCGGTTGTCCGCGCTTCTTCGGGCCGAAGGTGCCTCGGTGGCACGACCGTATGTCGACGCCGGCCCCGTGCCAGAGCGAGAACTTGGTGCCCGTGCAGGACTAGGCTGGATCGGCAAGAACACGATGCTCATCCGTCCCACGACGGGGAGCTACTTTTTTATCGGGGCGATCTTCACCGATCTCGACCTTCCTATCGATTCTCCCTTGGCAACCGATCACTGCGGAACCTGCACCAGATGCCTGGATGCGTGTCCCACCCAGGCGTTTGTTGCGCCCCGTATCCTGGATGCGACGAGATGCATCTCCTACCAAACCATCGAACAGAAAGGGCCGATCCCCGAGGATGTGGTCGAGGCAATGGCAGGGTGGGCGTTCGGGTGCGACATCTGCAATGAGGTCTGTCCCTGGAACGAGCGCTTCGCGACTCCGACCGATGTGGGAGCTTATGAGCCGGATGGTCAGGGTCCGCTCAACACCGAAGATCCCACCCTCTTCGACCAGATAGAGAAGGTCGAGTTTGTCGAACAGTACGGCGGGACCCCGTTGGCACGACCCGGGTTGCAGGGAATGCGTCGCAACTGGGCGGCGGCGTGGCGAAGCTTGGAACCGCATGGGCCGAACCCCGAAACGGCAAAGGCCGACTCACCCGAGAGGTGAGCCGGCCACGATGTTACCGTAACAGCTACTGACGAGCGCGAAGGCTCAGCTGTTCAGCTGGACGACATTCTCCGCCGCAGGACCCTTCTGGCCCTGGACGATGTCAAACTCGACCCGCTGACCCTCAGTGAGGGACTTGAAGCCTTCGGCTTGAATCGCAGAATGATGCACGAAACAGTCCTTCTGGCCGTCCTCGGGAGTGATGAACCCGAAGCCCTTCGCATCGTTGAACCACTTCACTGTACCGGTGGTACGCATACAACCTACTCCTTGGGTGATGGTAATCGGGAGTCCGGTCACATGCCGTACCAGCCGACTACGTGTTAGTCGTGAACTCGGCCTCACGACGGGCCTCGCCATTACCCTCGACAGCACTCGCCGATCAAGTCGCAATGACTCGCGAAACGCAAGAAAGGCAATAACTTACCGCCAACTATCTTGATGTATCGCTGGGTGCGTACGCCCCAAAACGAGGCATACGACCCTGCAAGATAGCAGTTGCCTGTCATTCGCACAATAATCTTCCCTGGGAGGCTAGTTGCGTGGTTCTCAACTCCCCGGCACACCCCAGATGTCGCTCCGATATCCTCCCAGATCTGCTCTCTCCGTCGGACTACTCTCTACTCCCTACTTCCTGTTTCCGATTTCCTAGCTCCCATTCCCCATTCTTCCCTTCCTCCTCATCTTCCCCCACCATGATCACAACTCTCTATTCGGTAGCCATCTTCGTAACCGATATTGAAGGGGCCGTTGCGTTCTATCGCGACACCCTTGAACTACCGCTCCGAGCCCAAGGTTCCTTTGGTGCGGAGTTCCTGGAGGGTGAAACAAAGATTGGTGTGCACCCGGCAAGCCATGCGGATGCCAAAGCCATGATCGGACGCCACACCGGGCTGACCTTCCACGTACCCGATCTGTTACATGTGTGCGGGGTCCTACATGACCGCGGGGTCCAGTTCATCACCGAGCCGACCCAGCAGGCGTGGGGTATAATGGCGATGATCGCCGACCCCGATGGGAATATCTTGGCACTTTGGGAAGACAAATTGCCAGAAGACCAGCCCGAAGCTCCCCCGGAGTCGGCGTGAGAGACCTCCCCGACTTCTCGAGTGATAACCACGCCGGGGCCCATCCGGCGGTGCTGGACGCCCTCGCGGCTGCCAACGCTGGATCGACGCACGCCTACGGTGACGACCCGTGGACAACCCGAGCGACACGCCTGATCTGTGACCTCTTGGGATGTGATCGACCGGTCTACTTTGTGTACGGTGGTACCGGGGCCAATGTCCTCGGACTTCAGGCAATGACCCGTCCGCATCACGGTATTATCTGTCCCGAGACGGCGCATATTGCGGTCGACGAATGCGGCGCGCCGGAACGGTTCACCGGCTGCAAGTTGCTCACGGTCCCAACGCCCGACGGGAAACTGACCGTCGAGATGTTGGACGGTTTTCAGCAGCGGGAACAGAGCCAGCATTGGACCCTTCCCCATGTCGTTTCCATCTCCCAACAAACTGAATGCGGGACGATCTACACACCCGCCGAAGTACGAGCCTTGGCGGACGCAGCCCACGACGTCGGATGGTTGTTGCATATGGATGGCGCGCGTCTCGCCAACGCCGCCGTCTCGCTTGACTGCTCCCCATTGACCTTCACGACAGATGCTGGAGTAGATGTGGTGTCTGTTGGCGGTACCAAGAACGGCATGGTGTTTGGGGAGGCCGTGGTTTTTTGTCGCGCCGACTTGGCCGATGAGTTTCCTAATGTCCGAAAGCAGGGGATGCAGCTCGCCTCTAAAATGCGGTTCATTGCGGCTCAGTTTGAGGCGCTCCTTACCCAGGGGCTCTGGCAGGAGAACGCCAGAAAGGCTAACGCGATGGCTCAGCGTCTCTATGAGAGTATTCAGGCGGATCCTGGCCTCCAATTCAAATGGCCGTTTCAGGGAAATGCGCTCTTCCCCATTTTGTCACCCGAGTCGCTACGGTCTCTGCAGGATCAGTTCGTCTTCGAGACCTGGATCCCCGAGGAGTCGGTGGCGAGATGGATGACGAGTTGGGCGACGACAGAGGCCGAGGTGGATGGATTTGTTGAGGCAATCCGTCGAGCGCTCTGATATCGTTTCTTCGGTAGTTACGCTCTAGGAGGATGGGACGACGTCCTTTTGGGGACACGTGGGAGGCCATGATGGCGAGTTCAAAATGGATGGCAGGACGAAGGGCGTGGATTGTCCTTGGCGTGATAGGCTTGACCCCGTTCGACTCAGTCCAGGCGCAAGATCCTACCTTCCAACTCAATGGTATAGTCACCGATACCGCTGGCGCGCCGATTCCCCTCGTCCAGGTCATCGTCCTTGGAACGAAAGGCAAGACCCGTGGCCCCCATCAGACCGAGACGAGTGAATCCGGTCGTTTTGTGATACCGGGGTTAGGCGAGGGGGAGTACGCAGTCACCGTCCGTCGGCTCGGCTATGTCCCAATGCAAGTCATGCTCAACGTGAAGAAGGATCCCCTCCCGACCCTAGAGTTCGAGTTGGTCCCCATCGTCCAGCGATTGCGTGATGTGTTGGCGGAGGTGCCCTCGCTGCGTCCAGACCCCGAAGACGCCAGGGCTCTCTTCCGGGGGATTGTGGTCGACACAGCGGGCCAGCCTATTGAACTTGCGGAGATCTTGGCAGGTGGCGATCGACCGCGGACGCGTGGGCCCTCGCGGGATGAGACCAATGCGCGTGGTCTGTTTGGATTCCCAGGTCTCCGGGCCGGTCGGTACTTCGTGACGGTGCGACGCATCGGATATATCCCGATTCGGGTGGCGCTCACCTTTGAAGACGGCCGGCATCGGACGGTTCGGTTTGAGATGTACCCTATGCCGCAGAACCTTCCGGACGTCGTCGTCGAGGCGCAGATGGTCAATATGATGCGGGTGGCGCGGCGGGTTGGAGCGTATCAAGGAAAGTTGGTCACCCGCGACGAAATCGCCGCCGCCGATCCTGAAGTCCTCGGCGATGTCCTGGAGGAGTATCTCTTTGCGGTGGACCCGCAAACCTTCTTCGAACCGTCGCTCGGGTTCGACTTCGAAACCGTCCGGAGCGTTCGCTTTGGCCTGGGGCCTCGAAACCGAGCGACGGACAAGGCCTTTCTCTATCAGGGGAATGACTGCCCTCCAGTGATTTCACTCAACGGCAGGCGTGCTACCGTTGGGTGGGCAATCAACGACATCAATCCAGCCGAAATAGAGGCCATGGAGGTCTATCGTCGGAGAGATTCGACCTATATCCCACTCGAGTTCAGAGCCGATCTGGTACTGAGGAGAAGTTGCGGAAGCTTGGTCGTTATCTGGCTCAAGGGAGGGAACAACCGCTTGGCGCCCTGAGCGCTGGCTACCACTGGTACCGCAAAAGACCGGGCATCGATCGTCTCTCAATCGCCGCACGAATCCGTTCCGCCCCATCCAGGAGTCGTGGTCCCGAACGCGATGTGTATCTGTTTCCATCGAGTAGCCAGACAGGGCACCCCAGATCTTTCAGGTCCCCCGCCAACGCGGGATGTTCGGACGTAAACTCAATGAACTCCTGCTTTGCCCGCTCTACTCCAAATCCACATAGCGCGATGATCACCATGTCGGGCCGAAGTCCGTCCAGTTCCCCCCACACGTGACGAGATGATTTCGCGCCCGCAGGCGACCCGACGTCGGTCCCGCCAGCCGCCGCCACCAGATCCGGCACCCAGTGACCGGCGAAATAGAGCGGGTCGAGCCATTCGATCACCAGGACGCGTGGTCGCGGTGTCGGGCTCGACCGCAGGAGTCGGCTTCGGCGGTAGCGCAGTCCTGCCACGAGTTCTTCGGCGTCGTCGGCGAGGTCCAGGAGGGCCCCAACCCGGGTGATATCGTCGAGCACACCGTCCAGTGTGGTGCCGGTCAGGGCGAGGACCTGGGGTGTGACATCGAGGATGCCGTCGAGACCGCCGAGCTGCCCGTCGGTGACGGCGCAGACATCGCACAAGGCCTGGGCGATGAGGAGATCGGGTCGCAACGTCCGGAGGAGATCTGCCTCGATGGCGACGACGGGGACGTCGCCTCGCGACAACTCCCTGACCTGGGCATCGATCAGCCCTCCCCGTTGCGTCACATCGATAGGACTTGAGGTCACCCTTGGGAGTGAGGTGACCCACGGGGGGTAATCGCACTCATGGGAGATACCGACCAGGCGAGCACCAGCGCCGAGCGCAGCGACGATCTCCGTGGCGCCAGGCAGAAGGGTGACAATGCGGGTCGGTGGCATCTCCACTGGTCAGGTGAAGAGGCTCTTCGCCACAAACCACACATTCGCCGGCCGCTCGGCCAGACGCCGCATGTACCACGCAAACCACGCCGACCCATAACTGATCAGCATCTTGACCGGGATTCCCTCTGTGGCGAGTTGCCGTAGCGCGTCACTCCGGATGCCGTAGAGCATGTGTACCTGATAGGCGCCCGCTGCCACGTGCCGGTCGGCGGCTGCCTTCCGTAGTCGGGCCACCAAGGGGAGATCATGGGTGCCGAAGACAACCACGGTTCCCGATGCGGTGGTGTCGAGTAATTGGCTCCCGAGCGTGTAGAACTGTTCATCGACATCTCGCTTGCTCGGCAGGGCCACCGAAGCCGGTTCGTTGTAGGCCCCCTTGACCAACCGAATCGTCGGGGCGAGCGGAAGGAGGGACGCGATATCAGCTGGGGTACGATGGAGATAGGCCTGGATGGCAACGCCGACCTTCGGGTGCTTCGCCCGAAGCCTACGATACAGATCGAGTGTCACATCGACGTACCGGGAATCCTCCATATCGATCCAAAAGAGAGAATCAGCCCGCTCAGCCCGTTCGACCAACTCCCAGACAAACCCCTCGCAAGCACCGGGATCGATGTCCAGTCCCAACTGCGTGAGCTTGACGGAAACTTCAGTCGGGAGTTCATCCAGTTGATCGTACACCTCCATGTAGTGATCGCGGACCGCGGCGGCCTGTGTCAGTTCAGTGACGTTCTCGCCGAGTTGGGTGAGGATCGTCCCGATGCCTTGTTGGGAGAGGTCGCGGGCCGCGTTCAGAGCTTCATCGGAGGTTTCACCCGGCATGAATCGCCGCACCGCACGCCTGGTGACGGCTCGACGGCTGGCTTGGTTGGCGAGCCATGCGCTCTGGGAGGCGCGGAGGAGGAGTGTCCGGGCGATGCTCATCGGAGTCCTGAGTCTGGGATCCTCATGCCATCACGTGCCACTCAGATTCCCCGGTGTGGTGAGCGACATCGGGAAAAGGAAGAACATGGCTACGCCGGCCAACAAGAGTGCCTGTCCAGACATGAGATAGAGTACGCCCTGCGCGAGACCTCCCGCTTCCAGAGCTCCCCAGATGGCAACCGCTTTGGGAAGATTCGCCTTCCACCACGCAAGACGGTCGCCGCCGGGCGCGTCGAGTCGGCCCCGTAAGATCATCGCGAGGCCAAAGGTGAACGCGCCGATTCCCAAGCCGGTATAGAGAAGGACGGGGCTGTCGGGAGACGCCGCCGGGTTCGACGGTCGGATAGCGTAGATCACCGCCGTAAAGAGGATGGGGACAGCGAGGATGGCGCCATAGATGATCCGAGCAATCCGGTCGAGTGATGGTCGGGACGGTGGGGGGGTGTCGGCAGGCGGCATCGACTCTCCAGATGAGGAACGATGTAGTATCGCCCCGGGAAAGCAAGGTGGGCAACCGACCTTCGTGGTCGGTGGGGGCCTCAGGAACCCCTTCAGGCCCTCGCTCCCTCGCCTCGCCTCGTCTCTTCCTCCCCCTCCCCCTCCCCCT
>JAJCZW010000110.1 GCA_029262155.1 Gemmatimonadota bacterium
ACTCACTCTTCAGTCACCAAGTGTCCGTCATCATGGGAGATTATCTCTACTCCCGTGCGGTCATTGAACTCGTGCGTTTGGATGACTTGGATCCGCTGCGCGTGTTGGCACGCGTGACGAATGAGATGACCGTGGGTGAGATGCGGCAGTTGCTCGCGATCGATCCACTCGCCTTTAGTGAATCAGATTATGAGTTACTCATCCGGGCAAAGACCGCCTCCCTGGTCTCTGGGGCTTGTGAGGTGGGGGCCCTCCGCGCGCCCGCCGTGCAACGCCTCGCCATGGCACGATTCGGGGATCGATTGGGTCGCGCATTTCAGATCGTCGACGATCTTCTGGATTTTACGGAGGACGAGGACGTCACCGGGAAGCCAGCAGGTTTGGATCTCCGCGAGCACAAAGTGACCCTGCCACTCATTCATGCTCTCCCGAAACTGAGCCCCTCTGAGCAGAAAGTTGTCTCAGAGCTGCTGAGCGAAACGGATGCGGACGAAGCGTTGGTCTATCAGGTGATTGAGATTGTAACCGACAAGGGGGGGCTTAGCTATGCTCGGGATCAGGCCAGATCTCTTCTGGACGAAGCCGAGGCCGAGTTGGCATTCCTTCCCCCGTCAGCGGCGCGCGAGACGCTCCGCTCAAGCTTGGAGTACGTCCTCGACCGGAGACGCTAATGGCAACGGGACCGCGCCGCCCACGGTTCTATCTGTCGATTCTGATTTCTGGATTCGTCATCGGCGGATTTCTCACTGCATTTCTTCGGCGGTTCCTCCCCGAGAGTCCCACGAAGGCGTTCTTTACCTACGGTGTGACTTTCGGGGTCGGGCCTGTTCCGGTTGATCTCCTCGTAGTACACTTCACCTTGGGGCCTGCAGGGATTGATGTATCCCTGCTCAGCCTCGTTGGAGTCGTACTGGCCTATCTTATCGCGAAGTCGCTGTTCTAGCAGGAGCGCCTATGCTTGGCAATCTCGGTTTTTCAGAAATCATGATCATCCTCGTCGTCGTGCTGCTCGTGTTCGGAGCCAAGCGACTACCCGAAATTGGTTCATCGATGGGGAAGGGGATTCGCGAGTTCAAGCGGAGCTTTACCGACGTCCAGGACTCGGTAACGAGTGGTTTGTCCGAACCCGATAACAGCGCTGGTCGGCAGATAGACGCTCCCGCCCAGCAAGCCCAGAACTCCGGGGAGCCGAAACGACTCTCCCAATAGCTCACCATCTCCACCGTCCGAATGCCACGCGGCGCCCTTATTGGAGCGCCGCGTTTTGCGTTTGCGAGAAGCGGATCGAACTAGAACCCGACGGGGTTCTGGCTTGCGGCGGCTTCGGCCTGGGCATTTGTCTTGTAGAGGTCCGCCCGGCGATCAACCAACCGAGCAGAGGTTCGGAGGGAAGTAAAGTACTGCTGCACATAGTTCTGCCGCAGTGCCTGCAGGACCTGGCGTCGTTGGGTTTCGATGTTAGCCGCGAAATCCGCTGAGTCTGCCTTCGTCCTTGCAGTGACTTGGACGAGGTGAAACGCCCCGTTGTCCTCGAGCACGTCGCTCACCGATCCTACAGGGATACCGAATGCCGCACCGACGACCCAGCCACTTTGGACCGGAGCGTTCCTTTTGGTAAACGGTCCCAGAGGTCGATAGGACGCGCCGATGCCGGTTGCGGCAGCATCGAGGGAAACACCGCCCACAACCTGGGCCTTGAGATCGGTGGCGAGACGACGTGCGACCGTTCGTTTCTTCTCAAGGCGGACCGCGATGATCACCTCCTGACGGATAGCGGTGATGGGGGGCACCCCTGCCGCCCAAAGGCTATCGACCCGGTAGACAAAGAAGTTCGTGGCCGACTCCATGACTGGGCTGAGCTCGCCCGAGGTCGCCTGGAAGGCCCATACCGCAGCGTCCTCATGGATCTGAGCAAGTCCCGACTCGATGACCGGCCCGGTGTGCTGAATAGGTACGTTCAACGCCCGCGCGGCAGTGTCGAGGGCGGCGCGGTCGAGGCGTTCCGCCGCTAGGTTTTCGAGTGAATCAGCCTGAGCGTCAACGAAGTCGCGGTGGGCACCGGCCAGTTCGATCCGAATCAGAATATGCCGTGCAGTTGCTTTGTCACCCTTCCGAGCCGTGACCTCAATCAGGTGATATCCGAATGGCGTCAGCACCGGCTCAGAGACCGTGTTGAGGGGGAGGCTGAAGGCGACCTTCTCGAAATCCGCGTCGAACGAGCCCCGAGTCCACTCCCCCAAGTCGCCCCCGCGATTGCCAGATACCGTATCAGCCGATTCCCGCTGCGCGACCTCCTCGAAGGGTCCTCCGTCCACAATCTCCTGTCGTAGGCCCTGCGCCCGGGTAAGGGCAGCGGTCGTGTCGGCCTGGTTCAGGCTCTTGTCGAGGACGATGAAGGACATGAATGCCGTTGCCTTGCGTTCAAAGTCCGACCGATGTGCTCGGAAGTACTCGTCGACCTCGTCATCTGAAACCGGCGCACTCGCGTCGGAGACCAGGGTTGGCGGGTCTAAGGTCGCGAGCCCAATCGAGACCGAGTCATGCTCGTCCTGGTATCGCTGCCAAAGGAAGGCATTCGATACATACAGATCGGAAACCAACTCTTGGACCAACTTGGTACGGAGGATCTCGTCGCGATATCGAGCTTCGAGGGCCGGAACGAAACTCTGCCCCTCCGAGGTCGTGAGCCAGGCTTGGTACTTGGACATGTCGAACCGACCGTCGGTCTGGAAGGTCGCGACCTGCTGTACCTCGGGGGGTGGAATATTTCGGATGGTCTCGGCGATCTCCGCTGCAGAAACTTGCAGTTTGCGCCTGCCGTACTCAGTCTCCAGAATCGTTGACTGAATGAACTGTTCCCAGACCTGGTCCCGTATTTGGGCCGTAGCGGCCACCCCGAGTGGGCCAGAGGATTGTTGTTGCTGAGCTTGAGTCGCCTGCTGGACGGCCTCTTGGAACACCCGGGCATCAATCGTGCGTCCGTTGATCTTGCCAACGGATGTCTGCGTGAGGAGACCTGAGCCGCCACTAAGGCCGCTGAGATCGAACACCAGCCATGCTAGGAACGAGACGGTCAAGATCAGGACGATCGGTTTTGCACTGTTTCGAAAGGCTTGCATCATGGGGAAAGACGACTCCTGATCCGGTGGTTTGTTAGCGGATAAGCTTAAGCAGGACTAGAGTTTTCCTCAAGGATGGTATGCTAGGATCGCGTTGACACAATTCGAGCACTACGCTAGTGTGAACCGTGGACTGACAACAACTTACGGGATCGAGAAGATGGCCAGCCCAGGTGAGATTGAAAAGCTCGAGCGACGGTGGCTTGAGAACATGCAGGGTCTATCGTTCGCCCCCCTTGCCGAGGCATATCGCAAGGCGGGGCGGTTTGATGAGGCATTTGGCGTGCTGGAGGCTGGCTTGGCCAACCATCCAGACTACGTACCGGCCCATATCGTTCAGGGGCGGTGCCACGCAGACACTGGAGCCGAATCGGAAGCGGCGTCGGATTTTGAAGCGGTGCTTCAACGCGATTCCGAGAATGTCATCGCCTTGAACGGCTTGGCAGAGATCCGGGAGCGCGAGGGTCGCCCACTTGATGCGATGCCGTATCTCGAACGTCTCTTAGAGGTTGACCCGTCTAACGCCATGGCCGTCGAGAGCCTCGAACGGATCAAGCATGCCGACGCGGCACCGGCCCCTATCGTGCCCGAAGAGGAGCCAACGGATGTGAGTTGGGAGGCCGACCAGAAGGCGTCTGAGACCTTTGTCCCCATGTCTCTCCTTGAGGAACCCGACTCTCCAAGCGACCCAGCTCCCTTCGCGGATACTTCCTACGCTCCGCCAAGCGACGAGCCGGCGTCGGATGTTTCGGATCCTCAGCCGTCTAACGAACCCCTCAAGCCTCTCGAAACCATCGAGTCCATAGAGCCTAGCAGCGTATCGATCGCACCGATCGAGTTGACGCCAGCGGCTCACAATTTTTTTGCGCTTCACGATGACAGTCAGGATCTCTTGGCCGCCATTGATGCCGAGTCCGAAACGGATATCGCGGAGCACACGGAACAAACTGAGTTTACCTCGAAGGTGTTTGCCGATCCTCCGAGTCCCAGCCTATCACGACCGGACACCGAATCGATCGACGGGCAGGCTGAGGTCGACGAAGACGATGAGGAGAGATGGATGTCCTTCCGGGTCGACGATGGTGCCTCGGAGCCATTGCCCGAAGAGCCTTCGACCGTTGAAGGCGAAGCCAAGGACCCTCGTTCGGAAGTCGCGGGGAGTACGGCTCCCCACGAGCAAGGGGCGGAGGAAGGACCACTCGTTGCACAGCATGAGGCGAGTGAGGAGGTTGTTCCGTGGACGGATACCGTGCCAGTGGATGAAGAGCCCGAACCGTCCATTGCGGCTGGGGTTGAGGAGTGGAGGGACGCGGATTCTGACACGTCCGATGACTTCGACGTGGAGTGGGACGACGAGGTTGAGGAAGACGGTTTCGAGCCAGATGCGATTGTACCAGTCCAGTCGCTGGCCCCGGAAGAGTCGTCGGTGGACTCTGATTTCGAGGAGGTCAAGTCTGAGACGGAGGTCGAGGTTGAAGCGGAGGCCCCCGACGATGCCGTCTCACCTGTTACCTTTGCATGGGCGGATGACCTTGCTCCTGACAAAGGGAGTGTGCCCGAGTTCCAATCCACCAGTCCCTTTGAGGAGGACGCCTTGGCGCCCGAGCCCGAGGTGAAACACGAGCATGAACAGCATGAGGTCGTGGCCGACGATATCGAAGAGGAGGCGTCCGAGCTTGTCGTGACGGAGACGATGGCGGAGGTATTCCTCCGGCAGGGTCACGTTGAACTAGCCCTTGCGGTGTACACCCAGCTTGCCCGTCGCGATCCAGACAATACGCGTCTTCAGGACGCGATCGCGCGTCTCGCTCCCGAGCCGAGTGAGGGTATAGCAATCGAACCTTCGTCGGCTGATCAGGAGGAATCGGTGACCGGTTTCGCGGCGTCCGACACCGGTGGTGAATCGATTGGCGCGTTCTTGGGGGGCATTCTCTCCGCCCGGGAGCGGGTGCCGCCGGTTGCGGTCACTCCGCCCGCCGTGGAGCAGCACCCATCTCCCGAGCCAACGAAGGCCTCAACGAAGCAGTTCAGTCTCGAATCGGTTTTTGGTGACGATCCGTCCGCCAGATTCGACCGCGACGACGAGGGCGGAACCGGGGACTCCGAAGCGCCGCCGGGTGGGGCAGAGGGCTTTGATGCTGAGGAAGAGGACTCTTCGCCCAGCTTCGATGAGTTCTTTGCTGGCGGCAAGCCGACGGTGGCCCCGGCGACCGGCAGACGGAGCGGCTTGGGTCGCGACAACGAAGATCTGCAAGAATTCAATGCCTGGCTTAAGGGACTCAAGCGGTAGATGCGCATCAGCGTCCTCAACGGACCGAATCTGAATTTGCTAGGCTCCCGAGAGCCCGAGATCTATGGAGGGGCAACCCTCGAGGCGATCGAGGTGATGGTCCGGGCCGCGGCCGGGCCACTCGGGTGTGACGTCGCCTGGTTCCAGAGCAACCACGAGGGCGCGCTGGTGGATGCGATCCAGGCACGTCCGCAGTCAGCCGACGGATTGATTCTGTACGCCGGCGCCTACACCCACACGAGTGGCGCGTTGCGCGACGCACTCCTCGCTGTCAAGATCCCGTTTGTCGAAGTGCATCTCTCCAATGTTTTCGCGCGCGATGCTATCCGTCATCAATCGCTCATGGCCGATCTGGCCGTGGGTGTTGTCGCGGGGTTTGGGCCGGAGGGGTACGTGATGGCATTACAAGGTCTCTATCGCGCCCTGTCATGACCGACACCCGCTCAGCGCGCGTGCGGAAACTGCGAGCGCAGCTGGTCGATGACGCCTGGGCTGGCATCGTCCTCACACACCTGCCGAACCTACGGTACCTCACAGGATTCTCCGGCACCGCAGCGATTGGTTTCCTGACCGCTGATCGATTCGTTCTGATCACAGATTTTCGTTACGCCGAGCAAGCTCCCCTCGAAGTGGGTGAGGTCGCGGAGGTGCGCATCGAACGACGCCACGTGTGGGATCGCCTCGTGGCACTGATCAATGCATCGGTGGATCCGGCCGATCGGATTGCGGTCGAGGCGGATTGGATGACGTTGGGTGATCGCAGCCGGCTGAGTGCAGTCGAGGCAACGATTACGCCAGCCACGGGGATAGTTGAACTGCTCCGGGCGTCGAAGGACATCGGTGAGGTCGAAGCCATCAGGGCGGCGGCCACGCTGGCCCAAGAGGCATTCGACGCACTGCTCCCGCAGATACGACCGGGGGTTCCGGAACGGAGCCTGGCCGGCCGATTGGAGGCCGAGCTTCGGGATCGGGGAAGTGAGTGGCACCCGTTCCCGACCATCATCGCTTCCGGGCCGCGGTCCGCGCTCCCTCACGCAGGAACCAGTGAACGCCCAGTAGGCAACGGAGAGTTTCTCCTCATCGATTTTGGGGCCCAGGTCAGGGGCTACTGCGCCGATCTGACCCGGACGGTTCTCATCGGGGGCTCGGCGACGGAGAAACAGCGTAGCGTCTACGACGCCGTGCGCGAGGCGCAGCATACGGCAATAGCAGGAATCCGGGCTGGAATGCCAGGGCGAGAGGCCGATGCATTGGCCCGTACTGTCCTTGAGACGGCCGGATATGGAGAGGCCTTTGGACACGCCTTGGGTCATGGACTCGGGCTTGAAGTTCATGAAGGTCCTCGGTTATCCCCAACATCTGACGATCCCCTTCCTGAGGGGGCGGTAGTCACGATTGAACCAGGGGTCTATCTTCCGGGCTGGGGCGGTGTCAGATTGGAAGAGGATATTTGGCTGGCCCCCGAAGGGCCGATCGCCCTTTCCCAGGGTGCAGCGGATCTCATCGTGCTCCACTAAGAAGTGGCGGGCCAAAAGACAAACCGAGCGTGCTCCTCGAATCCGCCATTCGGGGGTCGCCGTCGCATGGACAACGACCGCGTATGACGCCTGAGGAAACTAACCAGCTCGCTGAACTCCTGAAGAGCCTTCCGGGAGCCAAAGGGGTCGATCTCAAGGACGTTCGCCGTCTGGTACAACTCCTACGGGACTCCCCTGAAATTGGCTCTATCGCACTCAAGGGCTTGTTCGGGACCGGGGTGACGGTCACCCGGACTGGTTTGGTGTCCGGAGGTGGCGCTGGCACGATCCCTCCCACGTTGCCAATGGTTCCCGCCCAATCCGTTCCCGAACCCTCTCCCACGCCGGCACCCGCGACGAGTCCGCTGAAGGAGATTCGTTCTCCAATGGTGGGGACGTTTTACGCGGCCCCCGAGCCTGGTGCGGAGTCGTATGTCAAAGTCGGTCAGCGGGTGAGTCCCGGCCAGACGGTGTGTATCATTGAGGCGATGAAGATCATGAACGAGATCGAGGCTGAACTCGGGGGCATCGTCAAGGAGACGTGCGTGGAAAACGCTCAACCAGTTGAGTTTGGTCAAGTCCTCTTCCGAGTCGACCCCAATGGTTGATCCACAGGACTCCCCCGTCGAGGGTCGCGACCCTCCCTTTAGCTTCAAGCAGGCGATCGCCCAGATGGTGCAGCAGAGTGGGAGCGATCTTCTACTGAAGGTCGGGCGCCCACCAACGATTCGAGTCAATGGTGATCTCGCCTCACTGGCAATGGCTGCAGTGCGCCCCGAGGAATTGAAGGCGTTGGCAGAACAGATTATGACCCCCCGCCAGATTCGGGAATTTTCGGAGCACAAAGAGGCCGACTTCGCGATCGGTGTCCCGGGTGTCGGGCGGTTCCGGACCAATATCTATCAGCAGCGCGGCACCCTCGCCTTTGCCTTCCGAGCGATTCCGTATGAAGTGAAAGCCATTCATGAACTGAATTTACCTGAGGTGCTTGAGACCATTGCGCTGAAGCCCCGCGGCCTGGTCTTGGTCACGGGCGTGACCGGAAGTGGCAAGTCGACGGCGCTCGCCGCGATGATCAACCACCTGAATCGACACAAGCGGGTCAACGTCATCACCATTGAGGATCCGATCGAGTTTCTTCATCGCGATCAGATGTCGAATATCTCGCAGCGCGAGGTTGGCAGTGATACGTTGTCCTTCGATGCGGCGCTCCGGCATGTGCTTCGCCAAGATCCCGATGTCATTCTCCTCGGCGAGATTCGCGACATCGAAACCTTGGACACGGCGCTCAAGGCCGCCGATACCGGGCATCTGGTGTTTTCCACGCTCCATACAACCGATGCGTCGCAAACAGTCAACCGCGTCCTGTCGTTCTATCCACCACACCAGCATCAAGAGATTCGGATGCTGCTCTCGACCGCGCTCACGGCGATCATCTCACTGCGACTGGTTCCGCGGGCGGACGGGAAGGGACGTGTCCCGGCAGCCGAGGTGCTGATCAATACCGCTGCGGTCGCCGAAAGCCTGCGAGACATCAACAAGGCTCTCAGTATTCCTGACTTGATCACCGACGGGACGATTCCGTATCGGATGCAGTCGTTCGATCAGTCACTCATGCAGTGGTACAACGACGAAGTCATTGCGTACGAGAGTGCGATGTTTTACTCCACGAACCCCAGCGAGTTCGCGCTCCGTGCATCAGGGGTGCATTCCGCATCATCAGCTGAAGCGGCGCTCGGAATCACTGGGGGACAACGGGGCTCGGACCCCAACCGCTAGCATGTTTAGCAAAGTGCTTATCGCCAACCGCGGGGAGATTGCTCTGCGGGTGATTCGGGCGTGCCGAGAGTTGGGGATTGATACGGTAGCCGTCTACTCCGAGGCCGACCGAGAGTCCCTCCACGTTCGGTTTGCCGATGATGACGTGTGTATCGGGCCCGCGCCGAGCCGTTTGTCTTACCTGAACATCGCCCGACTGATCGCGGCAGCCGAGATCACTGGAGCGGATGCGATCCATCCAGGCTACGGGTTTCTGGCAGAGAATGCGGAATTCGCCGATACCTGTGCCGCATCGAACATCGCCTTCATCGGGCCTACCGGAGATCAGATTCGCCAGATGGGCGACAAAGCCTCCGCGCGACGGCTCGCCGCCGAAGCCGACGTCCCGACCCTCCCGGGTTCCCCCGGTGTGCTCCAAGGTTGGCAAGAGGCGCTCGAGGTAGCACAGGATATTGGGTTCCCCGTCATCATCAAGGCAACGGCCGGTGGTGGCGGGAAGGGAATGCGGATTGTGCCGGGCGAAGAACAGCTCGAGCCGCTCTTTGGGTTGGCCCAGAATGAGGCACTCTCGGCGTTTGGGAATGGGGATGTGTATGTCGAGAAGTATCTCCGTCAACCCCGACACGTCGAAATCCAAATCCTCGGCGATACCCACGGACGCATTGTCCACCTTGGCGAGCGCGACTGCTCCGTGCAACGACGGCACCAAAAGTTGATCGAAGAGAGTCCCAGCCCGGCGTTGACGGATGCCCTGAGAGAATCGATGGGGGAGGCAGCTGTGCGGTTGGCTTCGGCAATCAATTACGTGGGGGCAGGGACCATCGAGTTTCTGCTCGATGAGGACGGCCGCTTCTACTTCATGGAGATGAATACCCGGATACAGGTCGAGCACCCCGTGACGGAAATGGTCACAGGATGGGATATTGTGAAGGAGCAGATTCGGGTTGCTGCTGGAGAAGAGCTAGGCGTTCCAACATCGATGAACGGTCTGCGAGGGCACGCCATCGAATGTCGAGTCAATGCCGAAGATCCCTACCGGAATTTTCAGCCGTGCCCAGGCGTGATCACTGCCTATCACCCGCCCGGAGGGCCAGGGGTCCGGGTGGACACGCACGTGTATGCCGGGTATACCGTCCCCCCGCATTACGACTCGCTGCTGGCCAAGGTGATTGTGCACGGTCGGGATCGGGCCGAGGCTCTTGCACGCATGGGGCAAGCCTTGGATAGTTTTATCCTCGAAGGGGTCCACACGACCATCCCGTTTCTCGCCCGGGTGATTCGGCATCCTGATTTTGTGGCCGGGAAGGTCGACACGCGCTTTCTCGAGCGGGAGTCACACCTCCTCCGTCCTGAGGCATGAGAATCGACGTCGCGTTTACGCCGCACGGACTCTCCGCCAATGAATTCCAGGGCCGAACGGTCTTTGTCATCGATGTTCTTCGGGCGACCACCACGATCTGCACGGCGCTGTACCATGGCGCCAAGGGCGTGATCCCCGCCACATCCATCGAAGACGCTCTCCGCCTCTCCCAAACCCTCGAACATCAGGATGTGCTGCTTACCGGCGAGCGACATGCGGCACGTATTGAAGGCTTTGCCTTGGGCAATAGCCCTCTGGAGATGACACACGATGCCGTTGCAGGGAAGACCCTGGTTATGAGTACGACCAACGGCACCTTGGCGTTCCTTGCCACCCAGGGCGCCAAGCGGGTGTACGTTGCTGCGGGAGTGAACCTTGAGCAGGCAGGACAGATTGCGAAGCAAGTCCTGAACGAAAGCGGAGAGTTGCTAGTGCTCTGTGCAGGCCGGGAATCGGCCTTCGCCTTGGAGGATGCCTATACGGCCGGGCGCCTCGCGTTCGAAGCCGTGGGAGGGCGATGGATTCGCAAGGGTCTGAATGATGCTGCGGTGGTGTGTCTCGATCTGGTCCGGCGGTATGGGGCACGGTGGGATCGTGTCTTCGCACGCTCACGGGCAGGGCAGGATCTTCGAGCAAAGGGCTTTGGGGGAGACGTTGATGCCGCCGCTCAAGAGAGCAGCCTGCACATCGTACCTCAGTACCATAAACGACTCATCACGGCTGGAGCCATGCACGGAGGAGACCCGCCCTCATGAGTCCTGAAGATCGTCGCCGCCTGGGAGCCGTGTCGGCCCTGGTAATCGGGATCTTTGCCGGCCTTGCTCTCGTCCCGTGGATCCCGACCGGGCCTCTCGGGCGGCTGCTGGGTGCTGTCCTCCTTCAAGGCATCGGGGTTGGGGCCGTGGGCATTCCACTGCTTGGGATCGGACTTGCCCTGGCTGGCTTTGATCGCCTCCCGCGTTTGAACATGCGTCGGGCAGCGGCGTTGATGCTTGGGCTGAGCCTGCTGGTGCCATTCATCATCGGCGTGGTTACGGCCGTCGAGAGTAGCGCGTTTGTTCCCGCTCACCTGGAGTGGGGCACCGCTGCTCGCCTCACCGGTATTCTGCCGGGCTTCCTTGCCCGTGGGATCGTCCGGCTCGTCGGTCAACCGGGGGGGGTGTTGGTGGGCTTCCTGGCCCTCTCAGCGCTCACGATCGTCACGGTTGCTTGGCACCCGCTCCATCGCTTGGAGAAGAAACCAGAAGACGAATCGTTGACGTCCGTTCCTCCCGGCAAGACCAGTCGTCGGAGCACGCGGAAAGAGGCGATAAAGGAACCGGACGACGTCTCGGCTGAGGAACCGGAGGACGAACCGTTGATGATACCCCCGGTTGCTCCAGCGCCGCCCCTCCCACCACCACCGGTCCGATCTCATCGTTCCGGGCAAGAGGATGTTGACGAGGAGACGGAGCTTCCCCCGCTCGACCTGCTCAATCCATCCACCACGGGGAACGCCGCTGAAGACAGCGCGCAGCTCGACCGACTGGGAGCCCTCCTTCTGGAGACACTCCGAACCTTCAAGGTGGATGGTGAAATCGCAGGTCGGACAAGTGGCCCGGTGGTCACTCAGTTCGAGGTGGTGCCCGCCGCCGGTGTGAAGGTGAATCGGATCATGGGGTTGTCGGATGACCTCGCCATCAAGATGCGGGCACCGAGCATTCGGGTGGCGCCGATCCCTGGCAAGGGAGCTGTGGGGGTCGAAGTCCCCAACCCGACGGCCCGGATGGTTTCGCTTCGAGAACTCCTTGAAGCCCCAGAGTGGCAACGGACGAGAGCCACCCTCCCCCTCGTACTCGGCCGCGACCTGGAGGGCAGGCCCGTTGTGTCTGACCTGTCGAAGATGCCCCACCTATTGATTGCGGGAGCGACCGGTGCCGGGAAGTCGGTCGCAATCAATACCATTATTTCGAGTCTCGTGTATCGCTACACGCCTCAGGCCCTTCGGTTTCTGATGATCGATCCGAAGATGGTCGAACTCTCGATGTATAACGCTCTCCCGCACCTTCGACATCGGGTGGTGACCAACAACCATGACGCGGCCCGCGTCCTCAAGTGGGCAGTGCATGAGATGAACCGTCGATACGAACTCCTCCATGCCAACGGCGCTCGCAACGTGGCGGACTTCAATCGGAAGGTTCTCGATGGCCGATCGCTTCACCATCCGGCACCACCCAAGATCACGCTGAGCACGATTGCCGCCGAGGAGCCCGACACACCGCCGCCCGATCCCGTCGCGGAAGAGTATACCGAAGGGATTCTCCCCTTCATCATCCTCATTGTGGATGAGTTAGCCGATTTGATGATGACCGTCCAAGGGGAGGTGGAGACACCGCTCGCCATGCTGGCTCAGAAGGCACGGGCGATAGGGATTCACTTGGTGCTCGCGACCCAACGGCCCTCGGTGAACGTGTTGACCGGTCTGATCAAGGCCAACTTCCCCAGCCGAATCGCGTTTCGGGTTGCCTCCAAGGTCGATAGCCGGACCATCCTCGATCAAAATGGCGCGGAAGCCCTTCTCGGCAATGGAGACATGCTGTTTCTCCCGCCGGGAAAGAGTGAGCCGATGCGGCTGCAGGGGGCCTTCATCACGACGGAAGAGACCGAGCGCATCATGAATTGGTTTGAGACGCGACGCGAAGGACGCATGGCCGCGTTGGAGGAGGTGCCGTCGGAGGAGGATATCATCGAAGTGATCCGGGCCCAGGAAGCGATGGCGGAAGGGAGCGGAGAGGGGACCTCCGCCGGTGACCCCGCTGATCGCGACGTCCTCTTCCGGGAAGCGGCCGAGATCTGCCTTCAGCAACTGGGCGGCTCGACCTCCCTACTCCAGCGCAAACTTCGGATTGGCTACGGTCGGGCAGCTCGGATCGTGGATCAACTCCACGAGGCTAGCATCCTCGGTCCATCAGACGGGAGCAAGCCGCGTGAGGTGCTGATCGGGTTCGAGCAGCTCGATGAGTACTGTTCGTAGTCCCCAGTGACCCGCCGCCGGATCTTCTCCCTCCTCGGTGGGGTGCTGGCGCTCGTCTTCACTGTGGGTGGGGTTGCTTTCTGGTATGGGCCGACTCGTTTGGTGGTTCGTCGCGAAGTCATCCCCCTCTTTGAGACCCACAAGGGCCTCACCGGTCTCCGTATTGCCCTTCTCGCCGATTTCCACACCGGATCGCCTTTTCATGGACGAGCCCGCCTTCGCGACATCGTGGAACGGACCAACGCTGAATCCCCCGATCTGGTCTTGCTCGGGGGGGACTTTGTCATTACGAACGTCCTTGGTGGCGAGTTTGTCCCCCCCGAAGCGGTGGCCAACGAACTCGGACAGCTGAAGGCACCGCTCGGTGTCGTGGCGGTGCTCGGAAACCATGATGGTTGGCTGGATGCTGATCGTGTGAGTCGGGCTCTCACGGGGGCTGGCATTGTCGTACTGCGTGATAGTGCGGTGACCCTTCATCACGGTGAGCTTGCATTCAGTGTGGCGGGTGTGAGCGACCTCTGGACCGATGCACACAACATTGATCGAGCCCTGGCGTCGGCGGTGTCCCCGACCATTGTTCTGATGCATAACCCCGATCTCTTTCCACGCATCCCTCGCAGGGTTCCTCTGGTGCTCGCCGGCCATACCCATGGGGGACAAGTTCGATTCCCGGTGGTCGGCGCCCCGATCGTCCCCTCTCAGTTCGGGCAACGATATGCTGCGGGGCGCGTGGAGGAAGATGGCCACGTCCTGTTTGTGACGACCGGGTTGGGCACCAGTATCCTCCCAGTACGTTTGATGGTCCCACCAGAGATCGCGTTGCTCACCCTATCACCTCGTGCTGCAACCGATGCTGACCGATGAGCATCGGGCGGTTGTTGCGTGACGCCACCCTCCTCGATCCTGATCGGGTCGCCGTTGTGGCAGAGGACACCACCTGGACCTACCGTGCGCTGGACGATGTCGCCTCCCGATTCGCGAAGATTCTTGAGTCGTTAGACTCGGGCCGGGAGAGCCATGTGGCACTCGTGCTCCCCAATGTGGTCGAGTTCACGATGGCCTACTTTGGGGCCCACTACGCCGGGTGTACCATCGTTCCCTTGCACAGCCAACTCACGGTTCCTGAATTGGTCTACCACTTTCACGATGCCGAGGTCCGGGTCGTGGTGACAGGGCCGGAATCCCTGGATCGGGTGGTACATGCAGCCGCGCAGGTGCCGGGCGTCCGACGGATCGTTCTGACGGGCAATCGGCCATCGGCGGACTGTCGAGTTGTATTGTGGCAGGAGGTACTTGATGCGATCCCTCTAGACACGATCGCAAACCCCGATTCACACCAGACCGCCGTCATCCTCTACACCTCGGGAACCACCGGACGTTCCAAGGGGGCCGAACTTACCCACGCGAATCTGCGCTGGAACGCAGAATACATGGCCCGGCATTTCATGCCCGAAGGGAAAGACACGGTGGCCCTGGGTGTACTTCCACTCTTTCACAGCTTCGGACAGACCGTTATCCAGAACGCCACTTTGGTGAGCGGAGGAACAGTGGTACTTCTCGCTCGCTTCACTCCTGGGGCGACGCTGGATGCGATCGTTCGTCACGGGGTCACGTTCTTTGCCGGCGTTCCCAGCATGTACCTCGCGTTGGGTCGGCACGTAGGAGGGCCCCCTGAGCCATTTGCCACCGTACGGCGGTGCATCAGCGGCGGGGCGCCCATGCCGGTCGAGGTGCTCAAGGACTTTGAGGAGCGGTCCGGTGTCCCTGTGCTCGAAGGATATGGCCTGAGTGAAACCTCCCCTGTGGCAGCGCAGAACCGGGTTAGTCGTCGGAGAAAAGCTGGGAGCATAGGGGTTCCCCTGGATGGTGTGGACTTTCGTTTAGTGGATGCTGCCGATCGCGTGATCAGCGAGGTCGATGTTCCTGGTGAGATCCAGATTCGAGGCCCGATCATCATGAAGGGGTATTGGCGTCGACCCGACGAAACCGCGGCATCAATCGTGGACGGATGGTTTCGGACCGGCGACATCGCGCGACGCGACGCCGATGGCGACTATTTCGTTGTCGATCGAAAGAAAGATCTTATCCTGCGCGGGGGGATGAACGTCTATCCCCGAGAGGTGGAAGAGGTGCTGTACAGCCACCCCGCCATCGCCGAGGTGGCTGTGGTCGGCGTACCCGATCAGCGGCTCGGCGAGGAGGTGAGCGCTGTGGCCGTGCTACGTCATGGCACCGAGGCCACGGCGGAAGAACTGCTCGCATTCTGTCAGCAACGGCTCGCGCGATACAAATGTCCCAAGCGAATTCGCTTCGTCACCGAGCTCCCCCGCGGTCCGACGGGGAAGGTGGTGCGACGGCTCCTTCAAGAAGAGGTCGTCGGTGGGGAGAGATCGTCCTCCGAGTCGTAGCCCTTCGGTCTGAAAATGAGGTCGAAGGCGAGGAAGAGTGTCTTGGCAATAGGAAATGTGAGAAGGGGTAGGACTACCATGAGGGCGGCGCCCCCGTACGTCAGCAAGGTCCACGGCGGGTCTGGCCAGGTGCGCAGGAGGGTAGCGATGAACAAGGTCGCAAAGATCATTTCGGCCAGGATGATATTGAACATATAGGCGCCAACCTGGTAGCCCGATTCGTGACGGTTCAGGGCCAAGCCACAGGTAGGGCATTCGTCGGCCATCCGAAACCAGGAGCGGAGGATCCCAGCTGCTCCACAGTGGGGACAGCGGAGACGGAGGGCCCGGGTCAGCAGGGTCAATGGAGGAGGGGAAGAGGAGGTCACCAACGCAACCCCGGAGTGAGAGGAGAGGGAGGGAGAATCCCTCCCCCAAATATGGACCTCCTCAGATTACCGTGCGCTTCCAAGCAATTCTACCGTGGCGTCGGTGGTCAGGACCGCGTTCGCGATAAAGCGGAAATTGATCAGAGCCGCCTGATAGCCATCCAAGCCTGGAAACTGAGCGGCTGCGGTTGCGTCGGTGACCACGGCGACCTCAAATCCCTGCTCCAGGAGTTCACGCAGGTGAGATTCGGTACAGAGATTGGCCGACATCCCCGCCAAGATCACCTTGTCGATACCTCGCTTCCGCAACTGCAACACGAGATCGTTGGTCTCCGGTCCGTAGACCTTGTGCGGACTGGTAACAATCGTCTTGCCATCCTGAATGTAGGGCTTGTAGCGAGGGAGCCAATCGGCTCCACTTCCCTCAAAGCCCTCCAGACTTAACGGGTCGCTACGATCGAACATGCCGATCTTGTGCATGAGTACTTCGAGGGCCCCTTCGAAGCGCCAGCCCTTGTCGGTGGGGTAGTAGTAATGGGGTGATATCACCAGTGGGATACCGGCCGTTTTGGTGGCACGCATCAGAGATTCCAGATGTTCGCGAGTGTGGTGTTCCACCACGTTGGCCCCGACCGCTCCCCAGGCTACGCCGCTTTCGTGTAGGAAGTCGTTTTGGGGGTCGGTAATCACGACCGCAGTCCGGGCGGGATCGAACTCAAGGGTCCCTTCCGGGAGCTGGGCCGATAGAGGTGCGGCGAGAATGGCCAATGCTGCGATGCTACGGATGACACGCGACATGAAAACCTCCGAAGAAGAGTGACTAGGACTGCTCGGTACTAATCACAGGACGATGCCACCAGTCGATCGGTTCTCCCGGTGGCCGGGCTATCTGGAATGCGTTACCAGGTCAACAAGGGTGTGACCCGGTTGCCGGACCTGATTGGGGTCTTGCTGGATGTGGCTAAGGAGGAGTCCACCTTCGAGGAGGCAGACCAGCACTTCGGCGTGCTTTTCGGCGGCATCGTGCTCCCGGAGATCCACCGAATGATGAAGAAGCTTCGCGATACGCTGCCGCAGACGATCGAAATACTCGGTGAGGAGGCGCTGGACCGCGGGGACGCTGGTGGCAAGGTCGGCACCGAGGCGCCCCAGTGGGCAACCGGTCTGCCCTGCTGCGGGATGCTGCGTGGCGGCCGCCCGCTCGTAGAGATCCAGGAGTCTATCACGGGCCGGTTTGGTTTCATCTTGGAGTGCGGGGTCGACGATGTCCCGGTCGTACACTTCGATCCAATGGCGGACGACGGCGATAGCGAGATCGGTCTTACTCTTGAAGTAGTAGTACAGGTTGCTTCGGGAGACTCCGCTGGTGGACACGACCTGCTCGATTCCTGTGCTGGCATAGCCCTGGTGGTGAAACAGGACTGCCGCAGTTTGGATGAGTCGGTCGCGATTGGTGATCATCTAGGGTCCTTGGGGGCAATGCGTTCGAAGCGCACTCGCTTTCACCGGTAAGACGCAATCTACCTGAAGAGTGGATGTCCTCTCCGAAAACGATCGGATTGCGTTCTGAGGGTGTTATCCTGCCCGACTTCGGTGTGAAGGATAGAGGGGAATCGTTCAGATTGCCCCCATGGTCTCGCGTCACTTCATCCCCCAAGCCGAGTGGGCAAACCCGCAGCAACAGCTGGGTCTTGCCGGTGAGCGCCACGCGGCTGCCTACCTCACTTCCTGCGGTTGGTCGATCGAGGCCCATCGATTTCGGCTGGGTCGCTATGATCTCGATCTCATTGCTCGTCTGGGTGGGATGGTCGCCTTTGTCGAGGTGAAGACCCGTCGTTCCTTTGCCAAGGGGGCTCCGCTCGAAGCGGTCGGACCCCGAAAGCGAGAAAGGCTCGGCCGGGTCGCTCAACTGTGGCGACTTCGATTCGGCCGCGTTGGCGATCTGTATCGCTTTGATCTGATTGCGATTACAGCGAATCGGTCGGGCGGTTATTCGGTGGAGCATGTCGCCGACGCGTGGCGACTGGGAGAATGGTGAGGGGAGAAATGGGACGTATTGGTCTCAAAGTGCCTACTTGCTTCGGAGAATATTCGGGTATATGTTGTTTCACCATCAAAATGTGAATCAAAATCGGTCACTTTTTATCTTCTGAGGGAATTATGCCCAAAGCAGCGACCACCACCGAACCCACGACTACCACGCTGGATCCTGCCCGCAAGAAGGCTTTGGGGATTGCCATCTCACAGATCGAAAAGACGCTGGGGAAGGGGGCGATCATGCGGATGGGTGCTGCCAGCCCTCGGGAGAAGATCCAGGCGATTCCAACCGGAGCCCTGAATCTCGACGCGGCGACCGGGGTCGGTGGAGTGCCTCGGGGGCGGATCACCGAGATATACGGTCCTGAATCATCCGGTAAGACGACATTGACTCTGCATCTAGCCGCCAATATTCAGAAGGGAGGGGGGGTTGCTGCCTATGTTGACGCCGAACATGCCTTAGATGTGGAGTACGCCAAGAAGCTAGGTGTCGATGTCGATAATCTCCTGGTGTCGCAGCCAGACACCGGCGAGCAGGCACTTGAGATCGTGGATATCCTGGTGCGCTCTGGTGCGGTGGATCTGGTGGTGATCGATTCGGTGGCCGCGCTGGTTCCCAAGGCCGAAATCGAAGGGGAGATGGGTGACAGCCATATGGGTTTGCAGGCCCGGTTGATGAGTCAGGCGCTCAGGAAGCTCGCCGGGTCGATCAACAAATCTCATTGCGCAGTGGTGTTCATCAATCAATTGCGGGAGAAGATCGGTGTCATGTTCGGGAATCCGGAAACGACCACCGGTGGGAAGGCCCTGAAGTTTTACGCCTCATTGCGTCTGGACATCCGTCGGATCGGACCGGTCAAGGACCGCGAGAATATCGTGGGGAATCATGTGCGGGTGAAGGTGGTGAAGAATAAGGTCGCGCCGCCCTTCAAGCAGGCCGAGTTCGATATCATGTTCGACGAAGGCATTAGCCACACCTCACTCCTGGTGGATATCGCAGCCGAAGCTGGGATCGTACAGAAATCGGGTGCATGGTATTCCTATGGTGATCAACGGATTGGGCAGGGGCGGGAGAATGCCAAGATGTTCCTGAAAGACAACCCCACGTTGTTGCTGGAGGTTGAGGGCCGGGTGAAGGAATTCCTGGGCATCAAAGTGGAGGGAGCGGTTGTCGAGGGTGAGGAAAGTGACTGAAGCCTGTGCCCTGATCACTGGGCTGGTGCCGGATGCTCGCCGACCGCAGAGTATCCAAGTCCGACTTGAGGGTCGGCCGTTCCTGACCGTTCCATCGGATATCATCGAGCAGGAGCGGTTGCATGAAGGGAGTGTGCTCACCGAAGAGATGCATTCCCGGCTCTGCCGGGCAGCCGATACCGAAGCGGCCCTACGGGCACTGTACCGTGCGGTGGCCCGTCGTCCCTTCGCTTCCGCTGACGTGTGTCGTCGACTGGTTCGGAGAGGGCACCCTCCGCATGCAGCGGAGGCTGCCGTGGCTCGGGCCCAGACGCTGGGGCTACTGGATGATGGGGAATTCGTCCAGGAGTTCCTCCGGATCCGACTCGATCGAGGCCATGCTCCGGCCCGGCTTCGCCGTGATCTCACTGCGCTGGGTGTCGATCGCTCGATTGTAGACCAGGCGCTGGCGGCTATGGCACCCGGGAGTGAGGCCCTGTTGGAACGTGCCCGCGAACTGGCGGCAGAGCGCTTGCACCGGTTCCGGGACCTTCCTGCCGAGACGCAGGTCCGTCGCCTGGTCGCGTTCCTGGCCCGGCGTGGATACCGGGGGGGGGAATATCACCGGATGGTCCGTTCGATGATCCACCAGGCGGTTGAAGTCTAGAGCAGCACCCTAGGCCCAGCCCTGGGATCGGCCCTATATTCCCGCCATGCTCGCCACCACAATTCGCCAGCGGTTTCTCGCCTTCTTCGCCGATCGTGGACATCAAGAAGTCCCCTCCGCCTCTTTGGTCCCCGCCGACGACCCCACGCTCCTCTTCACTAACGCCGGTATGGTGCAATTCAAACGCACCTTCCTCGGCCAAGAGCAACGGGACTATGCCAGGGCCGTCAGCTGTCAGAAGTGTGTCCGCGCGGGGGGGAAGCACAACGATCTTGAACAGGTGGGCCTGACCAAACGACACCACACCTTTTTCGAGATGCTCGGCAATTTCTCCTTTGGGGACTACTTCAAACGCGACGCCATCGCCTATGCCTGGGAGTTCGTCACCGGTGAGGAGTGGCTCGGACTCGACCCAGAGCGACTCATCGTCACCGTGCACCACACCGACGAGGATGCCCGCGCCCGGTGGACGGAGGTGACCGGGATTCCCAGTGATCGGATCTTCGGGCTGGGGGACGCCGACAATTTCTGGCAGATGGGGGACACCGGACCCTGCGGACCGTGTTCGGAGATTTTCGTCGATGTACGCTGGCAACCGGGAGACCCACCGCCAGCGCTGAGCCGCGAGGAGTTCGAGCGTGAGGCCGAGGAGGGTCGGTTCCTGGAGATTTGGAATCTGGTCTTCATGCAGTTTGACCGCGATACCGATGGTACCCTCACCCCACTGCCCAAACCATCAGTCGATACTGGAGCTGGTCTCGAACGGATGGCTGCGATCCTCCAAGGGGTCGATGACAGTTTCCACTGCGACCTCTTTCTTCCCCTCCTCGATCAGGTCGCGTCGCTGGTGGGGCGGCCCTATCCCAAGAGCCTGAACGGCGACGGACCCTCCTTTCGTGTGTTGGCAGACCACGCACGGGCGGTGAGCCTGCTCCTTGCCGATGGCGTCGTTCCGAGCAATGACGGTCGGGGGTATGTCCTCCGCCGTATCCTGCGACGCGCCGTTCGGCATGCCTGGCTTTTGGGACGACGAGAACCGACACTGGCTCCATTGACCGGAACGGTGGTCGACCTTCTCGGAGAGGCGTATCCGAGCCTGGTCGACAAACGCGACTTTATCGCGGAGGTAACCTCAAACGAAGAGGGCCGGTTTCTCGAGACGATCGAAGGCGGCCTGAAGCGTTTGGAAGAACTCTTCGCGTCCAACGCGACCACGATCACAGGGGAGGAGGCGTTCCGACTCTACGATACCTACGGGTTTCCCATTGACCTGACCCAACTTATTGCCCGTGAACGCAATGTGGACGTCGATCTGGCTGGGTTTGAATTGGCGCTCGAGTCACAGCGCAGCCGATCCCGTAAAGCCCACGGTACCGGAGCGAAAGGGAAGGCACGTATCGGGAGTACCAAGGGGAAGGTATGGAAGAAACTCTCCCGGGCCAAACAGCGGTTTGTGGGATATGACACGCTCGACGTCGAAACGGACCCCTTGGCGTATCGGCTAGAGGATGACAGGCTGGAGATAATCCTCAAACACAATCCGTTCTACCTTGAGTC
The DNA here is from genome assembly GCA_029262155.1 of Gemmatimonadota bacterium. Lineage (GTDB taxonomy): Bacteria > Gemmatimonadota > Gemmatimonadetes > Gemmatimonadales > GWC2-71-9 > OFTM291. Next base: position 21,289 of record JAJCZW010000110.1, read on the forward strand.
GGGCGGCCAAGTGAGTGACACGGGAACCGTGCGAGGTGAGGATTGGACCTTGGAGGTCGATACAGTTAGGAACACCGATCGGGGGACTGCGATCAGCGGGCCATGTGACGGGCCATTCGAACCGACCTCGCTCACCGCCACAGTTGTGGAGAGCCGTCGCCGCGACATTGAGCGCAACCATAGCGCAACCCATTTGATCCACTGGGCACTCCGCCGGCATTTGGGAGAACATGTTCGTCAGCAGGGTTCGTTGGTCGAGCCGGATCGACTACGGTTCGACTTCTCCCATCATGGCCCCATCGCTCCAGAGCTGCTCGCGGTCATCGAGCGCGAGGTGAACACGGCGATCTGGGCCAATGCGCCGGTCACCACCCGGGAGCTCCCCTACAAGGAGGCGCTGGACCTGGGTGCGATGGCCTTCTTCGCAG
>JAJCZW010000111.1 GCA_029262155.1 Gemmatimonadota bacterium
GACCGGGGCGACCCGATAGGTGTCGAAGAAGGCCGGGGTGACCGCCACCCGTCCGCTCGCGGGGAAGTCACGGTCTGTCTGATACGATTGCCCATCAATCGCAAAGGCCCAGCGTCCGGCGAAGGAGGCCGGAATTGCAGAGGAATACGCCGCCGCAGCAACCCTGGGAAGTTGGGTGATCCTCCTGAGGGATTCCTCAAAGAACTGCTGGCGACCGGTGGTGTCGGGATAGTCACCGGCAAAAAGCGCCACGCGACTGGTCAGGATGCCGTTGGTAGCGAACTGAAAGGGGATGTCCCGTAATTGGACGACGCTCTTGATCATGAGGCCGGCCCCAACCAAGAGAGCGCAGGACATGGCGACCTCGAACACCACCAACCCCCGGGAGAATCGACCGAGGCGGAATCCCGACGACCCCCGGGACTCATCCTTGAGGACCTCATTCACTTTGGTCCCCGACGCTTGGAGCGCGGGGAAGAGGCCCGCGACGAGTGCCGCCAGGACGACGGTGATCACGACGAAGGAGAGGACCATGGGGTCGATCGCAATGTCGATCCAGAACGGAGGGGTGTCACTCTTCGCTAGCTCTGCGTTGAACCAGGCGACACCGCCATAGGCCATGCCGAGTCCAAGGATACCCCCGACGAACGACAGGACCGCGGATTCGCCGAGCAACTCTAGCACGATGCGAAAACGACTTGCACCCAGCGCGGTTCGGATCGCGACCTCTTTACTCCGGGCTGCTGCGCGGGCCAGCAACAGATTCGCAACGTTGGCACAGGCGATAAGCAAGACGCCTATGACCGCACCCAACATCGTGTACAGCATGGCGATAACTTCGGGTCCAACAAACTCCTCCGTAAACGGCTTGATCAGAGGGATGACCCCTTCATTCGCCACTGGGTACTGTGCCTCAAGGCGGCGGGAGATGGTGATGAATTCCGTCATGGCCTGGTCCATGGACACACCATCCTGCAACCGTCCCACCACTTCCACAGTCCGGCCCGACCGCCTCGGCTCGATGGTCGTGTTATCGGTAATGGGGAGCCAGAGCGATTCGTTTTCTGGGAACAGAAATCCCTCTGGCATCACTCCGATCACCGTGTATTGCCGTCCGTTGGCGCGGATCTGTTCCCCGAGGACACCCCGATCGCCCGCGAACCGGTCCTGCCAGACACGATAGCCAAGGACGATGACCGGTGGCGCAGCCGGGCCCTCTTCATCCGGTGTAAAGACTCGGCCGAGAAGCGGCTCGACCCGTGGGATGCTAAAGAGAGATGGCGTGGTGAACGCCCCTGAATACCGTTCAGGTCTCCCGTCGTTGCCAGTAATGTTCACTGTTCCCTGGTAATAGGCCGCCAAGTGAGCGAACGACCGCTGTTGGTCTCGCCAGGAGGCGAAATCATCGAGCGGGGCTTCCATGCTTTCGATGTCCCGCGAAGGGTTGGCCTCCTCCAGGTGCATGATCTGACCAGCATTCTCAAACGGGAGTCCCCGAATGATTCCACCATAGACGATCGAGAATGCGGTGGTGGTGAGTCCGATTCCAAGAGCGAGCGCCAGCACCGCGATGCCGGAGAGAAAGGGATCGCCGATAAGCTTTCTGGCCGCGTACCGGATCGTCTTGAAGGTCGACATCGACTACTCCGCCTGGGGGGGGTGACCTGTTTCGTTACGATCTGAACCATTCAATAGTTTCAATGTGAGACATATGAGGATTTCGCGCAACCCACTATAGCCTCGTGGCCCCTCCCAGGCTTACTCTCCCGACAAAGCGACTCCCACCCGGTTTTGTCCCTCTACGAGGTTGTATCATGCTTTTGCGCCTTCGGATTCTCGTCCTCGTCTGTATCGTCCTTGCGGCCTCGACCTGCACTTCCACCCCCCATCTTGACGTCGTGATACGGGGCGGGACTGTCTACGATGGGGGAGGTGGGTCAGGTATCGTGGCCGATGTGGGAGTACTCGATGACTCCATCGTTGCGGTGGGGGATCTCAACGGACGGAGGGGTCGTACCGAGATCGACGCGACTGGCCTCGCCGTCGCCCCCGGATTCATCAACATGCTGAGCTGGGCCACAGAATCCTTGATCGAAGATGGCCGATCGGAGGGTGATATTCGACAGGGTGTCACGCTCGAGATCATGGGGGAAGGGGAGTCGATGGGGCCACTCAATGACTCGATGCGGGTGCAGGCTATTCGGAGTCAGGGTGATATTCGATACGATATCCCGTGGACCACGCTAGGTGAGTACTTGACCTATCTCGAACGGCGGGGGATTGCAACCAACGTGGCGTCATTTATCGGTGCCACAACCGTTCGTATTCATGTCGTAGGGTACGAAGACCGACCCTCCACACCCGAGGAGCTGGTGGAGATGCAGCGCCTTGTGCGGGAGGCGATGGAGGAAGGAGCGTTGGGGGTTGGTTCGTCGCTCATCTATGCCCCCGCCTTCTACGCGACGACGGATGAACTTGTCGCGCTCGCCAAGGCCGCGGGTGAGTACGGAGGAAGCTACATCTCCCATATGCGGAGTGAGGCCAATCGGCTCCTCGAAGCCGTCGATGAGTTGATCCGGATCGCGCGAGACGCGGGAGTGCCCGCCGAGATCTATCACTTGAAGGCTGCAGGGAGGGCGAACTGGAGTAAGCTCGATGCGGTCATCGATAGGGTAGAGCGCGCTCGGGCGGAAGGACTCCGCATTACGGCCGACATGTATACCTATACCGCCGGGGCCACCGGACTCGACGCGGCGATGCCGCCGTGGGTGCAGGAGGGTGGGTACGATGCCTGGGCTGCCCGGCTCCAAGATCCAGGGATTCGGGAACGGGTAGGCCAAGAGATGAAAACCCCGACCGACGAGTGGGAAAACCTCCTTCTCCTCGCGGGGTCACCCGACCAGGTTCTGCTCTCGGCGTTCAAGGCTGATTCCCTCAAGTATCTGACTGGCAAGACCCTGGCCGAGGTGGCCGCGTTGCGAGGGAGCTCAATCGAGGAGACAGCGATGGACCTGGTGGTGCAGGACGGAAGCCGGGTGGGGACGGTGTACTTTCTCATGTCGGAGGAGAATGTCCGTCGGCAGATTGCGCTTCCGTGGGTCAGCTTTGGATCGGATGGGGGATCGCTCGCGCCAGAAGGGGTGTTCCTCCAGTCGAACCCACATCCTCGTGCCTACGGCAACTTTGCCCGTTTGCTCGGGAAGTATGTACGGGATGAAGGGGTGATCTCGCTCGGGGAAGCGGTCCACCGACTCTCGGGCCTGCCTGCGACCAATCTTGGTTTGAAGCGACGTGGTCGAGTGCTTCCGGGGTTCTACGCTGACCTGACCGTCTTCGATCCAGCCCAGATTGCCGACCGTGCCACCTACGATGATCCCCATCAGTATGCCGTAGGGATGCGCGATGTCGTGGTGAACGGGGTGCTTGTCCTGCAGGATGGGGAGCATACGGGTGCCACTCCGGGCCGGGTGGTACATGGTCCAGGGTGGCGGGGACAATAGGGTTGACGTCGGCGTGGACGTGGCGTTCGCTGGAGACCCCTGTTCCGCTCGTCGATCTTGATCGGCTGGAGGACAACATTGCCCGCATGGCGCACCATGTTGAGGCACGGGGCTTGGCGCTTCGCCCCCACGTCAAGACCCACAAGACACCGTGGATTGCAGAAGCGCAGCTGGCTGCGGGCGCCCAGGGTCTCACTTGCGCGACCGTCTTTGAGGCGGAAGTCATGGCCTCCGTCACCAACGAGATTCTCCTCGCCCACCCGCCGGTCCATGCGGAGAAACTCAGGCGGCTCTTCGCGCTACCGGACCATCTCTCCCTGATCATCGGGGTCGATTCGCCCGATGCCGTCGGGATGCTTCAGAAAGCGGCGGAGCAGTGGCCCCGACCAGTGAAGGTCGTGGCGGAAGCAGACGTGGGACTGAAGCGGGTTGGGTTACGGAATCCGACGGATGTCCTGCAACTCGCCCAAGCGATTGGACGGGCGCCGTCATTGGAGTTCGCGGGGATCATGTTCTATCCCGGCCACCTCAAGGGCGCGACCTCGGACCAGTCCGAGGGTATGCTGCGATTGAACCAAGATCTGCATCAGATGTGCGAGACGCTCCGGCGGGCAGGGTTTCCTCCCGCTGTCATCAGTGGGGGATCGACTCCGACCGCGCCTCGATTCGGCGAACTCGCTGACCTCACCGAAGTCCGGCCGGGAACGTACGTCTACAACGATCGCACAACCGTCAGTACGGGTGCGTGTGATCTCCGCCAATGCGCCTTGACGGTCAGTGCGACGGTCGTGAGCACCTCAGTCCAAGGCCAAGCGGTCGTGGACGCAGGCTCAAAGGCATTAGGTCGAGAACCGCATGAGGGCCTGGCTGGGTATGGGGAGGTCCTGGATCATCCGGAAGTCGTGGTGACGAGGATGAGCGAGGAACACGGGATCCTCGATCTGTCATCAGTCACGTGGCGTCCCAGGGTCGGTGACCTGGTTCGGATTATTCCGAATCATGTTTGTATCGTGGTGCACCTCAACGATGTGATCTATGGCATGCGGGGAGAGGTTGTCGAGCGTGGATGGGAGGTGGCCGCACGCGGAAGGGGGTATTGTCCATAGGACGCCATCATGAAGCAAGCTTCACGTATTCTTTGGTTCCGTCTCCGACCGGAGGCCCTATTATCTGAATATCGGCGAATGCACCTATGGGAGGGACGCATGCGACTCAGGTATGTGATCATCTTTGTGAGTGACGTGGCACGCTCGGTCGCCTTCTATCGCGATCTCGTTGGGCTCGTTGTACAAGAGGGAAAGGCCTCTGCCGAGATTGCGTTGGGGGAACAGACCCTGGTGTTGCAGCAAGCACATGTTGATGATCGGTCGTTCCATCACCCCCCGATGTTGGCAGGATCGTCGCGGTTAGGATTTCTCGTTCCGGAGATGGAGTCGATCCACGCCCGCCTGGTCGCGGCCGGGGTGCGGTGTCTGAGCGGTCCCGAGCGAGAGCATGACCTCTGTGTCGCATTGTATGAAGATCCCGACGGGATCAACTTCACGATTGCTTCTCCGCGCCGTCCGGATGGCTGTCAGTAACCCTGGTTGGGGACGGGGTGGCTCGCGATGTAACCGAGGCTGAGAGTGCCGATGGCAGTACAAATCTTTGGCGTCCGGAAGAGCCGAGACACCCGGGCAGCGCTCAGGTTCTTTGCGGAGCGGAGAATCCCTACGCATTTCGTTGATTTCACCGTGCGCCCGGCCTCGCCAGGTGAACTGCGCCGGTTCGTGCAGCGATTCGGAGTGACGGCCTTAGTCGATTCCAATACGAAGCGATATCGGGATCTGGGACTGGGAGCGAGTCACCGTAGTGATGCGTGGTGGCTCTCCTACCTTGCAACGGAACCGCTCATCTTGCGTATGCCACTCGTTCGGCACGACACCCGACTGACGGTGGGCCTGGACACCAAGACCTGGATCAGTTGGGCGGATGAGCACTAGTCATCCCGCCGGTGTCTGGGCTGGCTTGAGCCAGCGGGCAAGCGCCTTGGCCAAGGCCGCGCGGTCGACCGGTTTGGTGAGATAGTCGTCCATGCCGGCCGCAAGGCACTTTTCGCGGTCTCCCGGCAGGGCGTTGGCCGTCAGCCCGACGATCGGAACGGAGTAACCGAGCCGTCGCATCCTCTGTGTCGCTTCGTACCCGTCCAGTTCGGGCATCTGACAATCCATGAACACAATGTCGTACACATCACCCGCTATCGCGTCGACCGCGAGCTGACCGTTGGCGGCGTGCGTGACGTGACCGCCGAGCTTCGTGAGCATGAGCGTGGCCACCTTGGTGTTGACAGGGTTGTCTTCGACCAGCAACACGGAGAACGGATCCTCCAGGACCCTAGATGACGGCGCTGGGGCAGGCGTTGGAAGGGGGCATGCCTCCTGGATCAGTGCTTGGGTCAGGGAGACGGTGAATTGGCTTCCCTTGCCTGGAGTGCTGCGGACCGTGATACGACCTCCCATGTGGTGTAACAGCTGCTGGCTGATCGCAAGACCTAACCCTGTACCACCATACTTCCGGGTGGTGGACGCATCGGCCTGGGTAAAAGAATCGAAGAGATGGGCCAACTGATCATCGTGGATCCCGATCCCGGTGTCACGGACATGGATCCCGAAGTCCAGGTGCCCGGCACGTTCGACCGCTTCCGCAGTCACCGTGACCCCTCCTTGGGTCGTGAACTTGATCGCGTTGCCGACCAAGTTGAGCACGATCTGGCGGACCCGACTCCCGTCCCCCAACACTTGGCGACCGACCTCAGGGGGATAGGTGACGGCGAGCCCGATTCCCT
>JAJCZW010000112.1 GCA_029262155.1 Gemmatimonadota bacterium
TGCCCTCTGCAATGGATTCCCCCATCTGGGGCATGATGACATCGACGCGAGCCATAATCTCCCTCTCCAGCAGCGGCGCCCACTCTGCGCCGCACTCTCATTCAATAGGCGGCGAGCCAGCGCGAGGCACGCACTAGGTCAGCCGTCTGCGGTAAGACATAATCCTCCAACGGCGGTGCGAATGGGAGCGGCACATCCAGCGCCGCGACCCGACGCACCGGCGCGTCGAGATACTCAAAACACCGCTCATTGATTCGAGCCGTGATTTCGCCCGCCACCCCACCCGTCCGTGTATCCTCGTGCGCGATCAATACGCGGTTGGTCTTCTTGACCGTCCTGTCGATCGCTGCATCGTCCATGGGCAGCAGCGTTCGAAGATCGAGCACCTCGACCGAAAGGCCATCTTCGCGTTCGAGTTGTTCCGCCGCCTCAAGGGCGTGAAACACCATCGCCGACCAGGTGATGATGCACATATCGGTACCCTCTCGGGCACACCGTGCCTCGCCAAGCGGTGTGAGAATCTCCTCCTGCTCCGGCAGCGACTCCCGCACCCGACGATAAAGATACTTGTGTTCGAAAAAGAGCACGGGATCTTCGTCCCGAATGGCACTCTTGATCAGGCCTTTGGCATCGCGTGCGGTTGCCGGACAGACGATCTTGAGCCCCGGCGTATGCAGGTATGCCGCCTCCGGCATCTGGGAGTGAAAGGGGCCTCCGCGAACATAGCCCCCCACCGGTCCGCGGATGACCAACGGCGTCGGCAACCCCCCAGCACGGTACCGTGCCGTGGCGACATAGTTGGTCAACATCGAGTAGGCGCAGGAGAGAAAGTCCATGAACTGCATTTCGCAGACGGGACGAAGCCCCATGTGCGCTGCCCCCGCCGCGGCCCCAACGATGGCGGTCTCGGAAATCGGCGTGTCGATGACGCGGTCGTCGCCGAACTGTTTCAGGAAGCCTTCGGTGACCTTGAACGCGCCACCGTAAGCGCCGATGTCCTCACCGAGGAGAAAGACACGCTCGTCCCGCTCCATCTCTTCCCACAGGCCCTGGCGAATCGCCTCCAAATAGGTGACTTCAGTCATCGAGGATCCGGTACCATTCTGGAGAAAGCCTGGACGGATTGGCATAGACTCCGCCCAGGGCCGACTCGGCTTCCGGCATCGGCTCCGATTCACAGGTTGCCACGGCGGTCGCAATCTCCTCGAGTACGCGGTCGTCGAGTGCCTGGATCTGCTGTTCGGTGGCCCAACCATTCGCGACCAAACGATCGCGATAACGATCGAGCGGGTCGTTCGCCTCCCACCGAGTACGTTCCTCCTTCGGGACGTAGGACTGATTGTCGTGCTCGGCGTGTCCCGTTCGTCGGTAAGTCAGCAATTCGACCAGGGTCACCCCCCCACCGGAACGGGCGCGCTCCACGGCGGCCCTCGTGACCTCATAGACCGCGAGCACGTCATTTCCGTCTGCTTGGACACCTGCGACGCCGTAGCCGGCAGCTTTTGCCACCAGCGCCGAGACAGCTGTCTGCCGATACAGGGGCGTGGAATACGCGTAGCCATTGTTCTCAACGATGACGACTAAAGGGAGCTTCTGGACAGCAGCAAAATTCATCCCTTCGTGGAAGGCCCCGGTGCTGGTCGCCCCGTCGCCAACGTACACCATACCGACCCGCGGCTCGCGTCGGATGCGAAAGGACAGAGTCACCCCCGCCATCACCGGCACCATGTCACCGAGATGCGAGATCTGCCCCAGGAACCCACGCTCTAGATCATTGAAGTGGATATTGAGTTCTCGCCCGCGTGTTGGACTCTCAGCTTTGGCCATGTACTGACGCAAGACCTCGAGCGGTGTCGCTCCCTGCACCAGCATCGACCCCAAGTTCCGGATGAGCGGGGCCAGGATATCCCCCTTTGTCCGGTCCAGGGCGAAAGCACTCCCTACCGCATCGGCTTCCTGACCGAGGGAGCGGAAGAGCCCGCCGATAACCTTCGTTTGACGGTAGAGATTGACTAGGCGCTCTTCGAGGGAGCGCGTGAGGCGCATGAAGTAGTAGAGCGCATGCGCCCCTTCCGGCGATAAGCCAGCTGGCAGGGCCGGCTGCGATTCCTCTGGATTCGGTCTCACCCCGCGGGACGATCAGTAGGCACCACGAAGCACATGCGACGGCTCCGCCAAGGTGTGGACAACGCCGAGAAAGCGCTTCACCAGCTTGTCGACTTCGCTTTCGCCCGGCTGGTTCGTCTCCGCAGTCACCAGCGTGTAGTGCCCACCCTCCGCCTGCACCGTGATGGTGACATGTCCGATGGGGCCCGAGAATCGCCGCAGGCGTTTCTCCTCTTCGATCGGCGTCAACCGTGCGCCAAAGAACGCCGCGGCTTGGGCGATCACGTCGTCGGGTGAGACACTGGTACGATGAAAATACTTCATGCGGCCATTGCCTAACCTTCTCCGTACTCGTAGTACTCGACGCCAAGATGGGTGATCGGTTCCTCCCCCACGAGATACCGGAGGGTATTCTTGAGTTTGGTCTGCTGGATGAACAGGTCGTGCTCCGGATACAGCCCGGGGGCTGTTTGCGGGCTCTTGAAATAGAACGAGAGCCACTCCTGGACACCGTGCATCCCAGCCCGCTGTGCCAGGTCAAAGAAGAGAGCCAGATCCAGCACCAGCGGAGCGGCGAGGATCGAGTCGCGACAGAGGAAATCGACCTTGATCTGCATCGGGTAGCCCAGCCACCCGAAGATGTCGATGTTGTCCCACCCTTCCTTGTTGTCGCCGCGGGGCGGATAGTAGTTGATCCGGACCTTGTGATACATCTTCTCGTACAGAGCCGGATAGAGTTTGGGCTGGAGGATGTACTCCAGGACGCCGAGCTTCGACTCCTCCTTGGTCTTAAAGCTTTCGGGATCGTCCAGGATTTCGCCGTCACGATTGCCAAGGATATTGGTCGAGTACCACCCCGCAACACCAAGCATCCGCGCCTTGAACATCGGTGCCAGCACTGTCTTGACCAAAGTCTGGCCGGTCTTGAAGTCCTTGCCGCCGATGGCAACGCCTTTCTCTTTGGCGAGCCCTACAATCGCCGGCATGTCGCAACTGAGGTTCGGAGCACCATTGGCATAGGGCACTCCCTCCATGACCGCGGCGTAGGCATAGAGCATTGAGGGGGCAATCGATGGATCGTTCTCGTCCATTGCCTTCTCGAGTGCCTCAAGGCTTTGATGCGCCGGACCGGGGGTGATGAATACCTCGGTGGAGGCACACCACATGACCACGACGCGATCACATCCGTTGTTGGTCTTGAACTCGCGGATGTCCTTCCGCAACGCCTCGGCCAGCTCGCGTTTTGTCTTGCCCTGCTTGACGTTGGTGCCTTTGAGCCGCTTCACGTACGCCTGATCGTAGACTGCTGGCATCGGGGAGTTGCTCTTCATAAAATCGCCAATCGGTTCGATATGCTCGTGCTTATCGAGCACGCCACATACCAAGGCCGATTGGTAGGCATCGTCCGGGACCGGATCCCAGGCGCCGAAGACCATGTCGTCGAGATTGGCAAGGGAGACAAAGTCCTTGATGAGTGGGCTCCGACCCTCGGTGCGCTTGCCTAACCGGATGGTCCCCATCTGGGAGAGTGACCCAAAGGCCTGGGCCCGCCCGCGGCGGACGTTTTCGACTCCCGCAATAAACGTGGTTGCCACTGCTCCTAGTCCAACACACAGGACGCCGAGTTTCCCTTTGGCCGGCGCAATGTGCCGGGCTGTCCGTTCAGACACGCTGATTCCTTTCCCTATGATGAAAAGACGGGTTCACACTGCTGGCCCACGAGGGCTTTCGTGCGTCACCCGATATACGTACACGACACGTTGGATCACTGTGAGGAGTGACCCAATCGTCAGGATCAACACCACCCCGAACAGCACTTTTGCATTGGGGCCCGGCCCAAAGAAGAGGCTCGGTGCGGCGATACCGATCAACCGCTCGGCGCGTTGCACCATGCCGACCTTGCACTCCAGACCCAACCCTTCGGCTCTGGCCCGCGCGTACGAGACCAAAAGACTCGAGAGTACCGCGATCATACACGCGAGGGCACCCACTACCGGCAGGAAGATATCCGGTGTGGTCAAGAAATACGCGGCGATGCCAATAAAAGTGGCTCCGTCCGCCACTCGATCGAGAGTCGAGTCATAGAACGCACCAAACAAAGAGGTTTGCCCAGTCTCCCGAGCAACCTGCCCGTCGAGCGTGTCCACCACGCCGGTGAAAAGAAGCAGCGCCGCTCCACGGCGGATCCACCCCAATCCAAAAAACACGGCCGACAAGACAATCAGTCCAGCCCCGACTGTGGTAATGGTATTGGGACGAACTCCTTTGCGAATAAGCCACTTGGTCACTGGCCTAGTGGTCGCGAAGAAGCCCTGCTGAATCCTGGCGGTTACCAGCAGCGGACGCCCGCCTTTCATGGGAAGGAAACGGCGGCCCTAGTCCTGGCCCAAACAACCGTCAAAGCTAACCACTGTATGGCACTTACGGCAATCCGACCACCTCAGAATAGAGGAGGTACGGTTTACTCCTCCGTATGAACCCATCTCGTTGATTCCTCCACCGGGCCAACAGCTCCGGCCCCAACCCCCGCTGGACAATGGCCTGACGCAAATCAGGGCCACCTGCCAGTCGGTCGAAATGTGCCGGATTCCAACCAATCAAGGATCCATGGATGGTCTGCACGGCTTGTAGGAGCCGTCCGGCCACAACCGTGGGATCGTACCGCCGGCGGTCGGTGAGATGGAGCCGCACTCCTCGCAGCAGCGTATCCGCGAGCTTCCCATCGCCCGGGGATCTGGGCGTAAAGACAACGCCGCGGAGTTCCACACCTTCCGGGGGATCGGCGCGAAAGGCGGCGAGCACCTGAGCCGTATCGAGCCAAGGCGCTCCAATCTGCATGAACGGGGCGTCGGTCCCCCGACCCACCGAAAGGGCCGTTCCCTCAAACAAGCACAAGCCGGGATAGTGAAAGAGGGCCTCAATCTCCGTCAAGTTTGGGCTCGGCGGATGGAAGGGGAGCCCGGTTTCGTCGTAGGGGCGATCTCGATCCCAGCCTGCAACGGGAAGCACCCGGAGGGTCGCTCCCAGATGAAGTTCCGCTTGGGCCAGTCGAGCCAACTCTCCCAAGGTCATTCCGTGACGCATCGGAATAGCGATGCGGCCGACCGGAGAACGAAACGCCGTGTCAAGGACATTCCCCTGTACCATGGCGCCGATCGGGTTGGGGCGATCAAGAATAAGGACCTCAGGTTGTCCGTTCGCTGCCGTCTCCATCACCGTCACCACGGTGTGGAGCCAGGTGAAATAGCGGGCCCCCACATCTTGGAGGTCGACCAGCAACAGGTCGATGTCACCCAGGTGGGTAAGCGCAGTGTCCGTGGCTGGCCCATAAAGGCTATAGATTGGGAGACCGGTTGCGGAATCAACCGAGGAGGCCACAGGGGCACCCGGGGGTGCGGCACCTCGAAAACCATGTTCCGGAGCAAAGATGGCAACCAGGTTTACTCCATGAGCCACCAGCAGATCGATTCCACTCCGACCGTGCCGGTCCACCCCGCTCTGATTGGTCAACAGCCCGACGCGTTTACCCAGCACCATCTGGAGGCTGTCCTCCACCAGCACCTCCAACCCCGGGCGGACCCGAACAGCGGGCTCGGAGTTGCATCCCAACCCGTGAACGGCAAGAAGCAACGTCACCAGACCTTTGTGCCCCATCGATTCCTCCTCGCGACGAGCCTCGTTTTCGGATGCACTCCGGCGCCGACCAGCGTCACGGCGGTCCGACCGATCGCCGACACCATCCTTGCCCGGCTCACGATCAGAGAGCGTGCCGCGCAGTTGCTTATGCCGCAACTCCCTGGAAACTACACCGCCTTCGATACCGAAGGCTTTGCCCGAATCCGGGCCTGGATAGACACCCTCCAGGTCGGCGGCGTGATTGCCTCCACCGGCTCACCGGCCGACATCGCCCTTCGACTGAACGATCTTCAAACTCGATCCAACATCCCCCTCCTCGTCGGGTCTGATCTCGAGGGTGGCACAGCCTTCCGGCTGCTGGGTGGGACTGAGTTCCCCACCAATATGGGGGTGGCAGCGACTGGTCGAGAGGATGACGCGTACGCCATGGGCTGGATAACCGCAGAGGAAGCACGGGCCGTTGGGATTCATGTCGCCTTCGCCCCGGTAGCCGATGTGAATAGCAATCCCGACAATCCAATCATCAATACTCGATCGTTCGGAGCCGACCCACATGCGGTTGGACGATTCGTAGCCGCCACCGTCCGGGGGATGGAGGATCATGGACTCTTTGCGACGGTCAAGCACTTCCCTGGCCATGGGGACACCGAGACCGACACCCACCTCGGACTCCCGATCATTTCACGCGATTGGAACGCACTCGACTCGGTGGAGTTGCCCCCATTTCGGGCGGCTATCGCCCAAGGTGTCACCGGTGTCATGTCGGCCCACATCGCCCTCCCCAGGCTCACCCAATCTGAAACACCCGCCACCCTCTCCCAGGCCCTGCTCACCGGGATGCTTCGGGACTCGCTCGGCTTTCAAGGGATCGTGGTGACAGACGCCTTAGATATGGCCGCGTTGGCGGGGCCACTCCGCAGTGGTGAAATCGCGGTCCGAGCGATTCTGGCCGGGGCAGACCTTCTCTTGATGCCAACCGACCCGCAGGAGGCATTGGAAGCAGTGGTCGCGGCGGTCGCCTCGGGACGCATTTCGGAGGCGCGTCTGAACGCCTCCGTTCGTCGCCTTCTTCTCCTGAAGGAACGCGCTGGACTCTTTCGCGATCGATTGGTCAGTCTCCCACAAATGGGGACTGTCGTCGGACGCCAGTCACATGTCGACACTGCTCGGGCGGTGACCGGTCGGGCGTTAGTCCTCGTACAAGAGCAGCACGCTGCCTTCCGACGACTTCGGATCGACCCGGCCCCTTTGACGTTGGTGACATACAGTGAGGGAGACAACGACCTCTTTGGTCAGACCCTCCACCGCCGACTCCGTGCGCAAGGCCGGACTGTTCGGTTTCTTGCGCTTACGCCGGAGAGCGGCGCTCGTTCCTATGGTGCGATCGGCGAACCTGAAGAGCAGTCCTTTCCAGTCGTGCTCGCCATAGCGGTCCGGGCTCGCGCGGGCGCCGGACAGCTGGAACTCCCCCAGCAGCTCACTGAAACGATCGACAGCCTGGCACAATCAGGGCGCCCCGTGCACCTCATCTCCTTTGGCAGCCCCTATATCGTTCGGGCGTTCACCCCACTGACCTCCTATCTCATCGCGTGGAGCGCATCGGCCCTTGCAGAGGGAGCCGTGGCTGATGTTTTTGAGGGTGCCCCCGTCACCGGCCGCCTCCCCGTCCCGATTCCTGGCGTGGCCCCGCTGGGTGCGGGTATGGACATACCTAACTATACATGGCTCTCGCTTGATCGCCTGCTCGACTCCGCGATCACTCGGGGAGCAGCGCCCGGCGCCGTTGTTGGCGTGAGTCTTCGCGGCCTCCGCCACACCTATGGAACCGGGCATTTCGGAACCGATGATGCGATCCGACCGGATGACGGTACCATCTATGACCTTGCCTCTCTCACCAAGGTGGTCGGACTCACCACGCTGCTCATGGTTGCCGTTGACAGCGGCCGAATAGACTTGGACACCCCGGTCGTCCGCTATCTCCCTCGCTTCACCGGTCCCCTCAAGGATCAGGTCACGATTCGACACCTCCTGGTCCATGCCAGTGGGTTGCCGGCCTGGCGACCATTCTATCGCGAAGTAGCCAATCGGGCCGAGCTCATCCGACAGGTGGAATCGACACCGCTCGACACCGTCCCCGGTGCGCGCACGACATATTCCGACCTGGGTATCATCTTGCTGACGGCAGTTGTGGAGCAGGTGTTTGGAGATCTCTCCACAGCCGTGCAACGAATGGTCACAACACCACTCGGGCTTCATTCGACCATGTTCAACCCACCGTCCTCCCTCGCCTACCGCGTCCCCCCCACGGAGGATGATCCCTGGCGGGGACATATCTTGCGGGGAGAGGTCCACGACGAGAATGCCGCCCGCATGGATGGGGTTTCTGGACATGCCGGTCTTTTTGGCTCGACCGATGACCTGCTGACGTTCGGCGAGTGGATTCTGCGGGAACTGGACTCGCGGGACTGGTGTCTCCACCGAGGCTTACCGGCGTGCGCAGCGCCACCCCCTCCGACAATCGTCGGAGAGTTCGCCCGAAAGCAGGGCCTGGTACCAGGCTCCACGCGTGCCTTGGGTTGGGATACACCGGCAACCGACGGCACCGGGAGCGCGGGGAGGCTGCTCTCCGCCAGGAGTATTGGACACACCGGCTTCACGGGAACCTCCCTCTGGATCGACCCGGAACGAGGACTTGTGATCGTCCTCCTGTCGAATCGAGTCCATCCAACACGAGAGACGCCCTCGATCGGGGCACTCAGGCGTGCCATAGCCGACCTCGCGGTGACGTTGGTAGACCAACAACGGTCCGATGCCCGTTGATGGGGAGTCATTCACTCCCCATTTGACCCCATACCTGCAGCTCCTTAGCTTTCAGGTAGACAGGTGATGGTGGATGATGCCATCCGAACGGATGAGGAGACTATGGATTCAGTAGAACAAACCGCGGTTGGCGGTGCCCAGGTGACGTTAACCGACGCGGCGGCCGTCGAAGTCCGGAAGTTCATCGCCGCCGAACAGGTCCCGGAAGAATCTGCAGGCCTGCGCGTGGCCGTGCTCCCGGGTGGGTGCTCCGGGTTCAAGTACAGTTTGAACATCGAAGAGCGCGCCTTGGAGGATGATGTTGTACTCGACATCAATACCATCCGGCTGTTCGTCGACAGCTTTAGTCTCCAATACTTGAACGGGATCACGATCGACTACGTCACCTCAATGCAAGGATCCGGATTCACCTTCAACAACCCGAATGCCACAGGGGGTTGTGGATGTGGTTCGAGCTTCACGGCATAGTCCGCTCGTGAGATCATCAGGCGAGGGGCTCGTTCGGTACAACGGACGGGCCCTTACTTGTTGGAACTCCTGTGCAAAGGCCTCATGGCAGCCATAGCAGGCATCGACGCCGGCGGCACACATTCCCGCCTTGCGATCGAGGTCGATGGCAGGATTCAGGTGCGGACCGAAGGGCCTGGGGCGCGCCTCATTCCCGGTCAGGCAGCGGATAACGCCTCATCGATCGCGGGGCTCCTCCGAACCGCCCAGGAAACCCATCAGGTTCCTCGGATCAATTGTCTTGTCGTCGGTGCGGCAGGTGCCGGTCGGGATGAGCCACGGGGTGCCCTTCGTCGGCAGCTCGAAGCCGAACATCTCGCCGACACCGTTCTGGTGACGACCGACCTGGAGATCGCCTTGGTCGCGGCATTCGGACTGTACGGGACCGGTGTCCTCCTGATGGCGGGCACCGGGAGTGCTGCCATTGCACGGCTGGCCGATGGTACCGTGAAACGTGTGGGTGGACACGGATGGCAGATGGGAGATCGCGGAAGTGGCTATGCGATCGGTCGGGCCGCGCTCGACGCCATTGCTTCAGCTCATGACCGAACCGGACCCCCAACCGACCTAACGGCGAGAATTCTGAACGCACTCCACCTCGACTTCCCCCATCTCGTGAGTTGGGCTTCGACCGCGACGCCCACGGACGTGGCGTCGCTTGCGCCGAGTGTCGCAGCTTCCGCCGGGACGGATCAGACCGCGAGAGCCATCCTCGACGAAGCCGTCCAGGACCTTGCCGCCCTCGTCACCGCCCTCCTCCCCAACTTCCCGGGAGACACTCTGTCACTCGCAATGACCGGGGGATTGCTAGGCCCGGAGGGACGCACCCGAGATCGACTCCTCATGGCGCTCGAGCAACGCGCGCTTACCGCGGTTCTGGTCCCTTCGGTAGACCCGGTTCTCGGTGCTCTCGTGCTTGGCAAACACGCCAGCCACTCGGAAGCATCTCTGGGTTGACGCCCAGGATAGTCCTTACTTTCTCCCTCGCAATCGGCTACGCCGCATCCCGTACGCAAAGTACAGCCCCAACCCGAGCAGCAGCCAAATGCCAAAGCGGATCCAGGTGATACTCGGTAGGTTCAGCATCAGATAGAATGTCGCGACAACTGAAATCAAGGGTGTGTAGGGCGCGCCAGGAACTTTGAACGGTCGCTCCCGGTCCGGCTCTTTGATCCGCAGCACAATCACGCCAATCGACACCAACATGAAGGCGAAGAGGGTGCCGATATTCGTAAGGTCCACCACTTCGGCGATATTGGCGAATGCGGCAAAGGTCGCCACGAAGACCCCCGTCAAGATCGTCCCGAAGTAGGGCGTCTTGAATCTCGGATGCACCTTCGTGAAGACCTGTGGCAAGAGACCATCACGGGCCATCGAAAAGAAAATCCGGGGTTGTCCCAACTGGAATACGAGCAACACGCTCCCCATCGCGATTACCGCGCCTAGCGCAATGATGAATCGACTGGCATTGATGAGCATCGGCGGACCTTCGGCAAGACTCAACGCGGTAATCATCGGCTCCGGTGTGCCCAGCTGCCCCCACGGGGCCATGCCGGTCAGGACGATCGAGAGAATGATATAGAGGACGGTGGTAATCAGCAGGCTCATGATGATCCCAAACGGCATATCCCGCGCAGGCGACTCCGCCTCCTCCGCCGCGGTCGATACCGCATCGAATCCGATATAGCTGAAGAAGATGATCGCCGCCGCCGCCGAGATGCCTTTAAACCCATTCGGAGCGAACCCACCTTGAGCGGGATCGGTCCAGTTGCTTGGTTTAATCAGGAACGCGCCAACGATAATAAAGAGCAGGATGATCCCGATTTTCAGCACCACCATCGCATTGTTCGCATTTGCCGATTCGCGGATCCCAACGACCAGAACAATGGTGATTAACATCACGATAAGAAACGCCGGAATGTTCGCGATGACGGGGATACCAAGCAAGACCGGGGCGGTGGAGACGGCACTGGCCAGATACGTCGTCCCCGCATCGGTTGCCCCCTGCGCCACCGCAGCCACGGCGTCATACGCCGATCGATAATCCGTCGCTAACCAGGCGGGAAGGTCCAATCCAAACTGATGGAGCAGTTCCCGGAAGTGGCCACTCCACCCGATCGCAACGCCGATGTTCCCTACCGCGTATTCGATCACGAGATCCCACCCGATGATCCAGGCGACCAATTCACCGAGGGAGGCGTAGGCATAGGTGTACGCTGAGCCGGAGATGGGAACCATCGCGGCAAATTCGGCGTAACAGAGCGCGGCGAACCCACAAGCGACGGCGGTCAGGATGAACGAAAGCACGATCGCCGGTCCGGCGCCCGGCCGTGCGGCGTCGCCTACAATTGCAGTCCCGGTCGTCGCAAAGATGCCCGCCCCAATCGTTGCTCCGACGCCCAGTGCCGTGAGGTGCCATTTGTTGAGTGTGCGCTTGAGGCCGCTTCGAAGGGCGAGGTCGGCCTTGAAGTCGGCCACGGTTTTTCGGGCAAAGAGTTGGCTCATGAGGCCGACTGCAGTGAAGGTCTCACAGGATACTCCATCGAGGAATCAGGTGGACTTAGAACGTTACACTGACAGTGGTGGTGCCGGGTACTGGTTCTCCAAAGGCTGATCGCGCCGGACGAAATCGGTAGTTGCGCATGACCTCTTCAAACTTCTTTCGGAACCCTTTGTCCGGGATTTCCGGTTCGACCAGAAGCCGATCAACCCGGCCATCGATGCCGACCCAAAAACTAACCGCAACCGTCCGGCCTCGCATAACCTTCGGAAAGTCGAGGGGGGGAAGGATCATCTGCCGCGGTTCGGGTGGGCGTGCACTCCCTCCCGATCCACCACCTCCAGTCCCTGATCCGCTCCCTGGCCCCACACCCGCACCCGTCCCACTTCCTTTGCCGGCCCCTGCACCACCGCCACTCCCCGTCCCGGTGGTCCCGTTCGAGAGGGCAGCAGGCGCGGCCTGAGGCACTGGTACAGCCACCAACTGCTGCTCCACTGGATCGGGCTCGACGACAACTGGGGGTGGAACGACCTGTGCCTCTACGATCGCTGGCGCCACGACCTTTGGTGCCGGAGGTGCGGGACGAGGACGGGGAGCCGCCGGAAGGTCCATAGCAACCGTCCTTCCCCCACCACCGCCCCCACCGCCTGGCCCAAGAAGAAACTCCCCTGCCGTCGGGACCGGCTCGCGGGCCAGGATTCCGCTCTGCCCCAGCCAGATAATGAACCACAACAGACTCAGGTGGAACACAACCGAAAAAACCAAACCTTTTCGGGAGGTCGGGCCTCGCGGCAGCGCGAGTGGGGGTGGCGGACGTAGAGTTACAGACACTGTTCCCTTGCAGACGAGCGATATGTTCAATTTGGCACACACCAGCCACTGAACCAATGTCCTGGTAGTATTCGTTCGTGTCGGATGGCAGACGATTCGGGTTTGGACCCCGAATCCCACTCCCGCTGTATACCCCCCAAACGCAACGTGCGGGCCACCGAAGTGACCCGCACGCTAGACCACATCCTTCTACCGAGGTTAGGCCGACTTGGGGGTGAATCCAATCACCTGAATCCCTGCTCCCCGAGCCACATCCATCGCCTCGATCACCTCTTGATATATCCGATCGGGCGCAGACTTGAGAAACAGCAACTTGGCCGGACGATCATCAAAAATTGTGTGGATCTGCGTATCCAGCTGATCGAGCGGGACCGGCTGCCCGTTGATCGCGTATCCACCATCCTCCGTCAACTCAAGCACGATCTGGTTCGACGGGGCATTGGTGGATGCCGCCACTTCGAGAGGCGGCACTTGGATTTCCATCACCTGCCGTGATAACGGCTGGGCGATCATGAAAATGATCAGGAGACCTAGCATGATATCGATCATCGGAATGACGTTCGGTTCTGAGGTAACGCCGCCGGGTCCACCAGTAGACATCCCCATGGGCTAGTTCTCCTTATCCCCAAAGACGTTGGTCGGTGTCTTCACCTCCGTGATGGCGGCCATCACCCGGACCCCGGCACGACGCGCCACTTCGACACCTTCCTGAATCTTCGAATACTTGAGGCTCTGGTCGGCCTTGAAATAGAGGATTTTGTCCTCGTCCCGAGCGGCGTAAATGGCCCGGAGTTGGTCCTCAAGGGCCGCGAAAGGAATAGCCAGCCCGTCAAGGAAGTACCGACCTGCCTCATCGATACCGAGCACCACCTCACCTTCGCCTTCGGGATCTGCCTTGAGATTGTCCCCTCTAGGCAAGGTGGCCTTGAACCCCGCGGCGATCAAAGGCGTCACGATCATGAAGATGATCAAGAGCACCAACATGATGTCGATCATTGGGATGACGTTCGGTTCGGAGTTAACCGCTGTCCTCCCCGCGTTCTCAGCTGATGTGCCCACTACCCGTCACCGCCTTTTGGGTCTGGAATTCCTTGGTGAAGATCGAGCGACCAAACTCGCTCCCCACACTCTTGATCAGGTAATCGATCAATTCCTTCGAGGTATAGGTCATCTCGACCGTCAAATACTCGATCTTGGTGGTGAAGTAGTTGTAGAACCACACCGCCGGAATAGCGACCAACAATCCGAACGCCGTTGTGATCAGCGCCTCGGAGATACCGCCAGCAATCCCCGCCAACCCGCCGGATGCACCGCCAGCCGACATCGCGGTAAACGCGCTGACGATACCCATCGTGGTCCCAAGGAGTCCGACGAACGGCGCCGTCGAACCCACCGTGGCGAGAACGCCCAGGCCGCGCTTGAAATCGGAGAGGACGATCAACATCTGTCGCTCCACTGCACGCTCGGCGGAATTGATGTCCGCAGCCGTAATCGTTGCCCGGTCACGGAGGAGCGGCTTGACTTCAGCCAGGGCCCCACCCAAAACCTTCGCGACGTGGCTGCCAGTGTTCTTTTCGGCCAGGGTAATCGCTTGGTCGAGCTGCTCTTCCTGAATGGCTCGCGAAAACTGGGGCGCGAACTTCCGCGTCGCCGTTCCGCTCTTCCACATCTGCCAGAGCTTGGTAAAGGCAACCTGCAGCGAGAAGATCGACATCGCCGCCAGGATGAACACGATGCCTCGTGCAAACGGGCCTGCGTGGCCCCACAGTTCAATAAGATCTACACCCATGGTTCCTTCATCTCCTCAAGTGAGGTGGTAACCAGTCGAGAACGGATCACCCGACAGCCGGATCAATTCGTAATCGAGAACGAAATCGCCTGCATCACCAACTGCCGCACCGCCCGACCACGAATCCGGGCCGGCTTAAATACCGACTTCATGATGACTTCCCGAGCCGGCCGCTCAAAGTTCTTATTGCTACTCGACAAAACCTTAAGCGATGCCCTTTCGGCATGACCCGTCGTGTCCACAACGTATTGCAACTCCACCCGCCCCGTAATACCCGCCTGCTGGAGTACCGGTGGATATCGAGGACTCGGTTGGGAGATTGGGCGAACGGGATCATCAACCTGGTCCTGCAGATAGGTCTCGTCCTGAATCACCGGACCGGTACCACCGATCACGCCAGCTGCGATCCCTCCCTCAATGCCCCGACCAGAGAAATCATCTGGGTTGAACTTCTGGTTCAGGTCGACCGGGGGGATCGTCGTCGGAATCTTGTCCGGCGGAATCACCGTTTGGAAGCCCTGCGGGGGAGGGTTCGCCGTCACGATCGCGTCTGGCGGCGGAGCCTCAGGCGGAGGCGGCGGTGGGGGGGGTGGCGGTTTCAGGAAGAACATGGTCGTATCCTGAATGATCGCCTCCAAGACCTGGGCGGCCCCAGCCGTTGCCTTGATCGCAAAAAAGATCACCGCGGCATGCACCACGACCGACATGAGGCTCTGCCCCCACGACTTGAACTTCTTTGGCTGGGACTCGATAAGGTTCTCGAACATCGGATGCGTTCTCCTTGATGGTCGGACGCCTACTCACTGGTTCAATAAAACCTGTAAACCTCTCATGGAGGTGCCATCAAGATGACAAAATGATGACAGTCAGATTACTCGACAGTTGCATCCTTTACGGGATGGGGGAGGGGTCGTGGAAGGGACACCGTGAAGACGGTTCCGCGACCAGGCCGAGAGCTCACATCGATGCGCCCACCGTGGGCCTCGGCGGTCCATTTGGTGATCGCAAGCCCCAACCCGCTGCCCGTGGGCGTCCCCGCCCGAGAGCGTGACACATCCGCCCGCCAAAACCGATCGAAGATGTGAGGGAGGTCTCCAGGGGCAATTCCAACACCGGTATCGGCAACTGTGAGGATCGCCTCGTTTTCAGTGGTAGATAGTTCGATATCCACCCTCCCACCAGGAGGAGTGTACTTCACGGCGTTCGTCCCCAGATTCAGCAGCAGCTGAATCATTCGACTTCGGTCGACTGGGACAACCACAGGTTCCTCAGGCACCTGCGTGTGCACCTCAACCCGCCCTTCTTCGGCCAGCATCCCAGCCGTCTCAACCGCTTCCTCGATCAACTCCCGTAGATCCTCCTCCTGCAATGCCAGTGGGGCTCGCCCTTCATCTGCTCGAGCCAACGTCAGAAGGTTGTCGACCAACTCGGTCATCGCATTGATCCCTTCGAGTGTCTGATCCAGTGCTTCGATGCTTTCGGGGGGCGCCCCGGGATGCGTAAGTGCTCGTTCCACGCCGCTTCGGAGAATCATCAGCGGCGTTTTGAGTTCGTGACTTGCATCGGCGGTAAAGCGGTGCAATGCGGAGAAGCTCCTCTCCAGCCGGATAAACATCCGGTTGATCGAGGCGGCGAGGCCGGCCATTTC
>JAJCZW010000113.1 GCA_029262155.1 Gemmatimonadota bacterium
GTACCGACCCTTCTCGGTGGTGGTGATTCGGGTGCGGTAGATACCGTCACGATCAACGACCCATTCCATCGGGAGTGTTCGGCGGCCTCCCGTCGGCGTGGTCACCTCCGCTATCGGCGCCGCGTCGTTCACCGCCAGGTACGAGGCGTTGGCCACCTCCGCCTCGATCACGATCGACTCTCCCACCCCAACCTGATCGGTCACCGCCACTGCTTCGAGTCGGGCAGGACTCGACTCTGCCAGCCACCGGAGCAGTTGTCTCCAAAAGGTCTCGTGGGTTTGGTCGTCGACCGCGATGTCGGCGTGCATCTGCCAGATCCAGGTATCCTGGATCGGCATCGCGAGCGCTTTTCCACGACCGAACCGCTGATATGCGAGAATCGCTTGGCCATCGCGGTTTTCCGTCCCCACGCCTTGCAGAAGCACCGTTGCCCCGACCTTCGGGCCGCCGATACGGTTCACCGAGGTAACCGCCGGGAGGGCCTGCCATCGTGAGGCGGAAGAATCTGGTGATTCCGCAAGTTGTGCTACCGGATTGAGCAGGCCCGCTGGCGTCGCCCGGACGGTCAGCGCCGCAACCGGAGCAGGCTCTGCACTCGGCGTCGCGGCAAGCTGCAAGGGATAGACATCCTCCACCGGTGTCCCGCGGAACCCGCCCTCTCCGAACGCATGACGTCCACCGAGGGCCAGCAACCCACCACCGCGCACACTCACAAAATCAGAGATCATCCGGAGTTGATCGGCGGTGAAGAAGCTGGCCTCGACACTACCGAGTACAATCCCACGATAGGCAAAGAGATCTTCGCGTCGGGTGGGAAAGCCTGCAGCCAACTCCAGGCTATCGTCGACGCCCAAGCGGAGAAACTTGTGTTCCGCACTCCGGAGCAGACCCACCACCTGCAGCGCGCTGTCATTGGCCACAGCACGGCGCAAGAACCCAAACTCGAAGCGGGGCTCACCTTCGAAGTACAAGATCTTCTCTCGCCGCGCGACGACACCCAGAATCACATCCCGTTGGTTGTTGCGGGTCACGACCTCGCCGGTTTGCTCCGGTACCCTGACGTGAAGGCCTAACGGTCCGGGCACCGATGGCGTGATCCGCACTCGAACGGTGACCACTCCGTCGGCGGCTGGGAGGCGTACCTCCTCGGTGCCCAGAATCCCGGCGTCCCCCTCGACGATCACGGGAACGGTTTGCCCACCGAGCCCACTGTGACGGAGGGTCGTTTCGACGTAGATGCTCGATCCCGACAAGACGGTGCGCGGGGCATCGACCCGGGTGACCTCGACATCGCGGGGGAAGCGATCGCGCCCGACCCCGACAGTAAACACCGGCACACCACGGGTCTTGAGGCCCAGCAACGTCGGTGTCAGCGAACTGTCAGCGTTGTCGGCGCCATCGCTCACGAGGATGAGACCCGCCAACGGTGCGGTGGTGAGTTCCCGTCTCGCGTCTTCCAACACGGCACCAAGATGCGACCCATCGCCCGACAGCGTCAGATCGTTGGCACTGGTGACGCGTGCGGCATGTCGATCGAAACGGAAGACGCGTACCAAGAAGCGTTCGGCGAGCGCATCCAAGATCGCGCTACCCTCGACTCCAAAGGTGGCTTTGGCAAACGCTGCCCGGGTCGCCCCGGAATCGCCCTCTTGGATTTGCATCGACTGGGAGTCGTCGAGGAGGACACCGACAACATTGCGTTGTGGAACTGCGGCGGGGACGATCAAGGTGGGTCGGAGCAGAAGGATCAGCACCAACAGAACCACGCTGGCCCGGATCCCCATCAGCATCAGCCGATCCCGCCGACTCGACCGGCCGCGGACGCGTAGGTAGGTCCGTATCGTGAGCACACCGAGGAGCAGCGTGATCGCGACAATCGCCCAGGCAAAGGGGCCCCCCAACCAGGCGAGCTGTCCCTTGGCAAAGACAACAGGACGGTACTTAAAGAAGAACTCGAATAACGAGTCCAAATCGGTTCTCCATCACGCGGCCGGTGGATTGCTACGGCGTTGGCTTCACGCCCGGGACGCCGACGTCGCACCGGCATGGCGCGACGCGACCAAGCAGAAACTCTCTTTTCTCCCGACGCTGGCCCAGGGCCGGAAGTTTCGCCCTCAGATATAGTATACGCGCCACTGGCCCAGATCGTGGTCGCGGGAGGGCCAGCCTTCGCTCGGCGGGGTGATCAGGCGTCAGGTGGGGACTTTCTGGCGGGAACTAGATCGGTTTGGTTCGCTTGAAGCGGAGATATGACATGGCGAGGAGACCGATCACGACCGCGAATGCCAGTGTGATGAGGAGTCCGGTGGAGCGCCCCTGCTCCAAGACCTCTGGGACGACGGTAAAAACGAAGGTCCCCGGAATCAAACCGACCGCGGTGGTCCAGTAGAATACCGGTCGGGACAACGCAAGGATTCCACTGGCCCAGTTGATCGCAGTGAACGCCATGACCGGTGAGAGACGGAGGGCAAGGAGTGTCGGCCACCCCGCCCGTTCGATCAGCCGTTCGAATCGGGACAGTCGATCACCACCGAAGAGTCGTTCCGCTGGCGGCCGGCCACACCATCTTCCGATCTCGTAGGAGGCGGTTGCTCCCAACATCGCCATCGTCCAGGTAAGCAAGAACGCAATGAACGACGGAAAGAGCGCCCCATTCAGGAAAGCCGACGCTTCGGCCGGCAACGGCAGTAGGACGGTGAGGAAGGTGAACACCGCCGCCAACCCATACACCAAGGCAAGAGAGCCCGGACCATCGGCCCCGCTGGCGGCGGCCCGAATCGCATCGACCGATCGACCGACCACGGTCCCACTGAATAGCGCGAAGCCGACGAAGATGACCAAGAGGATGACTGCGGTAATCCACGCGGCCCGGCGATGTCCGGTTTTTCCCTTCGGCGGGGAGCGTGGGTGATCGGTGGATACATCGACATCGGGCGGGTGCATTCCGCTCAATCTTGCGGGCACCGCGGCTCTGGAGAAGGCCCCGGCACAAATGACAGACACTCGACAGTTCTGTTGAGCAGTTTCACAGCCGCCTCATTGTCTTTTTAGGATGGAAGCCGTACCCTCCGAATAGACTCACACGAGGGAGATCAATATGCAACGGCCCGTCCAAATCACCGCACGTGGCTTTGACCTGCCCCCCGCGCACCACACCTTGATAGAGGAGTCCACCCAGAAACTCGAACAGTTCTATCCCGCCCTCGTTGGCTGCATCGTTTCCCTCTCCATCCCGGCCAAGAGCGCGCAAGGGAAGCCGGTTCATTACAACGTGCGCATCCACCTCGAAGTGCCGGGCAAAGATGTCGTTGTCACCCGACAACGCCAGGCCGACCTCCGAACTGCGATTCAAGAGGCTTTCCATACAGCAGGACGCAAGTTGCAGGATTTCAGCCGTCGACAGCGCGACCTCGAACCGGTCTGACCGAACGGTTCGATCGGGGGGACGCATGGAACAGACCGTGGTTGGTATCCTCCTCTTCGATCAAGCCGAGGTGCTCGATTTTTCGGGCCCGTTTGAAGTCTTTTCGCGCACGCGACTGGAGGCGGGAATCGACGCGCGTCGATCGGAGGATACCGCACCGTTTTCGGTCCTGACCATCAGCGACGATGGCCAGCCGATTACCGCAACCGGCGGACTCGTCGTCACACCGACCTACAGCTTCGCAACCGCACCTCCGGTCGACATCCTTCTTATCCCCGGCGGGTTCGGAACCCGTGCCCTGATCACCAACGAACCGGTGCTCCGTTGGGTGCGCAACGCTGCGTCGACCGCCCGGCTGGTAACGTCGGTCTGTACCGGCTCTCTTGTGCTCGCCGCCGCGGGCCTACTCAAGGGACGGCGCGCCACGACTCACTGGGGGGCGCTCGACCAGCTAGGTGAAATAGATCCATCGATTCAGGTACAACGAGACCTCCGAGTCGTCTCCGATGGGATCATCTCATCGGCGGGTGTTGCGGCGGGGATCGATATGGCGTTCACCGTCGTCGCGCTGTTGCATGGCGTAGAGGTCGCAACGGAGACGGCGCGGTATATCGAGTATCCCTGGACCCCTCCCTCCGATCGATCGAAGACAGTGGCGGCATCATGAATCGGCGGGAGGCGCGGGGCATCGGGATAGGAACGGAAGACGTCTGCAGCGGGATCCCAGTCAACGTCGCAGGGGCCGCGATCTGCTCGCCGGCTTCCCACGAACGTCGTTCCGACCCATCCCATCGACTCCGATGCAAGCGACGTTCAGCATGTCGCTCGGTGCCGATACCCTCGACCCAGCACGTGGCGCGGCACAATCGCGAAGGCGCCGGCCGCAGCGATCCCGTCGACAAACCTGCGCCGGCAAGTATTGCCGTGGCTCATTCTGTTCGTCTCCTGTACGAGGTATCCCGCCGTGCGGAGTAGAATGTTTTCTTGATCCGATACTAACCACTTTGGGGCACCCGAGTGGGGCCACTACCCAGAATGCGATCACTCGAGTCACGGGCTGTGTCGTGACGTTACAGCCTGACGTACGAGCGCGCTGCTACACGACCTCGACAGGTAACGAAAGCATACTTGGGGTGACACGAATCACTGACGGCCGCTCGCCCAAAGGGCTACCATGCTAATTATCGTGAGAGGGAGGGATCCTTGCTTCGTGTGACCGTTAGTGCCCTAACTACTGTCATCTTACTCACTGGCACTCCGGCACCAGCCGGGGCCCAATCTGCGATCAGCCTCCTCGCCGGCCCGTCGTGGGACCTCTCCGGCTTCGGCTCGGCGTTCGCCACGAATGTCGGCTTCGCGTGGCGCCCGGTTGGCCGCGGATTCGTCGTCGAACCTGGAGCCGGGTTTTTCGAGTCGACCCGAGGGAGCGAAGGAGGAGAGACGACCTGGTTCTTTCCGGAGATCAGCCTCCAAGCCGAGCTGCCTGCAGGGCCCATCTATCCGTACCTTGGAGCAGGCGCCGGATTGGGTCGCAGATCAAGCCCCGATCGAGATCGATGGGTCTCGACCCTGCATTTCCTGGTCGGCGTTAGGGTCGCCGTATCGGAAGACTGGAGCCTCCGCTCGGAGTTCCGGATTCGGCTGGTGGATCCCTTTGCCGAAAGTATCGGCGACCTGGGGGTCGGTTTCGCCCGTCGGATCTTCTGAGCGGACCTGACCCCGATTTGATGAACCCTGCGGTTCACACCGCAGGCTCGGCGGACGTGGTGGCTTACGCCACCCAGATTCTCGATCCAAAGCCGCGTAAGCGGCGACTCCAGGGCCGATAACCCCCGATTCGATAAACCCAATTTCGGTGGACCCATTTCGATGAACCCTGCGGTTCACACCGCAGGCTCGGCCGGACGTGGTGGCTCACGCCACCCAGATTCTCGATCCAAAGCCCCGTGAGCGGCGACTCCAGGGCCGATA
>JAJCZW010000114.1 GCA_029262155.1 Gemmatimonadota bacterium
GTGCCGTGGAAGATGCTCCCAGACAGGGTCATCCTGGTTGGTGGCTAGCGGTGCGTCTCGCACGAGAAGATCGAGCACCCTGAGCTTTGCGTGCCGATACGCCTCCATCGTTGCATGGTAATCAAGGTGGTCCCTGGTCAGGTTGGTCAGTACGACACCGGCGATCGCGACGCCGGACAATCGGTCTTGTTCCAAGCTGTGGGATGAGATTTCCATGGCCACCGTTGTCGTCCCCCGATCAACCAACGCAGCCAAAGTCGCTTGAAGACCGAGGACCCCCGGCGTCGTCAACAAACCGGCGATCGACGGAATCACGCACCCTCTCCCATCCCGAGCACCAAGGGTCCCGATCTCACCAACCGTACCTGTTTCATTCAAGAGATGTCGGAGGAGGTGGACGGTAGTTGTCTTCCCGTTGGTTCCGGTCACGCCCACGATCCGGAGGTGCGCTGCCGGATTGCCATACCACACCCGGGCCAGCACGGTCAGGGCTCGTTGCGTATCGCGCACCCTCACCAGGGGGAGCCCAGATTCCGAGATACTCGATTGGACCACAGCTGCGACGGCACCTCGCCTTGCTGCCTCCGGGACGAAGTCATGGCCGTTCAACCCTACCCCACTTCGTGCCACGAAAAGGGACCCTTTCGTCACCTCACGACTGTCATCAACAATCACCGTTGGGTTCGCGACTCCCTCTGGAGCCTCGAGAAGGAGGTCGGCCTGCCGGAGTGCGTCGAGCAGCGCAGGAAAGGACCGCTGACCCCGAGTGGTGGGCATTAGGGGGATGTTCCGGCGAAAAGGGTCACCGTCGCCCCGGGGCGCAGCACAGCCCCAGCCGAAGGAGCACTCCGACGCACCGTCCCGTTCCCAACCAACTGGACTCGCAACCCAAGTCGATGGAGACGAAACACCGCGAGGCGCGTGTTCAGGCCGGTCACGTCAATCAGGGTAACGGGCGTCCGGACTGGGGGTTGAGTCGAGTCGTAGGGTAGCGTGAGGACTTGAATCGGTTCCGTGGTGGCCGTCTCCGACGGATTCGCTCTTGACCCGCTTTCGACCGCCGCTCTCCCCCCGGCGAGTGAGCGTCGATCCACAGCACTGGCCCGGGCGGCAAGCACTTCCTCCAGCATGCGACGCGTCAGCGGCGCGGCGGTCAGACCACCAAAGCCGCCTCGCGGGTTGACCAGCTTGGTGATGACGACAAGCTGCGGGTCTTCCGCCGGAAAGATGCCAGCGAACGACGCCGTAAACTTGCCCCGTTGGTAGGAACCCAACTCGAACAGTCGGGCAGTACCGGTTTTCCCAAGCACTCGCACATTGTGAAGCTGAACCCTGCTCCCGGTTCCCGATTCACCGGCCGCCTCGCCGAGAAACCGACGGAGTTGTTTTGCCACACCAGAAGAAACCACGCGACGCACTACTTCCGGCTCATGGCGGTAACGGACACGGCCGTCGGGGTCTCGAATCTCCTTCAGCAGGCTCGGTGCGAGGAGCACTCCGTCATTCGCGATGGCTCCATACGCAGCCGCGAGTTGAACCGCCGTCACCCCAAACTCATACCCGATCGCGTGACTCGGTCCGCTGATATTCGGTGTCCAGCGGTCAGGGAACGTTAAGCGTCCAGGGGACTCTCCGGGAAACTCGATTCCGCTCATGCTCCCAAATCCGAAGTCTCGGAGCATCTCGTACTGTTCTTCCGATGTGAGAAACTGGGAGAACTTGGCCATAGCAATGTTGCTGGACACTTGCACCGCTCGTTCGAGCGTCAGCGGTTCGTGTTCAACGTGCGTGTCCTCAATAATCCGGGGGGGTCGGCGTGACGACACGGGCATCGCCCAACGACCATTTTCGCCAGAGACTGTTTTCCCGGATTCAATTCGATCGAGACTGAGCAACGCTGCGGCGGTAAACAGTTTCGCGGTGGATCCCGGTTCGAATGGGGCGCTAAACATCGACACGCCGGCCCTCAGTGCCCCATCCTCTCCATGGGTGAGCGATGCTGCGGCGAGGACGTCACCCGTCCTGGCTTCGACAAACACAACATCTCCACCTCGGGCGTCAAACTCTTTGATCGCATCTGCCAGCCCGGTTTCGGCGATCGACTGGAGCTCGGCATCGAGTGTGAGCCATATGGTCACCCCAGGCACCGGTTTCCGGAGGCGTCGTCCGGGAGAATCGTAGAGTCTTCCACCGCGATCCCGAATCCGAACGGCTTCACCCGCCTGCCCAGCGAGGAGCGAATCAAAGGAGCGTTCGAGTCCAGAAATCCCAAAGCTCGAATCGGGGTGGAGCGACCCAACGACCGGGCGGGCCAGACCGCCCGACGGATATTGTCGAAGGAAGACCGGCCGCAGCCGCACACCCCGCAATGGTCGGAGCGTCAGGATATCTTCCTCGGTATACGGCCCATGCAGGTAGTAGTCACGCCGACTCCGGCTGGCCGATCGGAGGCGCGCGACGGACACGCCAAGGTGCTGGGTCACTTGGCGAATCAATTCGGTCGTGTCACGCACTTGGGGGAAGGCAATGTCGACGTGATAGAAGGTCTGGCTTAAGGCGAGGGGAGTGCCGTGCCGGTCGACGATGGCCCCTCGATGGGCCGGAAGCACCATCGTCTGGATCCGTCGCGTCCTCCCCTGCTCACCCGCAGCCACCCAACGATCGTGCTCCCGAATCTGTACTTGGATAGCGCGACCGATAACCACGAGAAAACCAACGGTCAGTCCGAACTGGAGTGTCGCAATGCGTGCGGTTGAGCGAGCCATCAGGGTTGGCGTTTCGGAGGGGTGGTCGGCATCAAGAACTGAACGAACTCGCTGTCGGATGGCATATGCAGGCCCAGACTCTCAGCCTTGGGGATTAGGATCTTCCTGCTAGAAGCATCGCGGATTCGGCGCTCCAACTCCGCCTGCTGTGCTTCAAGTGCGGCCGCATCGGCCCGAAGCCCAGACACCCGCAAGGAGGTATCAAGGCCGGCGCGCTGGCGCACCACCACTACGGTCGCCACCGCCAAAAAGAGGAGCAACCAAGCCATCACCCAGTACCGGCCCTTCCCCTTCGTCATGCTTCCGAAAGACCCTGAGCTTCGCACTTCGAGCCCGTGGGTTGTTGGCAATCTCCTCCGGGGTTGGCAGGAGAGGCCGGCGCGGATCGACGAGACCGAAAGCACGGCCCTCGCAGCGACACACCGGCCATTCCGCCGGACAGCGACACGTTTTCCCCCACTCGCGAAAGGTATGTTTGACGATGCGATCTTCACCAGAATGATAACTGATTACGGCGAGAATTCCGGAGGGAGCCAAGGCGTCCCGTAGGTAGGGAAGGCCTCGTTCGAGCCCCTCCAGTTCATCATTCACTGCGATGCGGACCGCCTGGAACAGGCGAGCGAAGTCCGATGGTCCGCTCCTTGGTCCGAGGACGGCCCGAATGGCGTTGACCAAGTCGTCACTCGTCTCAAAGAGTTTGTTGGCACGGCGTCGGAGTATCTCACGGGCGAGTTGCCGAGACCGACGCTCATCACCATAGGCCCGGAAGACATCGCTGAGTTCCTCAAGACTTGCACTGGAAAGCCAGGCTGCAGCCGTGGGCCGGGGATCTGTGCGATCCATGCGCATGTCCAGCACCACCCCAGGGCGAAAGGTAAACCCGCGGTGGTCAGCATCGATCTGCCATGAGGACACCCCCATGTCTAAGAGAACCATATGGGGCTGGTACTTCGTAATCGTGTCCAGAATTGGTGGATCGAACCATCGCCCATGGAGATAAGTGATCTGCTGAGTGCCGAGGCGTTCCTGTGACGCACGCAGGGCCTCAGGATCGATATCGACTCCCATGATGGTTGCTCCCCGGGCCCGGAGGGCTTCGGCGTGCCCACCCATTCCAAGAGTCCCGTCCACCACTCGAGGCCCCGGTGTCACGAGACGACAGACCTCATCCACGAGCACCGGAGCATGGGTTGGGCTGTCAGGGCCGGGCAAAAGCGTCATCATCGGTACCCAAAAAGAAAACACCCCGCTCGCATTTGCGAACCGGGGTGCTCCTACAAGAGGGAGCGGGGCTGACGGGGATCGAACCCGCGACCTCCGCAGTGACAGTGCGGCACTCTAACCAAGCTGAGCTACAGCCCCTGCTGCAGAGCACCACAATGTAGCCAGACCACCCCTTCTGGGGGAAGGCCTTATTTACAGAATGCCTTCCCCATGGCGGTGATCGTCGACCGATACCCCTGGATGCCGTTCAGCACGCTCTGGCCATACTCCTGGGACACGACTTGTCCAATTTCCATAGCGGTTCGGGCCTCGTCAATCAGCGCCTCCGACTGCCTGACCAAGTCACATGTCTTCTGCTCTCGGATCTGAGCATCCAGGGCGATGACCATATTCCAGCTGGCCGCGCCGTGCCAGAAGTTCGCTTGCTGCAAGACCTGCTGGTCGGTGGTGAGTTTGAGGATCTGCGCCGTCACGGAGGCGGCAAGAGCATAGTCCTGCGGCTGTTCCTGGACCAACGGCGGAACCCGTTGCAGTAACATCACGGCGAAGTTCCGCGTGTCGTCCGGCGTCCCGATTCGCTGGACAATCTCGCCGAGGGAATAGGCATCGTCGAACCGCCCCTCGTTGATCAACGATTGCATCGCAACCAGGACGGGAGTCACATCACTCGAATCAACGGCAACGTAACGTCGCGTCGTCGCGACCAAGCTATCGAGCGGACCGGCATAGCTATACGCCTTCACCAGGTAGTTCAGAATCCCGACGTTGCCAGGGTACTTCCGAGCCCCCAGCGAAGACCACTTGAGCAGCCTCGTCGTATCGGGTTGTTGATCGGCCGCGATGCCGATCTTCAGAAAGAAAATCGTATCCGCTTTTTCCGCATCGATATCGTACATCTGCTCCAGGGCGTCAATCGCACAGGCGAAGTTGCTCTGGGCCAAGCATGCATTGCTCTTGAGATCGTACCATTCCGGGTTGCTTGGATCGAGGCGGATGGCCTCATCGGTGACGTTCAGTGCCTCGTCTGGCCTCCCGTAGGCCTGAAACACGCGGAATGCATTGTCCCGGAGAGCCTGGTTGGTTGGGGCGACCCGGAGCATTTGCTTAAAGGTGTCGATCGTCCCGTTACTATCCCCGGTCGCCTCATACTGAATCGCCAGTTGACTCCACGCATCGAGACTCAGGCTATCGCCACGAGTGGCATTGCGGAAATGTGAGATGACCGAATCGGACGGCGAATGCTGATCGGCGTGGATCTGCCCCAAGCAGAACTCTGCGAGACCGTGGTTCGGCAATCGCTTGAGGGCGTTGGCGGCCTTCTTCATGGCCTCTTCGGGATCATCCGCCTGTTTTTCCCAGCACTCCTGCGCATCCGGAAGCGCTTTGAACGCTTCATCGAGAAGATCAGCGAGCTTCTTGCCAAAATCTTCGAGGCTCTCATTCTCGACCTGGTTGAGCGCTACCAGGTACCCCGCCTTGTCGTTCACCCCCAGAACCCGAACCACTGCCGAAAACAGATTGTCACCACCTTTAGACATCGTCCCGGCGACCATCGCCCGGGCTTGCAGTGTCTTGGCCAACTGCAGGGACACCATCGGGGCAAGAACAGCATCCGAGGGATAGGCATACTGCATCAGGGCTTCATTCATCTGGTCACGCGAGATGACCCTGAACCACTTGCCCGCCACCTTGTCCATGCGTTTCCGAAGCCCGTCCCCGACGCGGACAGCAGCAGTAGAATCAGTTGTCGCAAAGACAAAAGGCGTCGCGACAAAGAGTCGAGGTAACCGTTGGACAGGTCGCGGCGGGCGAGCCGCTCGCAACTGGGCGACCGCCGGGGCTGCGACACCGACCATCAAGGCGCCAAGAAGGACGAATCGGGAAACACGCATCTCGAGACTACCTCCCAAAACAGAGACTAGAGCCGTCAACTATGATCCCGCACTGCAACAACCGAGTGGGCGAAGAGGGATTCGAACCCCCGACATCCTGCGTGTAAGGCAGGCGCTCTGGACCAGCTGAGCTATTCGCCCATGGCGGGCCGCGCAACGCCCCTGATTGGGAGACGCATTTCCGACCAGGACCTGCACGCAACGATAGATTTCTGCCCTATAACGCGATGGCCAATGGAAACAACACGACATACCCCAGAACGAGAAGAACGGCAGCGACACTTGGATG
Organism: Gemmatimonadota bacterium; assembly: GCA_029262155.1. Taxonomy (GTDB): domain Bacteria; phylum Gemmatimonadota; class Gemmatimonadetes; order Gemmatimonadales; family GWC2-71-9; genus OFTM291. Next base: position 6,171 of record JAJCZW010000114.1, read on the forward strand.
CCCCGAAGCCAAGAAGAGGTAGCCTCCAACCAAGCTGACAAGGGCGAGGCCAAGCACCGCCAAGTTCTTTCGCCCGAACGGCCTCCGCCGCGTTTCCGGCGCATCGAGAGATTCGGACATAGACCTATCAGATTAGGCGAGTTGAGGCATCGGGTCAAGGTTTTCTGGGTTCACTGTTCTGCAACATGCCACCCTTGGTCCAAGGCTTCGCGGCGCTGTTGATCCCCGCGTCGACGGACCCAACGGGCCAGGAGAAGCCATATTGCAACGACCATCCAGACCCCACCCGCCGCAAGCCAAACCACGACACCATACCGCCGTCGAATGTCTCGTTGCCACACCTCATCGAATCGGTCAACCGACAGCCCTGTGGTCGCGCGCACAGCCTGCCTGAAGGGCATCCCCTCCTGCAGGCGAGTGAGCAGGGGAGTCAGGGTACCCTCAGGATGCTTTCGCGCTAGCGTAATGATCGCGGAGCCCGCCAGGGCATAGGCAGCCCGTGCCGTCTCCGGTTGGTCTCTGAGAGATCCATCTAGCGCGTTCAGCGAAGGGATACGACCGCGAACAAGATTGAGGTTGAGACGGAGAATATCGGAACGCCCCCATTCACCCGCCGCCACCACGGCGTAGCCTTCGGCGAACCAGAGCGGCACCCGACCGCGGACCGATTGGGAGAGGATCAGGTGAGCCAACTCATGCTGAAATGTTCGCCTGGGATTGCCGGCATCGACTCGGATGACAATCGTCCGAGACCGCGGGAGTGTGACACCGGCCCCCCATGTCGGCCCCCGACCGCCAGTGACTCGTCTCATCTCCTCGGTGTCCCGGACGAGAACCAACAGAAACGGACCGGGCGTTTGGCGCCCAAGTCCATACCACTCACGGGGTTGCTCTGCCGACTCGGCCAATGCGATCCCCAGATCCAGGAACTCTGCCGTTGCCCGAACAACTATCGGTCCTACTTGTACTTCTTGGACGGCCTGATTTAGTCCGACTTGCATCACGCAGAACAGTCCGAGCCACATAACGGTCAGGTCGAAGCGATGCCGGGGATATCTTGTCCAGCCGCGACACGATCCAATAACGCTTGACACCGCTCCGCCCAGGGGGCGTGCCGATTGGCGGCGATACCAGCCTCCCACATCGACTTGGCGGCGGCCTGATCACCCCCATGCCACAACGCGCGCCCTAGATCGTAGTAGGCTTCAATCAGATTTGGCCCCAACGCGACAGCTTTTCGGAGAAACGATTCGGCATCCCCGTACATCTGCCGCTCGAAATAGACGAGGCCAAGATAGTAATTGGCATAGAGCGTTGCTTTCCGATCGTTGTCGAGACGGAGCGCGCGCGAGAGGTGCTCGATCGCTTCTCCAAAGATCTGCTTCTTGAGACAGATATACCCGACGTTCACACGGGCCAAGGCGTTGTTCGGCTCTTTCATGAGGACTCTGGAAAACGTCCCAAGGGCATCGTCGTAGGCCTCGTTCAGCATCTGAGCCCATCCGAGTAACGAGTGCCCTTGGACATCATTCGGTGCCAACTCGGTCGCCTTCGTCAACGCCTTGATCGCGCCGGGATGATCGCCGAGGGAGATCAAGTTCCACCCCTTCTCGATAAACGTCGAGGCGCCGATGTGGTCTTCATGTACCACCGGTTTGGTCGCAAAGACCTCAGAACCCATCGGCGTCGGTGCGGGCACTCCCCCCTGTTTGTATCGCTCAACCAGGCTTCGGATGCTGTCCTTCAGCTCCGTGAGTTCTTGGAGGGTGCCGTCGGTTCGCTTGAACAGCGCGATGATGCGTCGTTTGATCTTCTCCCGATCGGGCTGGGTCTGGGCGGTCTCGAGCACTTGATCAATGGCATCGAACTCAGTGCGCAGTTCGACGAGGAACGGTTCCTTGGAGGGCGTGGGTACCGACGTCATCGACCGGAGCTCACGAAAGACCTTGTGAGAGCTGACTCAAGTGTCGGTTGATGCGACCCGCGATGCGATCCAAAGGCAGGACGACATCTGCCCCCCCTACCTTCAGGGCCATACGGGGCATCCCATAGATGGCAGATGTCGCTTCATCCTGCGCGATGCCCAGACCACCGGCATCGTGGATCGTGCGGAGCCCTTCTGCCCCATCCCGGCCCAGGCCGGTGAGCACAACCCCAATCGCCTGACCACCGGTGCACGTGGCAATCGATTCGAACAGCGGGTCGGCGGCGGGGCGCACCCCCCAAACAGAGGGAGACTGATCGAGTCCAATCGACAGGGACCCACCAATGATCTCAAGCCTCATATGCCAATCACCAGGGGCGATATAGACGGTATCCTCTACGACCGGTGTCCCTGCTCCCGCCTCAACCACCGCCAGTTTGGAAAGCCCGGCTAATCGCTCCGCTAAGCTTCGGGTGAATCCAGGGGGCATGTGCTGTACAATCAGATAGGCCGCATGATGCCCGGGCTCCAACCCTGGGACAAGTTCAGCGAGCGCCCTCGGTCCGCCGGTCGAAGAGGCAATACCGACAATGGTCTTGGTGCGCCCGGGTACGGTCCAACCCTCCGGTCGTGAACGGTCAGGACGATGCGGACGTGCAAGCACCGGTACCCGAAGCACCCCGGATTGAACTGCCGCACGCAGACCATCGAGGAGCCGCTCCCGAAAACGGTGGAGTTCTTCCTCACTCCGTTCGGAGGCTTTGGCGACCAGCTCGGCCGCCCCCAACTCCAGGGCGCGAATGGCGGCATTGGTTCCCGCCCCAGCATAGGCGCTCACAACCACAATCGGTCGTGGCGCCTCGGACATGAGATACCCGATGGCCTCGAGTCCGTCCAGCTCGGGCATTTCGAGGTCCATGGTGACCACGTCGGGCGCATCCCGGTGGACCTTCCGGATGGCATCTAGTCCATTGCGTGCAATTCCTGCAAGTTGAAACTCGCCGCTTTCAGAGATGACATCGCTGATAAGACGGCGAAAGAACGGGCTGTCATCGACAACGAGCACCGTGGGTCGACGGCCGTTAGCAATATTCAACGCCATGCCTCACCGAGGACACTTCGACCTTGCCTGTGGCCAAATCCACGCTCACCGATCGACCGAAGTCGCTTCCCACACGTTCCGCGACGATGTCGATCCCGGCCGTGGCTAATGCTTCCCGGCTGGCGACAACATTGCGCTCCCCCATTGGCAGCACCCCGGCTGGTGAAAGGCTGGCAAACATACTGGCCCCCCCGATCAACCGCGCTTTGATCTGACCCCGACCGGCACCAAGGTCCGCCATCGCGTCCAGGAGCACCGGCACGGCTGTTTCGGGATACCGGCCCGGAGCGTCCCGGATGCGACTCATGATTTTCGACGGGAGAAGCACATGAGCCAAGCCTCCGGTCCGAGTGGTTTCATCATAGAGGACGATGGCCACGCAACTCCCAAGGCCCAAGGTGATGAGGCGCCCCGCGCCGCGAGCGACCTGCAGTTCGGCGAGGCCGACAATGTGTTCACGTCCAGTCACGCTGTTCTCCGATAGAGGCGGGCCCTCAGGTTTTCCGGCACCAGATCATCCCGAGCAGCCCCGATGATACCCTCGACCTTGCCAAGAAGTAAAAACCCACCCGGCACGAGCGCGTCCGCGAAGCGTCCGAACAGCGCCTCCTGGACATCACGTTCAAAATAGATCACCACGTTGCGGCACAAGATGAAGTTGTACGGGGGGTGGGGCGGCACGTCTTTGCCGAGGTCGTGGCGGATAAACCGTACTCGTTTTCGAATCGCAGGAACCACCTCGAACTCCTGGTCGTTCTTGCCGCGCCGGTGTTGCACAAATGGCTTTGCACGGCCCGACAGCGGGAGTCCAAATGAGGTCCCGGCAAACACTCCTGCTTGTGCATGAGCAAGTGCCTTGTCATCGATATCCGTCGCATCGATCTCACACCGGGAGAGCCAGGTGGGGTTTCCGGTCGCGTCGGCGAGTTCTGCCACTAACATGGCCATGGTATACGGCTCTTCCCCAGTCGCACAGCCCGCACTCCAGCATCGGACTGGCCCGGAAGAGACACGCAATTGGGCTTCCAAGGGACGAGCGATGGTATCCCAGACCTCGGGGTTCCGGAAAAAATGCGTCACGTTGATCGTAAGCGTGTTGAGGAGAGTGTGCACCTCCTCAGGCGTGTCTTCCAATAACCGTGCGTAATCTGCTAGGGTAGGGACTCCCATTGCCCGCATGCGCACAGCGAGCCTTCGACGGAGGCACTTCTCCTTATACATATCCAACGCGGGCAGCGGACCACCACGCAGGACACGAATAACATCGGCGAGCCCTTGATCCTCAGTCATCCCAGCTCACCGAGTGATTCAAGATTCGCACGGGCGAGTTGATGATCCGGATTCAGGGCTACTGTCTTTTCCCACCGGTCGCGGGCAACCTCAGGATCATCTCGTTTCAGGGCCAAATTCCCTAATTTGAAGTAGAGATCGTCCCCCAACTCTGGCGACGCTTTCGCCGCACGCTGGTACCATTCCTCAGCCTCCTCATACCGACCGGTCCGGTAGCAAATGTCGCCCAAGTTCTTCGCGATTTGGGGAACCCCAGGTGCCTCGGCAATCGCCTCGGTCAGCTCTTCCTCTGCACCTTTCAGGTCCCCACTCGCTTCCAGCAAGACGGCGCGAAGTGTACGTAGCGCGGAGTGACCCGGTACTGCCTTCAGACCAAGGTCAACCAGTTCGCGGGCCCGCTCGACATCCCCCTGCATCACATATGCCCGTCCCAGCGCCCAGGCGAGCACCGGCGATATCGATGCTTCCCCATAGAGAACCCGCGCCCGATTGAGCCGAGCCTCCGCTGCCACAAAATCTCTCCGCGCCAGGGCCACGATACCCCAGGTTACCAAGATGCGTGGCTCGTCCCTTCCCCGTGCCACGGCTTCGGCCATGACCTGTTCGGCTTCGTCATACTCGCCGAGGTACTCGAGGGCCAGCCCAAGGTTATGGAGGGCGCTGGCCCGGGGGCCAGCCCGGTCGAGCGTCATCCGAAACGCCTCGGCTGCGTCCTTCCACCGTTCTTGCCGCAGCGCAATCAAGCCTAGGAAGAATGGGGCACTACCCTCGGAGGGACGCAGGTCGGCGACCCGACGAAACTCGCGCATCGCCTCGTCAAGCATACCCGTGCGGTAGAACGCGACCCCCAGATTGCGATGTTCTTCGATCTGCGTTTCCTGGTGCCGCACCTGCGGCGCTGGAGTCGACGTCCCCACTCGTCGGATGATTCCTGCGGTCAAGAGTCCGAAGAGTGCCTTACACGTATCGAAATCAGAGAGGCTCGATTCTTCAATCAAGGAGCGGACGTCACGGTGTCCATCCAGATGATCGAGCAGGAGCCGTTGGGTCTCGGAGAATTCAAGGTCGGCGTCTGGTTGGTGTTCCAGATCGAAGATCAAGTCGAAGGAGGGAATTTTCTTTTCGATTAAAGTCCACTCATCAACCCGCCGGGCGCCCTCGAGCAGCACGGATTCCGGATTGATCCGGCACAACACCTCATCCTCCTCCGGGCGCACCCCCGCCTCGAAGCTGAACGACCCTGACTGCCAGGTGAACAGGGCAAAAATCGCCTCCTCAACCTGGATACGAACATGACGCTCCATCTCGCTCCGACTCAACATGCCGAGTGAGACCAGGATTTCTCCTAACCTGAGATTGGGAACGTTGGCCTGAAAACGCATGGCGGTATCGAGCTGGTCGGGGGTCACGCGTCCGGTACGCACCAGGATATCGCCCAGGCGGTCTCGCCGATTCACAATGGTCGCATGAACAACGAGGCCTTCGTCGAAGAAGACTGACCCATGGCTCTGCCGGTCTGTCATCGCCAGACGCCCCGTGCGTCGGCCGAGGAAGAGCAGCTGCATGACGTCGGGCAGGCTGGCCTCTAAGAGACTTCCCTTGATGGCCATCAGCGGAGATCCTCCAGCAACCGTTCCTCGATGACCGGCCACCGCTCGATGACTTTCTCCCGCAGGCGGGCCTCAGCCAGAATCGGGCTGATCAGGCCGCTTCGGTTCGCCCGAGACTTGGGACTGCTCGGGACAGGGGCATCGAGTACTTGACGGACCAATGCGGCCGTTACGGAACCACCTTGTCGCTGGGCTTCATTCAGGACGCGGTTGACCATCCCTTGGAGCGCCCGAACGGACGGGGCCGGCCGCTCGGCCAGGGCATCGATCACGGCTGGTTCCGACTCGTGCGGGTCGAGCAGGCGCCTTAGTAGTCTCGTCCGAAGCTCTCGATCTGGTGTCTCCAGTTCGATGACGAGACCGGAACCGAGGCGGGACAGGATCCGAGCGTCGATATCGGTGAGTTGATCGAGCGGGCGTGCCGAGGACAGAAGAAGCGGTCGCTCGGCGCGGATCACCTCGTCGATGGCGGCCAGGAGCTCCCGCTGACGGGCGGGAGATTCAACCAGCCGATCCACATCATCAATGAGAAGGGCGGTGGCGTGACCGAGCCCAATCAAACGATCATCTTCCGCACTGACGAGTTCGTTCACTGACACCAGTGCCACGATTTCACCGCTTCGCTCTGCCAATGCGTTCCCACATGCGTGAAGCAGATGGGTCTTCCCGGTACCACTTGGTCCAATAATGACGATCGGTGAAGGTGGAGGAATCTCTTCCAGCAGGCGTCGAGCAGCATGGATCGCAGCGCGGGTTGCATTCCCTTCGATGAAATCGACCAGCCGGTATTCCGAGGAGGGCCCCGGGACGGTGGTTCCACCGAGCTGCGTCTGCCCCAGGAACTTCCGCGCGGCGGCGAGGTCGTCAGGATCTCGGAACACCGCATGGTTCTCAGCGTCAGGATCGACGGAGACGCTGGATGCCTCAAGCTCTTGGAGGACACGGATATCCTCTTGGTACTGGCGGAGGACCGAATCGGGGTCCTGAGGGAACTCTTCACTCAGCAGGTGCTCTAGACGGGTCGTCCGATATCCTTCGCCTCCCCAACGCAGAATTGCCTCCCCGACCCGCTCCCGCCAACGATCCACCTGATCGGCTACACTGGCGACCACCTCCGACAGAAAATCTCCGAATTCATCGGCGGGACTCGTTGTGTCTATCGATGTTCGCTCAAGCCGTACCGCTTCGCCAGCCACGATGACCGACTCGTCGAGCGCGCCCTCCGATCGCTCGACTTCGGCATGGAGTTCGTCACCATCCAGCAGTACGGTCGCCTGGGGTAAATCGATCGGATCTTTACTCACGGCCTGAAGCGCCGCCAACCGATGATACGCGGCCAGCATGTCCTTCACATTCTCACCAACCTGCAATGCCACCGCTTCCAACACCTCGGGCAAGAGCGGCCGTTCGGCCGGCAAGGATTGAAGGATGCTCAAGCGATCGTCTGAGGTCGGCACATCTAACTCGGTGACCAGGCCACTGACCAGCAAGCGAGCTAACCGCTGATCAAACCCACGCACTTCCCCGGGTGATCGATCCATCGTCAACACGGTCGCTAAGCCCTGCTGAGCACGCCCTTCAAGTCGATCCGCGAGGGTACGTTGAAACCCTCGTGTATCGATGAGATCCTGCACGTCGTCGATCAAAAGGAGGTTCGGCTCGTGGTCCTCCGGCCCGTCCGCCGCCACCTCTCGTGCCGACCTATAGATCGCACTTCGCGTGGGGTCGATCTGCCGTGCCATCGCCTCCGTCGCGTGGAGTAGATGGGTCTTGCCTCGCCCTCCCACTCCTATCATGAGGAGCGGATTGAAGGGTGGCCGTCCCGCCTCGGCGACCGCACGGGCCGCGGTTAGCGCTACGCGCCCCATGGGACCCGGCACATAGCGGTCGAACGTCGGCATCCGAATCGTCCCCGCGCTCACCCGGAGACTCCCGAATCAGTCAACCGATGGAGTACGCGACTCGAAAGTGCCTTCAGTGTTTCGAACACTCCACGCCCCGTCAATGCGTCAGCGCCAAAGCTGGGGACATCACGAAAGTTGAGAGCATCGTCGAGTTCCGCCGGACTCAACACAAGGTCACGGGGGAGGTCCTGTTTGTTGTACTGCAGGATGACAGGGAGTTGCCGGATATCCACTCCTTGGTCGAGGAGGTTTTCTTGCAGATTCTGCAGGCTCTCCACGTTGTCGTCGAACCGACGCGCTTGGCTGTCGACAACAAAAACAACTCCATCCGCTCCTTGGAGCACCAGCCGACGCGTGGCGTTGTAATACACCTGCCCAGGCACCGTATAGAGCTGAAAGCGCGTCGTGAATCCTGAGATCGCACCGAGATCAAGTGGCAGGAAATCGAAGAACAACGTACGATCGGTTTTCGTCGCCAAAGACACCATCCGCCCCCGCCGTGCCTCCGGAACTCGGTCGTGGATATACTGGAGGTTGGTAGTTTTTCCCGACCGCCCAGGGCCGTAATAGACCAACTTGCAGGTAATCTCACGCGCGGCGAAGTTCACGAGAGACATCGTTATTCTCCAAACAACGCGCGGAGGCTGGCATCGAGTTCGTCTTCAAAATCGTCCGCAAGCACTGCCTTTGGCCTTGCCGTGGTCGGGGTTGCCTCCACCAGCTCCGACACGAGTTGCCCGAAGAAGAACTGAACCAACCCGAGTGAGGTTTCGGCTCCGTAGACCACGAGCCCAATCCACGGCCCAGCCGACAATGTGAATGGCGCGAGATATACGCCCTGATCTTGTCCTTGATGAACGAGGGCGCCAAAGTTCTCGCCGCCCAAGAGTGCGCCCAACTCACCAGTGGATGCAACGATCCCAGCACCAAGCGCCGCTGCGCTCATGACGTCGAGGGATCGGGTGAAACCGTGTTGCGCGATGACTTGCCCCGACGAAGTCATCAACAGAACGACCCGGGCTGCCGATTCTTCCACAAACCGATTGAGTGGCTGACCAACCCAAGGCTCAATGGCTCGCATTACCTCACACCGTCCCGTTGGAGGGCCAAAAGGGCAAGTCGGACGAGGCCGGTGTTTCCGGTGTCTCCGGTGACAGCGACTCCCAGCAGTTCGCGCTCCAATCCTGCCACCAGCAGGGCGCCGTGATCGGCACGGAGCTGCAACAGTTGCGGGGGGCGATGCCCGCTGGCAACGCTCGTCTTCCGCAGTTTCCCCCACAGGCTTGAGGAGAGCGCTGCGATAGCGGCTGTATCAACATCGGTCATGCTCGCCTCGCTCACGACCAAGCCATCGTCCTCAGCCACGAGCAACGCCGCCCGGACACCCGGAATGCGCACAAGCGGCTCGAGGACGTCGTGATCTCGTGTCATGTGCCCAGGCTCTCCAACCATTGCCCTGCCTGCCGAGCCGCGCGCTCAGCTGTCATAGCCAGGCGACCAGGAGGCGTCCCCGGCTGGTCAGCGGCCAAGAGAATGGTGTCCTGGGTTGGCGCGACGAGAGACCAGGTCGCATCGGGGCCTTCGACCTCGAGGTTACTCCAGACCCCCAGTTGGAGAAGGCGAGCGGTTCGAGCGATCTCACGTGCGACGGCAGCCAACTGCGCCGCAATCGTGTCTGACACCTCGGACCCGTCGGGGTGAAGAATCGCCCCGGCAAGTCTCCGACCCTGCTTATCGACTAAGAGTGTTCCCGGTCCACCTGCTCCCAACGGAGTGCCCGTTGGCGATGCGGCCGATGGGCTCCCGCCGGCGACTTGCGCACGGGTACGTTCTACCGCCCTCACCAACGCCTCGTCACTCGGGTCGTGTTGTGCTGCCAGCTCGAGGTGACGCAGCACCCGTGCCAGGTCATTACTCCGAAACGCAAGGTATGCAAGGCCTTTGTGGGCACCGATGTGTTCCGGCGATAGGCGCAAGGCGGTGGTCCACGCATCGAACGCTAGATCGCCTTCACCTTGGTCGGCCAAGATACGCCCCATCACATCATACCCATCGGCCAAATGAGGATGACGGGCCACACCTCCCGAGGCGATGGCGCGCGCCGCGGCAAGCTGACCCCGACAACGGAGCTCCTCCGCCAGGGCAAGAAAGGCGAGGCTCGTGGGATCAGCCGCCAACCTCGCCGTGAGCGCTTGCACATCGTCAGCCATGTCGCTCCTTGAGCCCCGCTCGGAGCGAGCGGGCAGCCTCACATTGTTGTCGCACAGTCAGCTCCAGTTTGCGCTCCTCTTCAGACCGCGTATCAAGCTGTAGCCATTGATCCCAAGCAGCGGTTGCTTCGTCAAATCGGGCAGCGCCGACCAGGGCCAATCCCAACAGTCGGAGACCTGGTGCCGAAGTGGGTTCGCAGCGGAGCACCTCACGAAACCCTGCGACGGCCTCACGATACTGGTGCTCCAAGAGCCACGCACGACCCTGAAGCAGATGGCCGCCCACATCGTCAGGGAATGCACTGATGACCGCCTCGGCCATCAATCGTGCAGATTCAGCATCACCGAGGCGAAGGTGTTCCTCGCCCTGCTGCAGCATGGTGGCGGGGTCCTGCCGGTGCGCCATTGAGGCCGAATCCGCCGCAGGATCGTACAGGAGAATAACACCGGCCGAAGCGAGGCCGAAGAGCGCCCGAGCGACGTCAAATTCCGGCTGTCCGAGAAGCCGCGCAATGGTGCGTACATCGTGTATCTCATCGACACGGGCCAGGATCCTCCATTCAAACGGAACCAGGGACAAGGACCCCGGGTCATCCGAGCTAGGCGGGGCGAAGCGAGGCACCACGCCGAGATGAGGCACCTTGCCTTTGATATAGGACCACTCGTCAATCCGCCGGGCAGCCTCCAGGAGGAGTGACTCAGTCGAAATCCGTAGACTGCTTTCGGCCGGGATCTCATCGGGGTCGGTATCATCAAAGACAAACTCCCCTTCAGACCACCCAAGTACGGTATACACGACCTCCTCGATCTGGGCCCTAATCTGACGTTCGAGATCCTTCGGGCTGATCGCACCAATGGCAACGAGAATCTCTCCCAGGCGCTGAGGGTCACCGGCCTCCTGCATCGCCCGGGCCCGAGTCAGGTCCTCCTGACGAACCTTACCGGCCCGGAGGAGCGCCATCCCCAGTGGATGGGGATTCGAGTGGATCGTCGCGGCAACGACCGCCGCCTCATGAAACCAGATGGTCCCCTCGTTCTGACGCAGTTCGGAGGTGATGCGGAGCCTGCCGGTCTTCCGACCGAGGTCAAGGAGCTGAAACACGTCGTGAATTCCGAGTTCACGGAGAGGCCCTTGGATCGCCATCGGTCAGCCGCCCTCTCCACCAAAGATCTGCGCGAGTTCCCGTGCTGAGCGCGCCTTTGATCGTGCTTCTGCAGCCAGGGGTCCTGTTGGCGAGAGCGCTACCACCTGCTCCCAGGCAGCAACCGCATCTTCGAATAACCGCAAACGAGACCGTGCGACACCGAGGTGAAACAGGGCAACGACATGAGCGGGATCGAAGTTGAGCACTCTCTCGAAGGCTGCCACTGCTTTCTGGGGCCGCCGGTCTTCGAGCAAAGCGCACCCCAAGAGGACGATCGCTTCGAGCGAATAGGGTTCAGCCCCGAGATAATCGACGAGCAGGTTGACCGCCTCCGCCGCCCTGCCGTTCCTCCGGAGGAGATTGGCGAGAGCCAGCGCCGAGTCCAGATGGGTCGGCAGCAGCTCCAGGGCACGGTTAAAGGCTTGGCGCGCGGAAGTCAGGTCTCCCTCCTCCTCTTCGACCTGCCCCAATTCGTGCCAGGCTTGGACCAACCCTTGGTCCAGTTCCAAAGCGCCGCGTAATGCGTCAGCGGCACGCGGCAGGTCACGAAGTTGCCGCGCCACCCGTCCCGCAAGAAGGAGTACATCGGCCCGGCCCGGTTCCATGACAATGGCGGCAACGACATCCTCTTGTGCACCGGCGGGATCATCGGTCAGCAGCCTTGCCTCGGCCCGAACCATGAGGGCATCTGCGTTGGCGGGGGCCACGTCCACCAGGGAGGTCACCACTGCCAGCGCCTCGGCCCCCTGCCCCAAGGCGATTAGGGTCCGACCTTCCCCGAGCAACACACGCGGATCGTCGGGAACGGTGATCTTGGCGGACCGAAATCGCTCGAGCGCCTCACCGTAGAGGCCTCGCCGTGCAAACACCTCCCCCAAGACAGCCGCTCCTTGCCCAGTGCTCCCTCCGCGTTGTTGGATTCGATGCACTTCACTCGCCGCCGCGTCGAGCAGTCCTTTCGCGAGGTAATCACGAGCCAGCGCGTACGAATCTTCGGACAAGGGTTCGTCCGACTGCGGCTCGGCCGTGTCAACGAGCCGGTGGAACACATCGTCCAGCAACCCCTGATCAAATTGGAAGCCTTTCACCTCCTCGGCTCCCACCTGAGCCGTTGACTCTGGAACGACTTCGATGGTTGACGTCCCGTTCTCCAGCCGCAGCGTCATGGAATATTTTTGGGGGACATAATACGGATCGAGTTCAAGCCCCCGTTTTGTCTCGCGAAGTGCCGCATCGAACTCGCCGAGTTGGCTCATGGCGAAGCCAAGGTTATATCGGGCGACCGCCATCTCGGGCGCGATCTCCACGGCCCGTCCGAAGGCATTCCGCGCGTCGCCGTGGCGTTTGAGTTCCATCAGAACCAATCCGATCCCGTTCCACGCCAGCGGGTTGTCAGAGTCACGCTTTAACACCTCGTGAAAGCATTCGATGGCGGCTTGGAATCGTCTTCGGTGAAAGTGGTGGAGTGCAACATTCAAGGATGCCGGCACGAGGTCGGGAAGTGCCCGTACCGCTGCTGCAAACGCTCGTTGTGCCTCCTCGTCAGCTCCATCCGTGACTCGAGTGACACCGAGGTTGTTCCACCCGAGGCCATTCGAAGGATCAAGGTCAACCGATTTTTGGAACGCCTCCCGAGCATCCGCCTGCCGACCCAACTGGTAAAGGCACACCCCATACTCGTTCCAGGCCTCACTGTTGCCCGGCTGGGTTTCGAGGAGTGCCCGGTACAGTTCCAACGCTTGGGGTAGGTCCTGCTTCGCCAACGCCACCTCGGCCATCCCTCTGAGCGCAGCGGTCCGATCCTCTCCTGTCTCCAGCGCCAGTCGGTATTCACGCAAGGCTTCGCTGTAGTAGCGACGTTGACGAAAGGCCAATCCCAGACGCAAGTGTGCCTGCCGGCCTGGCTCGGCGGGCCCGCTCTCCTCATCGGCTTCTGCAGCCTTGGCAATAGCCAGGGCCGTTTGCTGCCCAGCCGGGTTGGACTCAATCCGAAGACTCGTATCCGATGAGGCAAGGGTCGGTTTGAGATCAATTGCCCGCCGGGTGGCTGCTCGGGCCGCCTCGTGTCGCCCCATGTCGCCGTACACAAAGCCCAGCAGGTAATGTGCATCAGCGTTGGTCGGAGCGAGCGTGGTCGCTTCCGTCAGTGCCGCCAGCGCGGCCTCATTCATACCCCGATGGTACAGGGCTTCCCCGAGGTACACTCTCGCCACGGAACTCGCTGGATCGGCCTCACAGGCTCGCTCGAACCACTCCCCAGCCATCTCGGGCTGCCCTTCTGCCTGAGCCACCAGTCCCAGTTGGACCAACGCAGTCGCATCATCGGGCCGCAGGCGGTGAAGCTCTTCCAACTGCTCCATCGCCCGATCATATTGTCCCGATCCCATATACGCACGGCCGAGTTCAAGCCGAGCATCAACGTCGAAGGGTGTGCGCCGGATCTGCTCTTGTAGCTCCACGATCCGGACATCAAGTTCACCCGATTCCCGAGCAATCTGCTCAAGGTTTGCCCTCGCCACGGCCATGCGCGGGTCGAGCTCGAGCGCTCGTCGAAAGCACTCCAGTGCCTCAGAGATCAACGCGTGGTGAAAGCAGAGGTATCCAAGATTGTTTTGGGCGCCCGGGTCCGAGGGATCAATGCGGCGAGCCAGCGCTCGCAGCGACGCCAATCGCCGGTCCGCACCCTGGGGGCTCGCCATGTTTACTCCACGGCGATGGCGCCGAGAATGGCCTGCAACGAGGGCACGTCGGGCAGAAGCAGAAACTCACCCTGGAGGCTCTCAACCTCACCCTCGACACGGAAAGCGGTATCGACGCAAAAAACCACATCGCGTTCTTGGCCAAAACTCAAATAGGTGCTGGTGAGGACGGCACCGGCGAAGTCCAGGACGAGACTAGGAACAGACGGCACCAGCATCATCCCCATGAAATCACTTAAGGCGTTGAGGTAGGCGGAACTTAGAATATTCCCCGTCTCTTTGAGCGAAGACAGTTCCATCTCACTGAAGGAAACGGTGGAATCGTTTTGGCGACCCAAGAGGATATCACACAGGGATCGGGCCGAGCTTTCCGGAAGGACCACCATTGTCCGCCCAGTCAGGTCACCCATCATATGCATGAGGATACCCGCGACGACGGTATCCGGCGGCCCCAACATCTCGGCCACCTCTTCCAGGTGCCGGATGTTCACTTCGGGGACGTCAATCATGATGGTGCGTCCTGTCATCTGCGAGAGCGCCGTCGCCGCGTGGCCCGCCCCAATATTGGCCACCTCCCGCAGGGCATCACGCTCGATCTCAGAAAGTTGTAGCAAATCGTCCATGTCCATCCTCCGCCTCAGACGAGGGCCGCCGGATCAAGCACCAGAATAGGGAGCCCATCGCCCAAGATCGCTGCCCCATTCATCCACGGCGGCGTACCGCGTGGCGCATCAACCGGTTCCACCACAATATCCTGTCTCCCTACTAATGTATCTACCACGAGGCCAATGCGACGATGCCCGGTTTCGAGCACGACGACCGGACGGCGATGCCCAACGCGTTGCTGCCACTCTGACGCACCGACCAAGGCATCCAGTGCAATCCCCTGCAGACTCCCCCCCCGATAACTGATGGGGCCTCCTTTGGCCTGGTCGGGCGATCGTTCAACCTGACCTGTCTCTGCCACAAAGGCGAGTGGGAGCGCATAGCGCTCGGCACCGACGGTCACCAGAAGCGCCTGCACGATGGCGAGGGTCAGTGGAAGCCGAAGTTCGAAGGTTGTCCCCGCCCCGGGGTTCGTCCGTAGGGTCACCCGACCACCGATCGCTCGAAACCCAGTGAGCACCACATCAATCCCCACTCCCCGACCGGACACACCTGTCACTTCAACATTGGTGCTAAACCCTGGTTTTCCGAGGAGGGCGAGGAGGGCATCATCGTCGGCAAGAGCTTGGTCATGGGCCAGAAACCCCTCGCTCCGGGCCTTGATCTCAACGGCCGGCCGGTCAATTCCCCGACCGTCGTCTCGGACCATGATCAGCACCGTGTTCTGCTCTCGCGTGGCCCGGAGTAGGATGCGTCCCTCTGGTGGCTTACCGGCAGCGACACGTTCTGCCGGGGCTTCGAGACCGTGGTCGACCGCATTCCTGAGCAGATGGAGAAGCGGGTCGCCCAATTCATCCAAGATCGAACGATCGAGTTCGATGTCCCCACCCTCAATGATGATGGCGACCCGTTTCTCCAACTCCCTGGCCAAATCCCGAATCGGTCGTGGAAAACGGTCGAACACTTCCGCAACCGGGGCAAGGCGAGCTTCGGTCACGCTGCTTTGGGCTTCGGCGACCAAACGAGCCACCCGGCCCACAGCGTCCTCAAGGGGAGAGTCACGGTGTTGTTCGACGAGTTCGGTGAGTCGATTCGAGGCCACGACAAGTTCACTCACCTGGTTCAATAGATCGTCTAACCGTTCCAGTGTGACGCGGACTTGCCGCCCCATTGTCCTTGTCGGCGCGGCCAGACGGTCACCCACCGTCACCGTCAGGACATCCCCGGCCCCGCGGATCACCTCAGCGATCCTGTCATCGGTCGCCGAGGTGGTCAGACGAAAGGTAAGTTCCCCTCCGAAAACCGGCGTATGAAAGGTGTCACGAGGAGGGAAGACGGCGGACACCTTCCCAAGGAGCTCCGCCTTCAGGAGAACGAGCGCTGCTCGGGCACCAGCCATCTCGGCGCCAGGGCGAAGGGTGACCCGCACCGGTCGGCCAACCGGAGCACCAATCCCAACGGGGATAGCAAACTCCCCGGTACGATGGACATCGACTTCAGGCGCTTCCTCCCCCGGACGGACGACCTCATTGAGGGCGGCAACCATGTCGTCGATCTCGAGTGTGGCATCCTGCCCCTCGACCGCCGGCTCAATGCCGGCTTCGAGCGCGTCAACCGAACGAAAACAGAGATCGAGGAGGTCACTATTGGGGACGAGTCCGCCATCCCGTACCTCTGCGAGGAGATCTTCGAGAGCATGACTGAGGGAGGCGAGTTGGCCATACCCGAGGGTGGCGGCCATACCCTTGATGGTGTGGACCGACCGAAAGAGCCCGGCGACCGGCGCTGCGGACGTAGGTGACCGCTCCCAATCCAGCAGCAGCGCGTTGCACTGCTGGAGGTGCTCGCGACTATCAGCAAGAAAGAGGGCGACGTACTTGTCGAGATCCACCCTGCCCCAATCAGACGAGGAGGCGCTGAACGGCCTCGAGCACGCGCGATGGCTGGAACGGCTTCACGACAAAGTCCTTGGCCCCGGCTTGAATCGCCTCAACCACCAAGGCTTGTTGACCCATCGCGCTGCACATCAGGATCTTGGCATCGGGATCGGCCTTGACGATTTCCCGTACGGCATCGATCCCACCCATGTCCGGCATCACGATGTCCATGGTAACCATGTCGGGGCGGAGTTCTCGGTAGCGCTCTACTGCTTGGGCGCCGCTCTCGGCTTCTCCAATGACCTCGTACCCTGCCTGGGTGAGGATGTCCGTAATCATGGTCCGCATGAAGATCGCGTCATCACACACTAAAACGGTTTGACCCACGTGCGTTCCTCCCATGCAGTTAGGGCCGTGTGGCGCACCGGCCGCGGTTATTTCGGAGTGACCGCTGGGCTGATAAACACTGGGCTGATGAGACCCTCCAAATCTGGGACCTCCAACGGGGGCGTCGCCCCCACTTCGGGACCAAACTCGATCAGATCCTCGACTTCAGCCACGGCTAACCCCACGAGTCGTCCGCGAATCTCCAACAATAAGACCAACTCTGGCTTGGCGATGCCCCCAGTGCTGAACAGGGCGCGCGCATCCAACACGGTAATTATTCCGCCCCGGACATTGATGAGCCCCAAAACCTCCGCAGGAGTCCCCGGGATTCGAGTCACCTGCGGGAGAGGGACGATCTCTCGAATCGTCCCGATCGGGGTTCCAAATCGGCGCGACCCTACGCGCCATCGAAGCAGTCGAACGGCCTACCGTCCTTCAGGTCGTGAAGAATCGAAGGTAGCGGAGCGGTTCCTCGACGGCAATCCGGTCGGGGGCGTCAGAGCAAATCAACAGCGCCTCTCGCAAGTCCAGGGGCCACTCGCTTTGCAGTGCAAGGAGCTGCCCGGTGATCGGATGAGTGAGTTCCAGGGCCGCAGCATGAAGTGCCTGCCGGGGCGTCGCCCGGTCCAGGGCCACCGCGATGTCTCGGCGCCCAGTGGTCACTCGACGACTGCCTCCGCCGTGGTACACCGGATCGCCAACCACCGGGTGGCCTACATGCGAAAGGTGGACTCGAATCTGATGAGTACGGCCGGTCACGAGCGTGATGTGGAGCAAATCGGCCACATCAAAGCGGGCAATCCGATGAATCTCGGTGCGGGCTTGTTTCCCTTCAGGCCGAACGGTCATCCGTTTCCGATCTCGAGGGTGCCGGCCGATTGGTTCGTCGATCGTCTGGGTGTCCCGGGCAAGATGACCCCATGCCAGAGCGGCATAGGTGCGCTTGATCCGTCGTGCCGAGAGGGCGTGGGTCAACCTCCGGTGGGCCAGATCAGTCTTCGCAACCACCAAGAGACCGGAGGTGTCTCGATCGAGGCGATGGACGATTCCGGGGCGGCCCGCGGCGCCACCGACCAAGGTCGTTCCCCGTGCTACCAGAGCGTTGACGAGCGTATCATCCCAGTGACCCGGAGCGGGATGGACGACCAAGCCAGCCGGCTTGTCAATCACAGCCAGATCATCATCCTCATATACGACGGTGAGGGGGATGGGATTTGGAAGGAATTGCCGCGGGGGCTCCGCCTCTGGGAGAGTGATATGGACCGCGTTACCCCGTTGGAGCACACGGGAGGCGCGGGCCACCTTGCCATCCACCATGACGCCCCCTGCGGCCACCAACCGGGCTGCCTGGGTGCGGGAGAGGTCCAGTTGGTCGGCAAGAAAGCGGTCCAGACGTTCGGTCTGGTCCGTCAGTACCGTCAGACCATATTGCAGGGGGCCCTCACGACGATTCTGGGCTTGTCTTCGCTACGCGAGCATCTTCCCGCCAGAGAGATATCGCGAGGCCGATCGCGCCACAGGTCACCCCGATATCGGCGACGTTGAACGTGGGCCATCGGGTGAGCCCAATCCCAACATCGATAAAGTCCACGACACCCAACGTGCTGCGAACGCGATCAATCAGGTTGCCTGCTGCCCCACCAGCCACAAGTCCCAGCGTCAGGAGTCGGAATCGATCGCTGGGCGGTGTGGTCAAGGCCATACGAGTGAGCAAGACCAGGGCGGCAAGGGCGATACCCAAAAAGATCCACCGAGAGAACGGCCCAAGATGCAGACCAAACGCCGCACCAGGATTGTACACCAGGCGGAGTTGGACGACATCGCTGAGCACCGACACCACGCGACTGCGATCGAAGGCTCCCTCAATGACGACCTTCGTCCAGAAATCGATCGCGACGACTGCAAGGGCAACACCCAAATACGAACGGAGGCGATTACCGCCGCTTGGCATCTTCTTCCGCTTCCTTGCAGCTGATACAGAGCCGCGCGTGAGGTAAGGCATCGAGTCGCTCAAACCCGATGTCCTGTCCGCATTGGTGGCACTTCCCAAAGTTTTTCGGATCGTTGTAGAGTCGCCGCAGCGCCTCGTTCACGTGCCACAGGTAGCGGCCCTCCTGTGAGGCGAAGAGAAACTGCTTTTCCCGTTCCATGGTGTCCGTCCCCTGATCGGCCATGTGGAACGAGTAACTTGAGAGGTCGCCGCCCGATGATTGGAGGGTGCTGTTGAACGATTCATCGTAATGGCCGAGCTCCTTCATGACTCGTGCTCGTTCCTCGAGAAGTCGTTCGCCAAGATGTTTGAGTTGCTTCTTGTTCATGATACATCCAATGGTTCGAGAGTCGGTGGCCACGCAACTCAATACGGGGCCACCATAATCGTTACGTGCTGTCCGTCAACCTCTACCGTGTCTTCGGCCACGCACGACGCGAGGCGATCGCCCACTTGGAAATCTCGCACCAGGGCCTCCCGTTGAATGAGGTCGGCATGCTGTCGTGCAGCGTGCAAGACCCTGTCGCTCCCGAGAATCGCAAGGCGAATCCGCGTAGCATACTCGAACTGGGCCTCTTTGCGTAGTCGCTGGACCCGACTCAGAATTTCTCGGGCCAGGCCTTCGTCGCGAAGGTCATCATCCATCCGAGGATCCAGTGCCACCACATGGTCCCCGCTGGCTTGTACCAACCAATCGGTCGTGACTTCACGCTCGACCAGCACATCCTCCGGTTCAAAGCGTAGCACGTCGCCGTTCTCCTCATGGGAAATCGATTCGCCCGCCTCGAGCTGGCGGAGCTCCGCCGATTCGAGCCGGGACACCACGGCGGCGACTTCCGGAGTCCGTTTCCCGTATCGCTTGCCCAAGCTTCGGAACTGTGGGCGCCCCCGCAACCGGACCAAGTCGGCATCCGTTTCCACGACTTCAACCATGCGAACATTGACCTCCCGGGATAGCAGATCGAGCATCTGGTGGAACGGCCCCTGAAGGACCCGACCCGGCACGGCCACCTTCATCGCCCGGAGCGGCTGGCGAACCCGCACACCAGCAGCCTCTCGCGCGGCCCGGCCAAGGGAGGCCAACGTCCGAATCGACGTCATCGATTCAGTAAGACGAGCGCCCTGGTGGCGCTTGGCTTCGGGGAACATCATGAGATGCACGCTCGTTTCAGTCAGCGCGCGGTGAATCCAATCCGTCACGTACGGACACACCGGGGCGGCGAGCCGACACACCGTCGTCAAGGCCTCGTAGAGAGCCCGGACCGCGGCAGGATCTGGCTCTTGGTCCGGAGCCCAAAACCGAGGACGGTTCAGCCGTACATACCAATTGGAGAGTTCATCGATTACGAAGCTCGTGAGTCGCTTGACGCCCGTGGTTACGTCATAGGCATCCCAGTTCGCCGTCACATCTCGGACACAGTCCGACAGCGCTTGTGACAACCACTCGTCAATCAGGATTGGGGTGCCCGGGTCGGCGGCCGGGGTCCAGTCACCGGCGTACAGGGCGAAGAAATCGTAGGTGTTTCGCAGGGTATTGAGAAACCCACCCGCAATCTCGGGAATCGCCTGGGCGTCGAACCGCTTGGGCAACCACACTTGGCTTGAGGCCAGTAGGGAGAGCCGAACCGCATCAACCCCGTGGATGGCAATCACCTCCCACGGATCCACCATGTTCCCCCGACTTTTGGACATCTTCTGGCCACGAGAATCCAGGAGCATTTCGTTGACGATGACATGGCGATAGGCGGGCTGGTCGAAGGCAGCCGTCGCTATCGCGAGCAGGGAGTAGAACCACCCCCGGGTCTGGTCGATCCCTTCACAAATGAAATCGGCGGGAAAATGTGACTCAAAGTCGGCAGTGTTCTCAAAGGGATAGTGCCACTGGGCATAGGGCATCGCCCCCGAGTCGAACCAGGTATCGATGACCTCGGGCGTCCGCCACATCGTCCCACCGCACTCGCAGGGCCAGGCGTATCGGTCGATGCCTGGGCGATGGGGGTCGAAGTCGTCCGGAAGGGTTCCAACACGATCGGCCAAATCGGCGTAGGAACCGATGACCGTCACATGATCCTTCTCACGATCACAGACCCACACCGGGAGGGGGGTTCCCCAGTATCGATCGCGGGACAAGGCCCAATCCACATTGTTCGACAACCAGTCCCCAAAGCGCTTTGTCCCGACCTCCGGAGGATGCCAGGCGATCGCGCCGTTTAACTCGACCATCCGCTCCTTGACCGCACTGGTTTGCACAAACCACGAGTCCCGCGCGTAATAGATCAACTTCGTGCGGCAACGCCAGCAATGGGGGTACTGGTGAACCACCTGGTCCGTCTGTAGGTGTCGGCCCGCTTCCTTGAGTCGACGTATCAGGAGCACGTTAGTCTCGGGTGCGGTTACCTCCATTCCCTCGAGGTCGCTCCAGGTCGTACCCTGAAAAGTGCCATCCGCCGCCACCGGTCGAAGCATCGCGAGGCCCTGGGCCTGCCCCACTGTGTAATCATCGGCTCCGAACGCCGGCGCCAGGTGGACCATGCCCGAACCATCCTCCGCCGTCACAAACTCAGCGGGGACAACGACGGAATGCCGACCCTCGGATGGGAGCGGGACAATGTCCAGGGGACGACGATAGGTCCGTCCAGCCAACGCCTCACCCTTCACGACCCCTTCGTTGGGGTACTCTCCAAGGGGCACACCGTCGATGGTGACCGACTCCGCTCTCCCGGTCGCAGTCAAAAGGCGTCGCTCGCCGCCCGTGGCCTGAGATGATGGGATCCGATAGACCCCATACTCCAGGTCCGGGTGGACCGCGATTGCGACGTTGGAGGGGAGCGTCCATGGCGTGGTGGTCCAGACCACCAACTCCCAACCTTCGGGACCATCGAGCGGCACGGTAATGTACACCGACTTGTCCTGCACCTCGGCATACCCCAAGGCGAGTTCATGGCTCGACAATACGGTCCCGCACCGAGGACAGTACGGCAGAACCCGATGTCCTTTGACCA
>JAJCZW010000115.1 GCA_029262155.1 Gemmatimonadota bacterium
GAGGCCCAGACGGCGCCTTCCGAGCGGGCGGTCTGGCTACCCTCGTGGAGGCGGCTCGCGGTTGGGGAGCCGGCGTCGGCGAGCCTGCCACTGGGGGGGTGTCAGAGAGCACCGCAGCCAGGTCGATGGTTCGATCCATCAGGGTCCACCGGAGCAGCAACGTCTCGACCACAAGCCGTGGGGTGCCGCTCCGACGAATCGCGGTCTCACTCTCCGACAATAGTCGAAGCATCCGCACCAAGTCCTCGGCAGGAATCCGTTCCTGGTACTCCACTACCATCGCCTGCACTCGCTCGGTGAGTGCCTCGGGTGTGGCACCGAATTGGGCCTTGAGAACCGACCGGATGGTGTCGGCCAATCCCGCCATGAACTCACCAAGATCAACCCCTGCCTCCATGAGACGATCGACCAGGGGAAACACCGCCGCGGAGTCATGGGTAGAGACCGCCGCGAGCACTTCGGCAAAGGCTTCATCGTCGACCAGGCCCAGAAGACTCCTCACCCGTTCGGCTGTCACCGTTCCTTCGCTAAAGCTCAGGCACTGATCGAGAATGGACAGCGCATCCCGCATCCCACCGTCGGCGGAGCGCGCAATGAGCAACAGAGCGTCATCGTCGGCGGTCAGATTCTCGGCTGCGAGCACCTCCCGCAGGCGGGTCTGGATCGGACCGGGGCCGATCCGACGAAAGTCGAACCGCTGGAGCCGGGACATCACGGGGGCCGCGGTGGCCGCGATCTTCTGCGGTTCGGTGGTGGCGAAGACAAAGACGACGCCGGGGGGAGGCTCTTCGAGAATCTTGAGCAACGCGTTCCATGCTTCACGGGTGAGCATGTGCGCTTCGTCCACGATGTAGACCTTGTGATGCCCCTCCTGTGAGGCGGCATACATCGCGCGCTCACGCAGGTCGCGGGCATCGTCGACACCGCGGTTACTCGCGGCATCAATTTCCACTACATCCAGATTGGCTGATCCGGCCCAGATCCGACGGCAGCTATCGCACTCGCCGCAGGGCTCACCAGTTTCGTCCTCACCACGCCGTTCGCAATTGAGTGCCATCGCGAGGATGCGCGCGGCGGTGGTCTTCCCGACTCCTCGGGGACCAGTGAGGAGATACCCATGGCCCACCCGCCCACGGCTCACGGCCCCACGCAGGGCTTCGGCTACATGATCCTGGACCAACAGATCAGAGAACCGGGTAGGACGGTAACGACGGGCGAGAGCAATGGTCATAAGAAGAAAAGTGCCCCAGGCACTCCGAAGCAATACCGGACATCGCTTAGCGCTGCTACCGGCAAGGTCCTGACGCGATTCACGCGCCGATACCCTCCGGACCTGGGGCGGAGGGAATATACCCGGCCCGACTCGTAAAACGGAGCCCACGTACCGGATAGATCTCGCACCATCGAGACTACCGACCAGGGCCATTCAGGATTGCGTTGGTAAACAGCCCTGCCGTCCCCCGCCAGAAGGCACGATAGAGTGGGTTCTCGGCAAACAACACCACGGTGCCACGTCCCACGTTTTCCACCACCGCCCACGCCGACCCATCGAGCAGCCGCTCGGTGTTGCCGGGCCACGTGAACCCAGAGAGGAGGGTACTATCTCCCACCGCCACAACCGGGTTATCACCCCGTTTCGAAGGTGAGAGGAACCCGCCCTGGACCGGGACGGCGAGGTTCGTCCCCTCGTACCCGAAGGTGAGCCAGTGGGTACGATCCAGCGTCGCACGCACAATGATGCCTGGCACCCGTTCTGGTTCGGTTGCACTTGGTGCTGTTGGGCTGATGAGCGGAGGGCCCGACCCCGCTGCTTGCTGGGCGGTACTGTCGGTTGCCCCCCCCTTGCCTTCTCCCTCCCCCTCAGGTTTCTCGCCGACACGTCCAACGGTGGTCAGGCCAAACTCCTTTCGGGCGAGGAGCGCTCCGGCTCCACCCATCCCAATGATCGCACCCCCTTCCCTGACCCATGCCTTCAACCGATCGGCTGCGTCTCCGATTTCCCGGACCATCCGACCCGCCGATCCGTCGGGAATGATCAGGACGTTGTAGTCCGATAGCGTTATCCTCCCCAACGCGCTCAGGGCGACCGGAACGATGGGGTACCTGAGTTCATGCTCGAGGTAGAACCAGGCATCGCCGTAGGCGGTTTGGGAGACACCCGCCCCCGCCGCAAGGAGAATCTTGGGTGTCTTGAGTGCCCGCACCGATTCGCTCCCCACCCCGAACTGTCCAGCGGAGGGATACGCGGAGTGTACCGCGCTCACCTTGGCGTGGGCTTCCGCGGCGAGGATGGCGAGACGCTCGTGCAGCGTGTTCGGATTGCGTTGGATGCGGACGACATAGGTTCCGGCTGGGTACGTCACGCTATCCGCTTCGAGGGGATCACCAGCAACACCAACCGCAAACCCCTCGCCTAGAAGGTGGAGTGCGAGACGAACCGAAGCCTCTTCGCCTGGCGGGAAGAGATAGGCCGATTGGGCCCGAGGCGGCATGGCGCGGCCAGCCAACTCGGTCGTTTCGTCGACCAGGGCGCCGCCGACCGGCGACGCATCCTCTGTCCAGTACGCGGAGAGGCCGTGGGTGTACGGGAGGGCCCACGCCGTGAGATCGTAGAACTCATAGCCCTCTCGGCTGGCGGCAGTACCCCGGCGCCGGTTGCGCTGGAACCGTTCGACCTGAATCCGGGCAAAGCCGGTGTCGAGTTGCGCGGTCGGTTCGAGAAGCGTTCGCGCCAACCGAGCGTTGGGTTGGACCAGGTCAATGACGTAGCTCCCTTCGGGGAACTGTTGACGGGTTGTCCCCCCGATGAGATACGAGTGTGCGGATCGGCTCTCAAAGGGATGATCCACACGTCGCACCTCAATTTCCTGCCGGGCAAGGAGCTGCATCACCTGCAGGGTGTGCCCCGGATCCCGGCCCGGGAGAACAACCACCCGCTGCAAGGGCTGTGCGGCGGCTTCTCGCATCGCGTCACGACGGAACGCGTAATAATCCCGGAGTCGTTCGGTCTTGTTGGCTGCCAGAGTCTCCAGCGTCGCCATCGAGGCCGTCCAATGGTGGGCGATCCCCATCGCGAAGGTCATCACCGTCCCATCGGCCTTTCGAAGTCTGAGCTCGGGGCCGCCATCGGTCTCGTAGGTCATCCCCGTCGCCCCGCTGAGCGAAGGCCACATATCGACGTAGCCCGGGTAGAAGTAGTCGAAGATGTCGCGCACGTAGTATTGCCATCCGAAACGATCAAACGCCGCGGCATTCCCACGACCAAAATGATTCTCCCACTTGGCCTGGAGCGGGCCGACGTTTGGATGCATCGGACGCGCCGTTGGTGGGAAGAAGAATTGACTGGTCGTGCTATGGAGATCGACGACCACCTGGGGGCGCCAGCGCAACACCGTACGCACCAAGGCTTGGGTTTCGAGTTGTGATTGCGCAACGAAGTCGCGGTTCATATCGAACCGGTAGTGATTAAAGCGACCCTGGATGCTCCACGGTTCCGACTGCTCCAGCGCAGCGGGATCGTCCGCCGCCACGGCAACCGAATTGTTCCATGCGGCGAACCGTTCATGACCATCAGGATTCTGCGTTGGGTTGATGATCGTGATCACGTTCTGAAGGATTGCGAGCGTCGCCGGTTCGTTCGATGCAAGCAGCTGGTAGGCGGTCATCATCGCGGTTTCGAAGCCAGACGGTTCGTTCCCATGGATCGAGTGGGTCAGAATGATGACCGCAGGAAGGCGCTCCGCGATCGCAGCCGCCTCGGCTTCCGTGGTTTCACGGGGATGGGCGAGGGCCTGTAGCTCTCCCCGTATAGCATCCAACCGAGCCAGATTCTCCGGAGCCGAGATGAGGAGCACCCGCATCACTCTCCCCTCAGCTGTCCGGCCAATGACCTCGGTTCGCACCCGATCAGGGGCGGCGGCGATCATCTTATCGAGCACAGCTTGTTGCTCGTGAAACATGGTATGGCGGGTCCCGATCGGGTGACCCATAAGAGCATCGGGTCGGGGGACAGCTGCTCGATAGGGCCCCCGGGCGTACCACTCAAATGGAGTTTGTGCTACCACCCCTTGCGGAAGGAGCACAACGGTCAGACAAAGCCAGAGGGCGCGCATCACAGATCCTTCAGGAGAGGAGGGGTGTCGGGCGGTGCGAGCGATCAGGATGTTCCCATGTATCCGCGACCACGGCACCGAGAAGAAAGACGAATGCTGTATACCACATCCAGAGCATCACAAGCAAGATGGCTATGATATTGGCGTCTAAGCGCAGTTGTTCGAGGGTAATCACTCGAGTGAGATACAGTCCGAAGAGACGCTTCGCCAGTTCAAACGCACTTGCACTGAAAAGGGATGCCACCAACGCCCCCCGCCATTCCAGGGGCCGAAAGGAGGCATAACGATAAAGCACGAGGAACAACGCGACCAAGAACCCAAAGGCCAGGAGAAAAAACACGAGTTGCCCCACCGAGGACACCAGGAATCGAAGGTTGGGGGCGAGAGCACTCCCCCGCGCGGTCAACACCGCCAGGGAACCACTCAATGTGGAGTGCACAAGCAGGAGACTCAAGGCAACGAGCACCATCCCCGCGTCGCGCACCTTCCCCTTGATGAAGGAGAGGATGACCCCCCCAGCGGGGTGCCGCGCTTCGTCGCCGTAGATCAGATTGAGCGAACCCCGAATCCCGGCGAAAAGGCGGGTCGAGAACCAGAGGAAGAGTGGGACGGCAACAATTCCTATGCGCCCGCCTTGCGTCGCGATGCGAACCAAGAGCGCCTCGGCGCCCGCGAGAGGGTCGACCTGGTTGGGAACCTGATGGGGCGGAAGAAACGGCTCAAACAGACGGTTCGGATCGGCCCCTGCTGCCACGGTGCCCTGGACCAGGGTACTGACGGCGACGAGGAAGAGGAGCACGAATGGAATGAACGCCATGAGGGCGTCAAAGGTGAGTGCGCTTGCGAGAAACGGAAGATTACTCTCGTGTGCCCCGCGGGCCGTCCGCCGCACAAAGCCCCAGAATCTATGGGCTACGCCACCTCGCACTCCTGAGTTCAGTCGACCGACTCCCCAGCATCAGCATCCTCTGCATCCTCTGCATCCTCTGCATCCTCTGCCTGGGCGCGCCGGGCCCGTGCGCTGGCGAGCCGACGTTCCAACTCCTTCCGCGCGGTGCTCGCAACCCGTCGGCCGCGCGAACGCCCCTTCCGCTTGGCGCCACTCCCTTGCTTCTCATCATCCTCTTCCTGGCTCTCATCGTCCTGGGGGTTATCCGGTTCGTCGTCGTCTCCGTCGTTCCACCGATCGCGGAGGGCCTCGATCCTCTCCCCAGTCGCCTCTTTGAGACGCCGGGCACGTCGTCCGATGGCCTCACGCGTTTCATCTCCGGCCTGGGGCGCCAGCAACAACGCCGCCCCGGCCCCAAGGACCGCCCCAAGGAGAAACCAAACCACCGAGTGGCCCGCCGGGGAGTCGTCCCGTTCGACATACACCACATCATCGTCTTTCTGCCGGTCCCCCATGAGTGTTCTCCTATTCTCCTGCGTCCGGATCGTCTACCGCTGAGACGGTGACGGTCGTCAAGTCACGGTGATGGAGGAGTGGTGGGTCCACCAGCCGGCGAACCAACGCATCTGTCTCCCCTATTCCCAACTGTTCGAACAAGAAATCAAACGTCTGTTCCAGATCCCCCGCAATAGCATCACGCACGGTCGGATCAAGATCCCAGAATTCACGCTTGAACTGACCGATCGCCCGTTTCCGAGCTCGGTAATGGAACTGCTCCTCCGTATCCCCTTCCTTCCGGTCACCCAAGGCATTCTCATCGAGCCACGCCAACACTCGGTTCCGAAGCTCAGATGGCAAGGCAGGATGATCATACACAATGTTTTGGAAGTTTGTCGCCAGATGGATTTCGGCGGTTTCGATGCGGGAAAAGTTGCCAAAGGCGTTTGATGGCAGGGTACTGGCACCATGTTGGACCGCACCAGCGAGTCCATACGAATCGCGAGCGACCTGGCTCAAGCTCTCCAAGGCCTCAAGATCAAGCTTGACCTCGGCGATGGACCCATCGGGCAGGACAATTCCCCCGTGCGAGGTGCCCGTTTGTACCGAAATCTTGCTGATGCCGACATAGGAACCATCCCCAAGCCCGGCAAGAGCCTTATGATAGCCGGTCATAAAGGCATGGAGTTCCAGGACGGTGCTGTTCTTCATCCCAACTTCGCCAATCTCCGCACCGACGCTGACTGTGACCCCGGATGGCTCCGCCTCTCGAATGGTCGCCGTAATCTCGGCTGCGTGCTCGTAATTCAGGCGCTGCTGTTCCGGAAGGGTCTCGTGGCTCAAGTCCACCAGCGTAGAGGTATCGACGTCAATGTTGTAAAAACCCGCCCCCACCTCTTCCAGAATGAGCTTCTTCACCTCCCCCACCTCGTTGGCGGGGTCAGCGGCGTACTTCTTCTGGTTGACCTGGCAGTGGTCACCCTGAATAAAGAGCGGAAGGTCATAGCCTTCTCGCAGGGCTGCGCCGATAAGGACAGCAACGTATTCGGCGGGACGTTGGTCGGTGTAGGCGATCTCGGACCGGGCAATCTCCAAGAGAATAGTCCCGGCCTTTCGCCCGATGGCAGCCCGAAATACCGCCCTGGCTGTATCGTAAGACATCATACGAACATTGATTGCTGGGACGGTAAAGCCCCCACACTCCCCCCGGCCCCGGGCGAGGTAAATATCGTGAATCGAAGCTGGACGGACCCCCGATGCCTGCCCCAGTTCCCAGAGAAGCCAGCGGGCCGCCTCCCGATCGGCCTCTGATCCGAAGACCGCCGCCCGCACGAGACCATCCATGGCCGGACTTTGGAGTTTTTGGGGATCGACGATTTCCACACCAGGGCCTCGCCGCCTGACCGCACCCTCGAAGAGAGCGGTGAGGTGATCCGCCGGCTTAGACATGCGAGCTCCACTTTTCCGGGTGAGACTGCAATGCAAAGTTTGGTCGAAATACAGTGGGCCAATCTAGACCGGTCAGGGCCATCTGGTCAAACGCCTGGAATACCCTCATCTCGGCCCCCATGGCCTACTTAGAACCCCAAGAAGCGGCCCGAACGACACTGTCATATATATAATTTTCCACATTAAAAGAACGTGTTAATTAATTGTGAATGAAAAACTTACGAGCAAGGATGTATGTGGAAACAGCGATCGAAGCCTAAGTGACCGTTCTTTCGCACCTTAGCGCCAATCCATCCCCGGAATCCACCTTTCCACCCGTGGAAAACCACCATTTTCCACACTGCTGTACCGCCGCAGTTCGGCGCATTATTAGTCACCCAGGATAGCTGTTACCACCATGTGGAAAATCCCCGACTAGTCTACTTCTTTTCGCTCGGAGACCAGTCATTCCAGGTAGAACAGCGGTTTGCTGCTTTTCCACATTCACCTGATGACTGTCACTCCAACCCACTCCCCCATCTTTGATCTGAGCCGTCCTCCTCTACCGACTCTCCTAGGAATCGGTGCTTTTCACGCTTCCAGCGGTTAGTTTCCTCCTCCGCATCACCAGCGTACGCGATGATATTGACCCACCGCATGAAGGATTGAATTCGTGACCCTTGATGTTCGCAGAACCAAGATTGTTGCCACCCTAGGCCCCGCCTGGGCGACCGAGGACAAGACGAACACTCTCCTCAAAGCGGGAGTAGATGTTGTCCGAGTAAACGCCTCCCATGGAACCCCTGAACTCCGCTCGGACTGGATTAGGATGGTCCAGAAGATCCAGGCACAGAATGACCACTCCTCAGCGATTTTGGTCGATCTCCACGGTCCGAGAATTCGGGTGGGAAAGCTCCCTGCCCCGATAGTTCTGGAAAGTGGGAAGCGGGTCGTCTTTGCTCCGGAAACTACCGCTGACCCAACGGAAATCCCAACCACGTACGCCGGGCTTGCCTGCGACGTTGCCCCAGGAGCGACGATCCTCCTCGATGACGGCCTCCTGTCCGCCAAGGTCATTGAGATCGCTGGAGACCGGGTGGTGGCTGAAATTCACTATGGTGGGATACTCAAGGCCAACAAAGGAATGAATTTGCCAGGGGTCGCAGTCTCCGCCCCGGCCGTCACGGAAAAGGACGAAGAAGAGGTGGCTCGAGCGATCACTCTCGGCGTCGACTTCATCGGACTCTCGTTCGTCCGGAAGGCTGAGGATATCCACGGCCTGAGACGACTCCTTCCTAAGGACTCGAGGATACGAATCGTAGCGAAGATCGAGAAGGATACGGCGCTTGAGAACTTGGAGGAAATCCTTGAGGCCACAGACGCTGTCATGGTTGCGCGGGGAGATCTTGGCGTCGAGCTCCCATTCGAACAGGTCCCAATGGTCCAGAAGCGGCTTATTCGCGAGGCGAGCTTACACGGAAAGCCGGTGATTACAGCAACCCAGATGCTCGAATCAATGGTCCAAGCTCCCCGCCCGACGCGTGCCGAGGCATCTGACGTAGCCAACGCAATCCTCGATGGAACGGACGCGGTCATGCTCTCCGCCGAGACGGCGATCGGAGCACATCCTCTGGAAGCAGTATTGGCAATGGATCGGATCGCCCGAGAGGTTGAGCGTCACCGCCGAGCGGGAGATCGGGATGCGTCGAGTTGGAGCGTCGTGGGGCTTCACCATAAACAGCATCGAGACACCCAGACGGAAGACGCGATCGCCGTGGCGGTTTGCGCTGCAGCGGAACTACTTCAAGCCCCCCTTATTGTCTGTTTTACGAGTAGCGGTTTTACGGCAAGAACCGTCGCGTCGTACCGTCCCGAGGTCCCCATTCTCGCCGTGACACCTGAGGTCGAAACCTATCGTCAGCTCAGTCTTGTTTGGGGCGTTGTCCCGGTGCTGGTGGGTCACGTGCCGAGCTACGACGCCATGATTCCCCTCGCGCGGTCCGGAATCCACAACCTTCGACTCGCCAAACCCGGTGATCGGGTCGTGGTGACTGCCGGAGTACCTTTTGATGTGGCCGGAACAACCAATTTGCTCAAGATTGAGACGGTATAGCGTGCTCGTTTCTCTCGATCAGTCACGGGAACACAACCTCCCGAAGCCGTCCTTCCTGGCCCCCCCCCCAGCTATGGGTGGATAGGCGGAGCGATGAAGCTGACCCTCCTCGGGACCGGAACGTCATTCGGCGTCCCGCAGGTTGGCTGCCGATGCGAGGTTTGCACCTCCGAAGATCCCCGCGACAAGCGAACCAGGACCAGCGCGCTGTTCGAGAGCGATGGGGGCGTCTCCCTTCTGATAGATACCAGCCCGGAACTCCGGCTCCAGTTGACGCGAGCCGGTGCCTCCCAAGTCGATGCGGTCCTCTACACTCATGCCCACGCAGATCACATCAACGGAATCGACGATCTCCGGATCTTCAGCGTGCAGGCACAAGCCCCCCTTCCTCTGTACGGACCCTCCGAGGCCCTCAAGCAAATCAGAACCAGCTTCCAATACATCTTCGACGACACCGTGCAGCCGGTTCGCGGTACGAGTAAACCGAGTCTGACACTCCACCCGATCGAAGCCGGACACCCCGTCTCGATAGCCGGAGTGCAGGTACGCCCACTGGGAATGGAACATGGTCCGATGCGAGTATTTGGCTATCGCATCGGGCCCATCGCGTACCTGACCGATACGCAATCGGTTCCGGAGTCGATTCGTCGTGAACTGGATGGAATCGAGGTGCTGGTGCTGAACGCCCTCTGGTGGCGTCCCCACCCGACCCATCTCAGCATTCCGGAAGCGATCGAGGCAGCAGTGTCGATCGGGGCCGGACGCACCTTCCTGACCCACCTAACCCATGAAACCGGTCACGCCGACCTGGCTTCGAGACTCCCGGACGGGATAGAGCCGGGGTACGATGGGTTGGTGATCGATCTCTAGGAGCGATCGACCCCTGGGGTGACGCCCAGAATCCACACTCACACTTGCACAGCTTAGAGAGGGTACGTTTTAACCCCTGGGCTGACGCCCAGGGCTCGGCGCAGTGAGGCCGCTCACGCGGCCCTGATTCACCATCTATCTGGTGGCGTAAGCCACCCCTTATGGCCGAGCCTCGGGCGTGAGCCCGAGGATCCCAATCGAATCAACGATCGATCAGGGTGGCGTGGTTGTTTCGACCCCTGGGCTGACGCCCAGGGCTCGGCGCAATGGGGCCGCTCACGCGGCCGAACTCCCAGAACTCCCCAGGGTGGCGTGGTTGTTTCGA
>JAJCZW010000116.1 GCA_029262155.1 Gemmatimonadota bacterium
CATCCGACCCGAACGACTTAAACCTGGTAGCCGCATAGGTTTAGTTTCACCATCCGGTCCGTTGATCCAATCGGATGACTTGGTCCGGAGCCAGCAACTCTGTTGCTCCCTTGGATTTGAACCAGTTCTCTTCCCCAATGCGGGTGCGTCCCACGGGTACCTCGCGGGCCAGGATACTCTCCGCACCCAGGACCTCACTCAAGCTCTGAGTGCCCCTGATCTGGATGGGGTATGGTGTCTCCGAGGCGGATTTGGCTGCACTCGGATTGTGGACACGCTCGACTACGCAGCCCTTGAAGCTCACCCGAAAGTTGTGATCGGCTACTCCGATATCACGGCACTCCTCCTCGCGATCTATGCCCAGACCGGACTCGTCGGCTTCCATGGCCCGGTGGCTCGACAGAACCTCACCCCCTTTAGCAAGGAACATCTTGTTCAAGTCGTTACATCAGCCGACCGACCGGCGGACCTTTCGCTCCCTCCCACGGCTGATGGAACGCTGCAGTATCCTGGCGTCAGGACGGTGCTTGGTGGTGTGGCCGTGGGGCGCTTGATCGGAGGGAACCTCTCCCTTCTCAGAACGCTGGTTGGAACGCCATACCTGCCTTCACTCGCTGGGGAGATTTTGTTTCTTGAGGATGTGGGCGAGGAACTTTACGCGGTTGATCGAATGTTGTCTCAACTGAGGCTCGCAGGTCACCTGGATGCGCTTGCTGGCGTAGCCATAGGCCAGTTCTCCAAAATGCCTCCCGCTCCCGAAAATGATCCACTCGACCTTTACCAGGTGTTGTATGACTATTTTGCGGGGTCCGGTGTCCCAGTGGCGAGCGGATTCCCCATTGGGCACCAAGAGGATCAGTGGACGGTACCGATCGGGTGCCGTGCCCGACTGGATGCGAGCAACGGATCACTCACCTTACTCGAACCAGCGGTACTCGACGCCCTGTGATTTTCGGAGGCACGATGGCAACTCCGCAGCTGACGAAGTACACCCTTGCCGGTCAACTCGGACCCATTCTCATTGACGTCAGGGTTGGGACCGGGGCCATCACCTCACCCCAACCCGCAGTCGTCATCCTGCACGGTTTCAAGGGGTTCAAGGACTGGGGCATGTTTCCGCCCCTCGCCGATCGGTTGGCCAAGGCGGGATTCACCGCGGTGTCTCTGAATGTAAGTGGGAGTGGAGTGGATGATGAGGGCCATTTCGCTTGGCCTGATCGCTTTGGACACAACACGTTCAACGCCGAGTTAGCTGATATCGCCACGGTGTTCGAAGCGCTTGATGAAGGTCAGTTGGGAGTCCCCCAGCCTTCCAGCATCGGGCTGGTGGGTCATAGCCGCGGAGGGGGGGTGAGTATCTTAGCCGCAGCGCGTCTTCCCCGAGTGTCGGCCCTGGTTACCTGGGCCGCCGTGGCCACAGTGGAACGTTGGGGGGATCAACTGCGGGAGCAATGGCGGCGGGACGGTCTCCTTAACATCACCAACGCTCGTACTGGGGAGG
Source organism: Gemmatimonadota bacterium (assembly GCA_029262155.1). Taxonomy (GTDB): domain Bacteria; phylum Gemmatimonadota; class Gemmatimonadetes; order Gemmatimonadales; family GWC2-71-9; genus OFTM291. Next base: position 1,502 of record JAJCZW010000116.1, read on the forward strand.
TTCTTCCGATGTACATCGACGTGCTCGATGAGGTCGAAGCGGAAGGTGCCGAGTCCCTCAGCATCGTCGGAGCCGCGGAGCGACTGACCATTCCGTGGCTTCTGATTCACGGTGCCGCAGACGAGGCAGTGCCCGTCGCCGAAGCGGAACACCTCTGGGAGTCTGCTCGGCGGGGAGAAGGGAGAGCTTCGTTTATTGTTCAGAATACCGGACACACCTTTGGAGCAGTCCACCCATTTGCAGGATTCACTCCGGCGTTGGAACAAGTCATTGATCGAACGACCGCCTTCTTTTCCACCCGACTGCAATAACACCGAGTGTCGAATAATGCCGCTCTTTGACTATCACTGTACAACGTGCGATGCTCGCTTTGAGGTCCTGGCGCGGAGTACGGATCGTATCCGCTGCCCCAGTTGCCAAGGCGCGGAGGTGGATCGGCTACTGAGCGTTCCCGCTCAGCCCCGACGGGCCTCCGCGACCCCCCGTGAGGCAACCAGTGGGTTGACGCCACCCAGCGGGTGTTGCGGTGGAGGTTGTGGCCTCAATTGAGTTGGATCGATCGCCTGAGGATTGACCTGAGTCAGCGTCCGCCGAAAGAGGTCAATGAAGCGCGACGCGCAAAAGCTGCGGTCGCCATCGTCCTGACCAGCGAGCCCACCGAACGGATCCTGATGATCCAGCGGGCCGAAATAGCAGGCGACCCATGGTCGGGCCAGATGGCCTTCCCCGGTGGCCGTGCCTCAGATGAAGATACTGACCTCCTCGCGACCGCAACCCGCGAGACGGCCGAAGAGTTACACCTTGTGTTACAGCCCAAGGATTGCCTAGGAGTGCTCGACGATCTGGCGCCGCTGACCCCAGTGCTCCCACCAATCAGCGTCCGTCCGTTCGTCTTCACCCTCCAGAGGCCCGCTCCCCTCCAGCCAAATCAAGAGGTCGCATTGGCCACCTGGGTTCCCTTGGCCACTCTCATGTCGGCCGACACCTATCGCCCCTTCGTCTTTGACCGGGCTCCCTCGAATCTCACACTGCCAGGTTACCACCTTGATGAAGGGGTTGTTTGGGGGATGTCGGAGCGGATCTTGACCCCGCTGCTACAGCTGATAACCGATGCTCGGGCTTGATTTTTAGGCAAGACTAATTTATTGATTACCCTATGATTAACTGGGTTTCCACGGAGTACGGGCATGCTTTCTCCTGAGGCCGCTCTCCTCCTTTTCGGGTTGATCGTCGGGGTCTTCCTGGTCCTTTTCTGGCCCAAGATTGGTCTCGTCGCCCGGCTACGTCATGTGGTGCATCTCACCGAACGGGTCCGCCTCGAAGATGCGTTGAAGCAACTCTATCACCACACCGGCGGGGGAGAGAATCAGCCGTTCTCTGTCGCGCGGCTCGCCGGCTCACTCGAGACCTCTCGCGCCCGGGCGCTCCGCCTAGTTGAGCGTCTCGGCGAACTCGACCTTGCATCCCTCGACGCTGACCGGGTGACACTCACGACCGAAGGGCGTGAGTACGCGCTCCGGATCCTCCGGACCCACCGGCTATGGGAGCGTTATCTCGCCGATCGGACCGGTGTCGCGCCCGGCGAGTGGCACCTTGAGGCCGAGCGCCAGGAGCATTTGCTGTCAACCGAAGAGGCCGAACGCCTGGCGGCCCGGATGGGTCATCCGGTGTACGATCCGCATGGCGATCCCATCCCCACCGCTGCGGGAGAGATTCCCCCCCCTGAGGGACGACCCCTTACCCAGCTCCAGCCAGGACCCGGCGGCGTGATCGTGCACCTGGAAGACGAGCCGCCGGAGGTGTTCGCCGACCTAGTGCGGGCGGGCTTCTCCCCCGGTATGGTAGTGGAGGTGGAAGGGGTCGAGGGTAACCAGATGTCCCTGCGGGTCGGGGGCGAGCCGGTTCGGCTCTCCCTCCTCCAAGCGGCGAATGTCACCCTCCGCCCCATCGGTGCCGCAGACCGAGTCGACGCTCACACCGGTTGGTCCCGGACTCTTGCCGATCTAGGTCCTGGCGACGAAGCACCTATCCTGGGATTGTCGCCTGCCTGCCAGGGGACTCAGCGGCGGCGCCTGCTCGACCTTGGTGTGGTACCCGGTACGCGGGTTCGGGTGGAGATGACGAGCGCCTCCGGCGATCCGAGTGCCTACCGCATTCGGGGGGCGCTCATTGCACTACGCCGTCAACAGGCTGCTTGGATCGGGGTCGACCCCGTCGTATCGGGGCAGGCCGAAGAGGGAGCGGCCTAGATGGCTGCTCTTCCGCTTCCCCAACCCTCAGGTGGGGCAGGTTGCCGAGGATGTACTCCCCGCCGAGCGGCGAACCTCGTCCAGCTGGGGGTAGACCCGACCCGGTGGGACTATCTGGTGGCGTTGGCCGGCAACCCCAATACCGGGAAGAGCACTGTTTTCAACACATTGACCGGGCTGCGCCAACATACCGGCAACTGGCCCGGTAAGACTGTTACCAGGGCGGAAGGGAACTACGAACACGAGGACCTCAAGGCCAAGATCGTCGATCTGCCGGGCACCTACTCTCTCCAGGCCGGTAGTACCGATGAAGAGGTTGCCCGCGACTTCATCTTATTCGGCGAACCCGATGTGACCGTGATCGTCGTCGATGCGACCCGGCTGGAACGAAACCTGAACCTCGTGCTGCAGGTGTTGGAGATCACCGATCGCGTCGTCGTCTGTCTCAACCTTATGGATGAAGCCCGGCGGAACGGGATCGGTATCGATGCCGCCAAACTGGAGGCCGAACTCGGTGTTCCAGTGGTCCCGACAGCCGCCCGTCGCGGAGAAGGGATGGACGCGCTGCTCGGTGCGATTCACCGCGTGGCGACGGGAGCGATCGTTTCCCGGCCGTTTCGACTGGCACGCCATTCGGACGACGTCGAGCAGGTGATCGCCGAACTCATCCCTCCCCTGAAGTCGGCGTACCCCGACCTGCCGAACGCCCGGTGGGTGGCGCTCCGCTTACTCAACGCCGATGCCCGGGTGGAGCAGGCGATCCAGAGTGGAGAGATCACCGAGTGGGGCGCTGGAGAGGTGGCACCGCCGGTTCCTCCTGCCACTCAGCAGACGCTCCTGGATCTTGCGACTCGGCTCCGCTGGCGTCTCCCACCCGATTTTCACGACCGTTTGGTTCACAGCCTCTTTCAAGAAGCCGAACGGATCGCGGGTGCGGTGGTGCTTCGCGGTGTCAAACGTGCCCGCTTCGATGTCGACCGCACCCTCGATCGGTTGCTGACGAGCCGATGGTTCGGGTTCCCGTTGATGATTCTGATCCTGGCCGTGGTTTTTTGGGTGACGGTGGCGGGGGCCAATGTTCCCTCCGGACTCCTGGCCACGCTGTTGATCGACAAAGCTCACCCACTCTTGCAACAGGTCGCCGTAGCGATCGGCTCACCGTGGTGGGTGACCGGCGTGCTGGTAGACGGTGTGTACCTTGCGACCGCGTGGGTGGTGGCGGTCATGCTGCCCCCAATGGCAATCTTCTTCCCGCTATTCACCCTGCTGGAAGATTTCGGGTACCTGCCCCGGGTGGCATTCAATCTGGATGGACTCTTCCGCCGCGCCGGTGCCCACGGGAAGCAGGCCCTCACGATGTGCATGGGCTTTGGGTGTAACGCGGCCGGCGTTGTGGCCACCCGGGTGATCGATAGCCCGCGCGAACGGTTGGTGGCAATCATCACCAACAACTTCTCTCTCTGTAACGGTCGGTGGCCGACCCAGATCCTCATCGCCTCGATCTTTCTTGGTACCTTGGTCCCCGCCCGTATCGCCGGCATTACGGCAGCGATGGCGGTGGTCGGGGTCGCGCTGCTCGGCATCGGGTTCATGTTCCTGGTCTCGTGGCTCCTGACCCGAACGGTGCTGCGGGGGGAGGCGACCGCCTTTAGCCTGGAGTTGCCGCCCTATCGGCCGCCGCGGGTTTGGCAGACGCTCTATACGTCTCTGATCGATCGCACCCTCATTGTGCTCTGGCGTGCAGTGGTGTTCGCGGCACCAGCCGGCGCGGTCATCTGGCTGCTCGCCAACGTCTCGTTGGGTGGAGCCAGCCTGGCCGAACATCTGATAGGATGGCTCAATCCGGTGGGCCTTCTCTTGGGGTTGAATGGCGTGATTCTGCTGGCCTATGTCGTCGCGATTCCCGCCAATGAGATCGTCATTCCTACAATTCTAATGCTGACGGTGCTCGCGGCCGGGATCACCGGCGTTGGGCCGGGAGCCGGAATCATGTTTGAACCCAACTCCGCCGGGGCGGTGGGGACGCTGCTCCGGGCCGCCGGATGGACCACGCTGACCGGACTCAACCTGATGTTGTTCAGCCTGCTCCATAACCCCTGCTCGACCACCATCTACACAATCTACAAGGAGACAGGGAGTGCGCGGTGGACCGCCCTGGCCACCCTCCTCCCCGTCGTGTTGGGCGTCACCATCACCTTCCTGGTGACCCAGGTGTGGCGATTGGTGGGGTAGGGTGGGCAGGGTCCGCGCCAGACTGTGCACAGCGCGCCCTCTTGCGGAAAAGGTCTACCTACCCCACTATATGAACACCTGTTCATGTGAGCGTGTGGTATGGTTATTTCCAGCACCCGGTCCCTCCCCGATCTCTGCGACGTCAAGACCGTCGACGATCGGAAGATCCTGGCTACCCGGCGAACCATGAGGTCGCCCGAGGCGGTCATGCTCCTGGCAGAGACCTTCAAATCCCTGGGCGACCCCAACCGACTGCGTATCGTGTGGGCACTCTCCCGCGAAGAACTCTGTGTCTGCGACCTCGCCGCGGCCCTCGGGATGTCCCAATCGGCAGTCTCGCATTCGCTCCGCGCCTTGCGTCAGCTGCGGCTGGTCCGATACCGGAAGGAAAACAAGATCGCCTACTACAAACTCGACGATGCCCATATCGCGCACCTCGTGGCCGATGGGTTCGAGCATGTCGAAGAACTCCTCTAACGAAGCCCAAATCTGTCGGCTGCAGGTGGGTGGTATGGATTGCGCCTCCTGTGCGACCACCGTAGAAAGGGCGTTAGGTACGCTCCAGGGGGTGGAACAGGTCGACGTCGACGTGATGCAGGGGACGGTGCAGGTAACCACCGCCGCGGGTGGCCCAGGCTCTCGCGCGATCGGGGCAGCTATTCGGCGGGCGGGCTATCAGGTCGTTTCGGTCGACGGTGCATCTCGCACTCCCCGTGGCCGCCAACGGGCGACCGTCCTCGGAGGAGTGCTTCTCGCCGTTGGGCTCGGCGTGTCGTGGGGCGGAGGGCCTACCCTCCTTGCGACCATCCTCCTCGGTCTTGCAACCATCATCAGTGGGTGGTACGTCGCCCCCCGAGCCCTTGGAGCGGTACGGAATCGGTCGCTCGATATTCATGTCCTGATGACCGTGGCGGCGCTTGGCGCAGCATTCATCGGAGAGTGGGGCGAAGCCGCTGCTGCGATGTGGCTCTTCGGCGTGGCGCAGTGGCTCGAGGGCTATGCCGTCGGCCGTGCCCGACACGCCATCGGGGCCCTGATGGATGTGGTTCCGCGCCAGGCCACCGTTCGTCGAAACGGCCGCGACCTGACCCTTCCCGTCGACCAGGTCCAACTCGGCGAAGCGCTGTTGATTCGTCCAGGCGATCGGGCACCGCTCGATGGCATTGTGCGTAAGGGAGCATCCGCCTTCGATCAATCGCCGATCACCGGTGAGTCGGTACCGGTCGAGAAGGTGCCCGGTGATGACGTCTTCGCCGGGTCAATCAACGGTCCCGGGAGTGTTGAGGTAGAGGTTACCCATCTGGCCCAGGACACGATGCTTGCCCGCATTCTTCACGCAGTGGAAAACGCCCGGTCGTCTCGCGCTCCGGTCCAGACATTTGTCGATCGGTTTGCGCGAGTTTACACCCCCGTCGTGGTGCTCCTCTCGGTTGGGGTTGCCCTGGTTCCGCCACTCGCGCTCGGTGCAGGGTGGGAGATGTGGCTCGCCCGGGGGCTCACTCTGCTCGTGGTGGCCTGCCCGTGTGCCTTGGTCATCGCCACCCCGGTTTCCATTGCCAGCGGGCTGGCCGGCGCTGCCCGGCGCGGCGTGCTGATCAAAGGAGGCGCCCAACTCGAGGCCCTGGCGCAGGTGACGACCGTGGCATTCGACAAGACCGGGACACTGACGGAAGGGGACCTGGAAGTGACCGATGTCGTGTCGCTCAACGGGGTACCGGCACCGGAGGTCCTCCGGTACGCCGCAGGAATCGAACGCCACTCGGAGCATGCCGTTGCCAAAGCAATCGTCCGTCACGCCCACAACCAGCAGATTGCGATTCCCGAACCAACCGGCTTTAGCGCCATGCTCGGCAGTGGTGCCCGAGGGACGATCGATGGCCGCGAACTCTTTGTGGGCAATACCAGAGTCTGCGCGAGCTTGGGAAATTGTGACGACGACGCCCATCGTTGGGTTGATCAATTCGAGCAAGAAGGCAAGACAGGCGTAGTTCTGATGGATCACGATGGGCCACTCGGTGTCTTGGCCCTTGCCGACCGGGTCCGACCGTCAGCCGCGAGCGCCATCCGGCAGATCCGCGACAGGGGGATCGACGATATTGTCATGATGACGGGCGATAACCTCGCCGTGGCCGAAGCGGTCAGTGCGTCGGTGGCGATCAGAGAGGTGCGCTCCGGCCTGCTCCCGGTCGACAAACAGGTTGAAGTGGAGCGCCTTCGCCAACAAGGACGGTGGGTGGCCGTCGTGGGCGATGGGATCAATGACACTCCAGCACTCGCCGCCGCTGACGTCGGCATCGCCATGGGGGTTGCCGGAACACCTGCCGCACTCGAAGTGGCCGACGTGGCGCTGATGGGAGACGATCTAACTGTCTTGCCCCGTGCTTTTCGCCACGCCCAACGGACTCAGCGCATTCTTCGATCGAACCTCGGTATCGCCATCGGGCTGAAAGCGGTTTTCCTGGTGCTCGCAGGTGTGGGCGTTGCCACACTCTGGATGGCTGTCGCCGCCGATACCGGAGTAACGGTCCTGGTGGTAATGAACGCGCTCCGGGCTATGCGGGGTTAGCTGCCTCCAACGGCTCACACCACCAACTATTCCCCCCCCAAGTCACTTTCCCCGAATTCTGTGGCCCCGGGTGTCTCCTGTTTCACATCGAATCGTACAGGTGATGTTGAACCTACGTCCTCAAAAAGTTTAAAGGAATTGCAAATGTAGGCAAGCCGAAATATATTATTAGCTATGAAAGACCTTCGAGTAACTCGCCTTCGCTCAGACCTCGTGCGAAGGAATCTGTGGGCTATTCCACTCTTCGTGCTTCTCTCCGCCTGCGACGGGCTCGGACCGTCGGCTCCGGCCGAGACCGAGGTGCTTGCCGGGCCGCTTCCTGGTATGTCAGGCCCTCAGCTCGCGCTGCATATCAGGGGAGATGAAGAGTTTGGTCGGGTATTCGGCGTCGCCGATGGACTCGGGCCGATTTTCGTCGCCGAGTCGTGTGAACGATGCCATGTGGGAGATGGGAAGGGGCATCCCGTATTTAACCTCACCCGGTTCGGTCGGCTGACGAGCACTGGGTTCGACCCGATGCGTTCCGCTGGTGGCCCCCAGGTGCAGAACCGGGCAATTCTCAATCATCGTGGAGAGGTGGTCCCGGCATCCGCGACTGGGGCCGCCGGCTTTACCGCCCCCGCAGTGACCGGGCTCGGATTCCTAGAAGCGGTCGACGATGCCACCCTCCTCGCCCTGGAAGATCCCACCGACAGTGATGGCGACGGCATCTCCGGACGAGTGCAGTTGGTGGATGCGGCGGGAGTCGTCTCTGAAGTGATCGATCTGGAGCGGTTCCTCGACGGGGCCGGCGACAGACTCCGAATCGACGGCCGCCTGATCGGGCGGTTTGGCAAAAAGGCCTCGGCGATTTCACTACTCCATCAAACGGCCAATGCATACCGCGAGGATATGGGGATCACGAGCGATCTCCTCCCGGTCGATCCGATCAACTTCGCCGTTGGGGGATTCGCCACCGATGGCGTTCCCGATCCTGAGGTATCCTCCGACGCAGTGCAGGCGGTGGTGTTCTATCTCAGAACATTGCGGGCCCCGGTACGGAGAGAGGCAGACGCCCCCGAGGTGGTTGCCGGCGAACGCCTCTTTATTGATATCGGCTGCGCCAAGTGCCACCTCCCTTCCCTAACCGCCGGTTCATCCACTATTGCCGCGATCGATCGGGTCACCTTCCACCCCTACACCGATCTCTTACTTCATGACATGGGCCCCGAGTTGGACGATGGATATACCGAGGGTCGGGCGGTAACCTCCGAATGGCGGACTGCGCCGCTCTGGGGGATCGGTCTGGCTGCAGTCTCCCAAGGAGGAACTGGTTTCTTCCTGCACGATGGGCGGGCAACCTCACTCGAACAGGCGATCGACCTGCATGGGGGTGAGGCTGCCTCCAGCCGTTTGCGGTTCCGGGGGTTGTCCGCTGAAGACCAACGCCGACTCGTCACGTTCCTGCGCTCCCTATGAATCGACGCCGTTTCCTACAAGAACTTGAGCAGGCGTCCACCGGGATTGCTGTCGGGGTGGTGGGTTTGGGTCTCACGGCGTGTGGGGGCGCGCGATATGTCCAAGGCGTTCGGGTGCAGAACCAAGTGCGCCTGCCACGGGCGGTGATCGGAGCGGATGTCCCCTTTGTGCTGGTGGAGGTCGAAGGTCAGAAATTCCCGCTCTACCTCTATCATCACGGCAACGAGCGTTTCACGGCGGTCTCCACCCGCTGCAAGCACCGCGGCTGTCAGGTCGATCCTGAAGCCGGGCACTTGGTCTGTCCCTGTCATGGCAGCGAATACTCGAACGCCGGAGCTGTGCTCCACGGTCCAACGCGGGCACCTCTCACAAGGTTTGCCGTCGCCGTCTCCGACACAACGATCGTAATAGACCTCACCCCAACGGAGGAGGGCTAATGCGACGGCTTGTAGCTATCTGCGTGAGCTTTCTCGGTGTATCCGCGGTAACGTTGTTGGCCCAAGACACCACCATGGTTCAAGGGGGGATTTATCAGCGGCCGTTCATCGTCGAGTCCGGGCGGACGGCCGTCGGGGGGTATTTCGAGGCTAACACCACTTGGTCTCGAACCGAAGGTGTGAACGAGGGGCCTTCGACCGACCTCAGGCGTTTCAACATCTTTCTCTTCTCCACTCTGGGACCACGTCTCCAGTTCACTTCCGAGCTTGAGTTCGAAGAGGGAGGGGAAGAGGTCAGGGTCGAGACGGCGCTGTTGGACTACCGTCTTCATCCGGCGTTGGTCATTCGAGCCGGGGTGCTCTTGCCGCCGATAGGCGCATTTAATGTAAATCACGATGGACCGCGATATGAATTCGTGGAGCGCCCTTTGGTCTCCACCGAGATCATTCCTGCTACCCTCGCCGAAGCCGGATTCGGTGTCCACGGCCGGTTTGGTGCCCGGGCCTGGAGTTTCTCGTATGACACCTACCTCACGAACGGTCTCAACTCAGGGATCCTGCTGAATGAGGCTGGCCGGACTCGCTTGGCCGATGGGAAGGGAATCTCACTCTTCGAAGACGACGAAAACGGCTCCCCCGCCTTCTCGGCCCGAATCGCCACACGTCATAGGTCGGTGGGAGAGATCGGCCTCTCGCATTACAGAGGGATCTACAACGTCTTTCGACTTGAAGGTGAGCAGGTCGACGAGAAGCGTTGGGTTTCCTTGACCGCCGTCGACCTGGAGCGCCGAGTTGGACCGATTGAGGTGCGAGGCGAAGTTGCATTTGCTCGTATCGACTTGCCGAGCGACCTCAGAGAGATCCAGGGTGACCGGCAGTGGGGTTTTTATCTGGACGCAGTAACCACGGTCTGGCGACCTCGGATCCGCGGTTTGACCGATCCCCATCTTCGCGTCGGCGTGCGTTTGGAACGGGTCGACTTCAATCAAGGCCAGTTTTCCACCACTGGGCGGAAACGGTTTGACGAGCGGAATGCGGCGTCGGTTGCTCTGAGCTTTCGTCCGGTGCCCGAGACCGTCTTTAGACTCAACTATCGGGTCGAGCGCTTTCGTGACCTTCAGGGGAATCCGGCCGAACGGACCTCAACGATCCAGGCTGGGGTTGCCACCTACTTTTAGTCGTCGAGGCCCGAGTTTCTTCGGTTGGATCCTTCGAATTATGGGCCGCCGGTTGTACCGTTTGGGGTCGCCACATTGAAAGGCCGCGTCGAGCCAACCATGTCAACTGACTTCTTGACCCAGTCGGTAGAGGATTACCTCAAGGCAATCTATCGTCTTTCGCTTGATGGTCAGAGCGCCTCGACCTCGGATATCGCGCACACCCTCGATCTTTCTCCTGCCTCAGTTAGTGGGATGATCAAGCGACTCTCGGAACAAGGACTCCTGGAGCACGTTCCCTACCGAGGAGTTGTGCTCACCCGTGAAGGGCGGCGGGCGGCGCTGCGCATGGTTCGGCGGCATCGGCTCATTGAGACCTACCTCGTTGAATGCCTCCACTACGCTTGGCATGAAGTGCACGATGAAGCGGACCGACTCGAACATGCGGTCAGCGATCAACTGGTTGAACGGATGGCACAAGCACTGGGCAACCCCAGATTCGATCCCCACGGCGATCCCATTCCAGCACTCGACGGCAGTGTGGAAGAGTTGGTGTATACCAGTCTTTCGGACATACCTGTGGGCGAGACGGCCGTTGTCCAGCGGGTAGTCACGGCGGAACCAGAGCGTCTACGGTACATCGGGGGGGCAGGTTTGGTTCCTGGGGCGGAGGTGACGGTCGAGGTTCGGGAGCCATTCCATGGGCCGATGACCATTGCGACCGAAGCAGGGCAGCGGGTCATCGGACCCGAGATTGGGGGCCTTGTGTTGTGTACCCGTCCCCATCCTGCTTCCAGCTGAATCGAGACGGACCAGAACGATCTACTTGGCCGTGTGGTGTATCATCGCCTCATGAGCCTGCCGTTCAATCCACCGTGCTATATGGTGCGATGGTGTGAGGGCGGTTGGGACGTAATGCACTGGAAGTTCGGCCAGGTCAGTCGGAATGGTGACCTGATCGATCCGTCCGCTCGAAATCAAGACCGATAAGACGAGTACCGAATCACCGGCTGCCACGCTGAGCGATGAGATGTTTGCTCGGAGTCTGGCGATGGCTTGGGCCCGTTCCGCGGGGGACGCATCGTCCTGGAGGAGTCCGATCTTCGCAGGGTGACCGATGCGGGCAAGGGTGTCTGCAGCCGATCGGATGTTGGAGATCCAACGCGCGGAGGCGGAGTCGGCTCCCGGACCGTGAGCGATCAGGTAGAGAGGTCGGTTTTGGTCCCGAGGAGTGAGAGCCTGCCAGCGGTCGTACAGAGTGGCTCCCAGCTCGGGTGCATCATCAAGAGCGGAGGTCACCTCGATCGGCACCGGGGGCTTCCAATCGCCGACATGGTCGTGTGTGGCGAGTGCAGGAGCTAAGGTCTTACGGCGCCCTGCATAAAACATGATCTGGTCAAAGTGGCCGCCGAAGGAGCTCACCATCAGTGGCACAGCGATGATTCGCTGGGCACGACGTGCGACCAGTGATTCAACCGCTGGTTTCCAGCCTGCACTGTCGGACTCTGGTCCCATCAGGAAGGCAATTTCGACGGGTCCCCGAGTCCATTCCACCTCTTGCACCGTGTTCCTGACCTGTTGATTCCAAGTCGCACTCCCACCGTGGGCCACGACGAGGAGCCCCGTCTGGCCGGAAACCGGTTGGACGGTAGCGAGGATGAGGAGGGGGAGGACAGCCAGCGAGAGGCGAAATCGGAGCGGAGGTGTGAGGGCCACGTCTTTATAATCCATATTGAGAATGAGTATCGAAATCTTTTTCGCGCTCGAAGAATACCCCTACGCCAGCCTCCAAGTCAATCGCCCCATGCACCTGATCCCGCCGGGCTCAAGACTCGCGAGATCCAGTCTGTCCGGTCGGATCGTGTTTCTTCCAGAGAACCCCAAGTAGAGCGGTGGCCACTGTGGATTCCCGGGACAAGGGTGCTAGAATGCAAGCCGTGAGCAAGCAAACCAGAAGTACTCGTGGTGCCTCTCGTCGGTTCCTGTCGGTGGAGCAGGAGAATTCGCTTCGGGATCGGCTCCTGGCAAGAGACGAACGCGCCCTTGTCGAGTTGATTGACCTGGCGACACCATGGTTGCTCGGTGTCACCCAGTCGATGCTCTCCGATCCACACGAGGCCGAAGAGATTGTGATGGAGGCGTTTCATATCGCTTGGAAAAAAATCGAGATTGCGCCGGACGCGGAAGGCGGTCTCATGCCGTGGTTACTACGAGTGACCCGGAACCGGGCGATCGACCGGCTGCGGGCGCATCGTCGCCACATCGTGAAGACCAAACGCGCCGAGACCTATGCCGATTACGGTGAAAGGGTTACTCAGCCGCTGGAGCCGAATGAAGCTGGCCAGCCTGGGTGGCACGTGCACGATCGGGTGCAGGCGGCGATAGGTGAGTTGCCCCATGAGCAGCAAAAGGCGGTACATCTTGCCTTCTTCCGTGGACTGACGCATTCGGAAATTGCGGAGGAGCTAGGTATTCCACTCGGTACTGTAAAGACGCGGCTCCGGCTTGCCTTCGGACGACTGCGTGGCGCTCTCGGATCTTTGAAGGATTGGCTTGTATGAATGCACACGAATGGTACATCGAGAATCACACTGGGTACGTCGCTCGCTCGCTGGAGCAAAACGAACTTGCTCTCTTTGAGGAGCACCTCCCTCGCTGTGAAAACTGCCGGAAGGCGATCCAGGAGATCGAACGAGATCTATCCTGGCTTCCGATGGCGGTGAAACCGGTTGCTCCCCGCCCTGGATTCACTCGCCAGGTCACCGTGAGCGTTCTCGATCACGATGTGAGGCCGTGGTGGCGACGGTGGGTCGAGCCACTCGCCTTGGCGGCGATGATCGGTCTCGCCATTGGGCTCGGGGTGACGAGCCGACGGTCAGGTGCGTTATCGTCCAAACTTGCGGTTGCAACTGAGCAACTGGATGCACTGAGTGATACGCTCGGAATTATGCAGAAGGCCAGTCGCGTGCTGCAGGCCAGCATCAAGGGTGACGGATACGAAGGCGGCATGATGATCTTTGCCGACAATGCCAGCAAGCGATGGAAAGTCATCGTCCATGGCCTGCCAACCGCGCCAGCGGGTGAGGCGTACCATTTCTGGTTCATCTGTCCCGATGGAGTGGTGAAGGGGGCCGAAGTCAATGTCGATCCAACCCACCCAGCGATCCTGACCCTCACCTTGCCTCAGGATTTTGGCCCGGTGTACGGTGCCTCGCTGACGATGGAAAGACTGAAAGATGTTGGATCGACGCCTCATGGAAGGGAACTGGCGAACCTTACCCTCTAGTAGATCGTGGTTCACGCCGAATGCAGGTGCCGCTCGCATTGATGTGAGCGGCACCGTTGTTTTCCTGTACCGCTCACCGCAGGTGAGAATCGTCAGAGATGGGACGTCGGTGGCTGAGGATGGTAAGTGATACGATCTCGGATTTGCTGCAGATGACGATTGGTATGCTCCGCCAAGAAAAGGAGCCACTGAAGCCCGGTGAGTGGCCCCAATCGAGGGTGTGGTGCCACGTAGTCGATGAGTGGGACAGGGGTTGTCCGGGCAAACTCGATCGTCTCACGACGACCCGCTTCGAAGGCCGCAACCGTTGCATCCGAGCTTCCCCACCGGCCCTCGGGTTGGACCATGGCGGGGGCGATCTGTGGGGTGCTATCGCGAAGCCGCTGTCGCATCCGGTCCTCTGCACCAATCGTTGCGGCAAGTTCATCCTCCGTCGCCGACTGCCTAGTGAGGTGGCGTGTGATCAAGCGACCAGTCCGTACCTCAACGACAGCGAGATGGTCGATAATCTGGTCGATTGACCACCCTCCAGAGGGCGGTTGCTTCGACCGTTCGGCTGCCGGAATCCCCGCGATGAGGGTAAGGGTTTCCACCAGATTGGATTCCAACAGTTCGATTGCTTGTGCATGGTTGGTCACAGGTCGCAATCCCACGAGAAAGACATATTCAAGATACCGAATGCCGCCAGACGTCCCAAATGCCGCCACGGGGCGGTCGGTACGTTATCCTTCGAACATCGTGCTCAACAGGTAAGCCGAATGACCAACGACATCGCAGCAGAGACAGACGCTACGCGCCGGCTCGGTGGGCAACTCATGGAGAGCTTCTTCGAGGGGTGGAGTAAAGAGAAGCTTGAGCCCCTTCTCTCCATCTTTCACGATGAAGGGGTGTTCCTTGAGACCCCCCATACGGCGTCCCTCAAGGGCCTGCCGGCGATTCGCAGGTACTGGAGCGATGTTCCACTCCATCAATCGGAGATCACCGCCACCTATGGGGAGATTTTTGCCGCCGGTCCCTGGTTTTCGACCGAGTTCAAGGTCGTATTCCGCCGCCGCCGCACTGGGGAGTGGATCGATGCTCGCGGTGCGGTCTTCTGTGAGACCGATGGCGAGAAGGTGACCGAGATGAGGATGTATTGGCATCGCCTTAAGGTACGGTCAACTCCAGCCAGCGGTGATGCATAGTTCGATGCGTGGGCTAGGGGACAACTGTCCTCTGCGGTGGACGATACCCTCTTTGGGCAGAAAACTGTAGGTCATTTATTTGCAATGGATTATGCGATAAGACCGGATGGCACGATTCTCGATATTCTGTGCTGGTGGAGTATTTTGTCCCAGTGAGCTGTCCCTGATCGGGCGGCAAAGCGCAGGAGGTTGTAGATGTTCAGGACACTCTTGATTCCACTGTTGCTCATCGCTCCGGATGCAGACTCGATACCTGCAGTCCCCGCGTCGTCGGACGATCCACCGGTACGGATCTCTCTCAACGGCAATCGTGAATATCGGTTGGGTGAGGGGGTACGGGTACAGGTGGACGCGCAAGCAGAAGGATACCTCTTGGTGCTGAACGTGGCATCCGATGGTCGGGTGCAGGTGCTGTTCCCAATCGAACCCAATGACGATGCGCTGGTGGGCAGTGGACGGCGTTACGAGATTCGTGGTCGTCGAGATCGGGAGAGTTTTGAGGCGACGCGTGAGGGCGACGGGCTCGTCTACGCCGCCCTTTCCTCGGATCCATTTCGGTTCGATGCAATTCAGATCGGCACCCGCTGGGACTCGGAGGCGCTCGAGATCGATCGCTACGCGGAGGATGTTGAGGAGGAGGTCACCAATCTGGTGTTGCGGCTGACATCGTCCCGGGGCTTCGACTATGACGCTGAACCTTATCTGACCTATGGCAATGACGCCTACGCGGTCGAGAACAACTACTACCATTCGTACCCGACCTACTACCCGACCTACTATCCGACCTACTATCCGTCCTACGGTTGTCGTTGGAGCTATTACTACTCGCCATGCTCGAACTACTACGACGGTGGACGAGGGTTCTACTTCGGATTCGGATATCGTGATCCCTACTACTACGGCTACGGTAACTCGTATTACTACCC
The DNA here is from genome assembly GCA_029262155.1 of Gemmatimonadota bacterium. GTDB lineage: Bacteria > Gemmatimonadota > Gemmatimonadetes > Gemmatimonadales > GWC2-71-9 > OFTM291. The sequence goes on from JAJCZW010000116.1 coordinate 16,997, forward strand.
CGGTTTCGGTGGTCGCGGATTTCGTGGGGGAATCAACCGCCCGTATACGGTGCTGACCGGTCGGTCGCGGGGGTACGATGCCCGGCAGTTTGGGGGCCGAACCCGGGGTCGGGAGCTCGATGGTCCACGCCGTGGACGCTTTGGTGACAACGCCCGCCCAGGTGACCGGGCGGGCCGTGGCAACCGGCCCGAGGCGGGCAGGCAAGGTGCCCGACCCGGGGGGGACCGAACTGGTCCACCGGCACGCCGGGCCAGACCTCGCCGCCCCGAAGCATCATCTCCTCGTCCGAACATGACCCCTGGGCGAGACGGACAGCGCGGGGCTCGGCCCACGGTGAGACAGCCTTCGAGCCGACCGAGTGGGCCCACACGAGCCCGCACTCGACGGCCGTCTGAAGAAGCGGTGTCTGTGGTGCGGACCGGGAGGTTGGTCCCCGATCGCAGTGCCAGGAGGGTTGTTGACGAGGTGCAGGGGCGGCAAGGCAAGGGGCAGTCTTCCACCAGGGCCAGACGGAGTGAGCCTCGGAAAACGAAAGGCTCCTCTTGGCTGGAGCGCCGCCGGGAACGCCCTGCCGCGGCAACGCCGAGTCGGAAGGTTACCCGACCCAAGGCCACGGTACGAAGACCATCGACATCGTCTCGGCCGCGGCCGACCGCCTCGAAGGGTTCATCGAAACCGAAGTCGGTTTCCCGAGGCAAGCCATCGAAATCCAAGGGATCCAGCCGGCCGTCGCGCTCGCGCCGCCGTCCGTAGAGATCCTACCTCTCTCGCTTCAGCGTCGAGTCTCAACGGCGCTGGGCGAGATAGGATTGTCCCCACTGTAACACATCTGCCCCCCGCAACCCCATACGCATTGCGGCGTCCGTCGCATCGTTCTCACTGAAGCCATGGTCAAGCACGAGATAGGGGAGGAGTGCGCCTCCGACGCGATTCCCACTGGCGCAATGGACCAGGGTTGACTGGTCGGGGTGGTGTCTGAGAACAGTGAGTATTTGGTCGAGGACCTCATCAGTGAGGGTCATCGGTGTGACCGCGATATTGTGGTACGCAAACCCCAACTCTGCCATCAGAACCTCCTGGTCGCATTCCCGGGGCTCCATCGGGTCGCGGAGGTCGATGACGAGGCTCACACCCGCTGCTCGGAGGGCACGGAATTGGGTTTCCGAAGGCTGGCCACTGGTCACCAGATTTGGGAGGGCTTGGTTGGCGTTTGGGACATCGGCCAACGCGTCGATCGGGGTAGACATGGGTCCTCACGAGGCTGGGGAATCGTCGCCGAGAGAGATGAGAAGATAACCGGAGGCCCCCGAGGGCATCGACTTCGATCGGCGGTTATCTTGACCTCATGTTGCGACTCGCGGTGCTTCAGTTCCGTCCCACCAAGGGGGCGTATTCGAGCAACCTGGCTCGTCTTGGTCAACAGTTTGCCGCTCTCGGGTCCGAGGAAGATGGCGCTGGCCCACCCGATCTGATCGTTTGCCCCGAAGCATGTCTCACAGGGTACTTCCTCGAAGGTGGTGTTCGTGAACTGGCCTTGAGTGCCGACGCCTTCTTTGCCGATCTCTCTCGGATACATGAGGAGAGCGGACTTCCTCCGGTCGACATCGTTATCGGGTTCTACGAGTTGTGGCAGAGTCGCCTCTACAATGCGGCCTTGGCGGCCACGCTTGGTGGTTCGGAATCAGGGATTCGCCATGTTCACCGGAAGGTCTTTCTCCCCACCTACGGTGTCTTCGATGAAGAACGATTTGTCGAACCAGGTTTGCGGGTGGAGGCCTTTTCCCTCCGACACACGAGGGCTGCCGCGCTCGTGTGTGAGGATACGTGGCACTCCTTGGTCCCCACGATTGCAGCTCTCGGAGGCGCCCAGCTGATCCTGGTGCCGAGCGCCAGCCCGGCCAGAGGGATCGGCCCCAACTCAGACGGTCCAGGGAGGGGAGGGGGGGGGGGCGGGACGGCACGTCCGGCGAGCTTGGATCGGTGGGAGCGGTTTGATCAAACCACCGGGGGGGAGCTCGGGGTCTTCGTAGTCCTCGCACTGTTGGTTGGGTTCGAGGGGGGGAAGGGATTCCCTGGGGGATCGATCGTTGTAGGGCCCGACGGGACGACCCTTGCCCGAGCCCCGGTGTTCGAGGAATCGGTGCTCCAGGTGACATTGGATATGTCGGAGATCGCGCGGGTGCGAGCAGAGTCGCCGTTGCTTTCAGATCTGCAGATGCGGTTGCCCCACCTTCTCGCCTCAATTTCGGGTGCGGTGAAGGATCCTGACCAAGTCGAAGGGGGCCGCACTCCTGCGGTGTCGGTCCCGGTGAGCCCAGAACCGGTGGCCCCGGGACGACCTCCGCAGGCCGCACGGTTGGGCACCCCATCGGGTACCGATCCACTGGGAATTGCACCAGAACTGACCCGGCAATGGTTGGTCGAGTTTATTCGGGATGAGGTCCGGCGGCGGCGCGGATTCCAAAAGGTCGTCGTCGGACTCTCGGGTGGCGTCGACAGCGCACTGGTGACCTTCCTGGCATCCGACGCTCTGGGGCCGGAGAATGTCACCGCGATTCCAATGCCGTTCCGGACGTCGAGTTCCCTGAGTTTGGAGCACGCCCAACTCGTGATCGGCACCACCGGGGTACGATCGCAGACGGTTGACATCTCGAAAGCGGTCGATGGCCTCGCCGATGCTTTGGATGACAAGCCCGATCCCACGCGGCTCGGCAACATCATGGCCAGGATGCGCATGATCGTGCTCTTCGACCGATCCGCCGCACTTCGTGCGCTTCCCCTTGGGACCGGGAACAAAACCGAACGTCTGTTCGGGTACTTCACCTGGCATGCCGACGACTCGCCTCCAGTCAATCCCATCGGCGATCTCTTCAAGACCCAGGTGTGGGCACTCGCGAGGCATCTTGGGGTTCCCGAGGCGATTGTCCAGAAACCCGCCACGGCCGATCTGGTACTGGGACAAACCGACGAAGCGGATATCGGGATTCAGTATCAGCGGGCTGACCAGATTCTGCATTGGCTCCTCTCAGGTCATCCCGATCGAGATATCATCGCTCTCGGGTTCTCGGCAGAAGAGGTTGCCCTTGTTCGCCGCCGTGTCGACGGGACCCACTGGAAGCGCCGGGTGCCGACGGTGGCGATGCTGAGTCAGACGGCCATAGGAGAGTACTATCTTCGTCCGGTCGATTTTTGATTTCTTCCTCCGACTTTGTGACTAACCAATGATTCCTGATTCGCGACAGATGTCCTACTCGAGAGGGGAAATCACGACCTTTGTGATGCCCCATATGCAGAACGTCCTCGGAGATCTCTTTGGTGGACACTTGATGGCCTTGGTTGATCAAGCCGCCGCCGTCGCAGCCATTCGCCACGCCGGCTGTGCGGCGGTAACGGCCAGTATCGATCGCGTAGACTTCCGCCATCCGATTCCGGTCGGTGCGTTAGTCACCTGCTACAGCAGTGTTGATTTTGTTGGTAACTCCTCGATGGACATCACTGTGAACGTTTTTGCTGAGGATGTCAGGACTGGTCAGCGCACGCATACCCATGTGGCCCATGCCGTTTTCGTCGCGATCGACAAGGATCGTCGTCCCAAGCGGGTGCCCCGCCTTGTGGCGGAGACCGAGGAGGAGAAGCGGCGATATGACGAGGCCTGTCGCTATCGTGCGCAGAACCCGCGGGCCCGATGACGGCGAAGGGGTGGACAGTTGTTTTGAGTGGAGGGGGGGCGAAGGCTGCCGCTCACCTCGGTGCGGTTGAGGTCCTTCGGGACGAGGGGATTCGGCCCGACCGGTTTGTGGCGACATCGATGGGTGCGGTTCTGGCTGCGGCCCTGGCATCGGGGTTGTCGACTCGGGAAGTTGGGGAACGGCTGGCGTCGGTTTCGCGTTCCGACGTGGCCCAGGTCTCTCCGGTCTCCCTCGTCCGGGGATGGCTTGCCCGAGCCCTCCTCCGGGGAGAGCCGCTCCACCGGACGATTTCTCGTTTGATTCCGGCGAAGCGGTTTGCCGATCTCGTGATCCCCCTTTCGGTAACTGCCACGGATCTTGATAGTGGCCAGCAGGTAGTCTTTGGAGCAGGTGGTGAGGATGCCCCGCTTGAGGAGGCGCTCTACGCCTCATGTGCGCTCCCGGTGTGGTATCCCCCCAGTCATATGGGGGGACGTCGCTTGGCCGACGGGGGACTTCGTGGCGCCGTTCCACTTCGGGTCGCGGCGCAGTTTCCTGCACAGGGGGTTATCGCTGTGGATGTGGGTCCAGGTTTCGACACCGGCCCTCGACATGGCAAGGATCGCGCACCGCCGCTTCTCAAGGTGCACAGCGATGCATCGCGTATCATGATGGCCGGTCTCACCGAGCTTGAACTCGCGTGGTGGGCGGGGCAGCCAACCCTGCCACCCCTGTGGTATGTCCGACCCACAGTTCCATCGGGCGCGACCTTCGCACTTTCTGACCTAACAAAGTTCATCGAAGAGGGGCGGCGTTCCATGCGCGCCAAATTGCCGCTTGACCTTGGGGCAGACACTGACAGATTGTGAACATCGATTCTGCGTGTCATCCCTTCTCAGTCCCTGGAGATGTGTGTGTCGGAGATGAAGCTGTTCACGCTGGAGGAGGCTGAAGCCACCCTGCCACTGGTGCGGCGGATCGTTGCCGATGTCCAGTTGGAATATCCCATTTGGCGGACGGCAATCCAACGCTACGAGATAGAAGCCTCCGGAGTGCGAGCAGAATGGGGTGAACCGGCGGAGTTGGTCCGGATGCGAGACGAGGCTACGGCCAGTGCCGAACGGATTAGTCACTATCTTGGCGAGTTGGAAGCCGTCGGGTGCGTCCTCAAAGGCTTTGAATCGGGGACAGTCGATTTCTACTCTCTCCGGGATGATCGGGTGGTTTTTCTCTGTTGGGATCCTGGCGAAGATCGAATCGCGCATTGGCATGAGACCAATGCCGGGTACCCTGGCCGCCAACCTCTCGATGCGTCCCTCACCAGCGGAGCGCGTGCATGAGGCATTTCTGGCTCTTTGTTCACATCTTGAGCTTTACACTTTGGTTAGGCAGTGCGGCGGCGGCGATGGCCTTGGGGATCGCCATGAAACGAGAGGCTCGTGAGTCTCTTGCCACGGCGACGCGACTCCAAGCGTCGATCTATCGATCACTCATCGGGCCGGGTGCCCTTTTGGCGACGGTGTCGGGTTTGATTCTCACGCTTCAACTCTACGGTACCGCGATGAGTACCGGCGGACTCCCCCACGGCCTCATGATGATGCAAGGGGCCGGAATCATTGCGGCCCTCGTGGCGCTCGTGGTGTCGGTACCCACGGCGAGCAAAGTCACTCGATTGGATCCGGTTGCGGACGCGATCGCGTTCGATGCTCTCCGCAAGCGGATGCGGATCGCGGGGCCCATCGCTGGTCTTCTGGCCCTTGTGGCGCTCCTTGGTGGTGTGTTAATACGTTAGGTTCCTGCCAACATGTCCGACGGGCGTTCTCCCTTTCGGCGCCCCGTCGCGCAGGTGGGACGCACGGGGCAATGCGGACAGTCCGCCATGCGGGCAGTACACCGAATCGCTCCCAATTCCATAATCCCTTGATTGAAGGTCCACGCCGCCCGTCCGCGACGGGGTACCAAGCGTCCGGCCGTCTTCCAGACGCGGGCGTTTCCCGCCGCGTCGTGTGGTGTTCGGGGGTGGAAAGCCCGCCGGATGACTCGGTCGACGTTGGTATCGACGGCGGGAACGGCCTGCTCGTAGGCGAAAGTAGCCACCGCCCCTGCAGTGTAGCGACCGACGCCGGGGAGGGTTGCGAGCGCGGCCGGATCGCGAGGGAGCTGGCCGTCATACTGAGTCACCACTTCGCGGGCTAGGGCGTGAAGGTTGTTCGCTCGACGGTAGTACCCGAGACCATGCCATAGCGCGCGGACCTGTGATGGCGTAGCCGCCGCCAGCGAGTCGACCGTGGGGCAGGCAGTGAGAAAAGTGTCGTAGTATTCTGTCACCCGGCTGACTTGGGTCTGCTGCAACATCACTTCCGCCACGAGGACCGCATACGGGTCGCGGGTCCGGCGCCACGGGAGATCTCGCCCGTGACGGCGGAACCAACGCAGGATTCGACGGCGGAAGTCGAGCATCCGTTTAGTAGGTGGGGTAGACTTGGGAGCCATATCAAGGGCAAGATACACACGACGCACGTCATTCAATCGTATGCGACTCTTTCGCCTTCTCGGCCGGCTGGTGCTGGCCTCGCTTGCCCACATCGGGCGTTTCAGCCTCCTGCTAGCAGAACTGCTGCGGGGGTTGCCGGAGTGGCGTGTCTGGCTTCCTCGCACCGTGGCCGAGGCGCGAAGCATCGGAATGGGCAGTCTGTTTATTGTCGTGCTGATCAGTGCCTTTGCTGGTGGCGTCACGGCTTTCCAGTCGGGTTACCAGTGGCAGACCAGCTTGCCACTCTATGTTCTCGGGACGTTGGTGGTCTCGACCATCGTGCTCGAGCTTGGTCCGGTACTCACCGGTTTGATCCTTGCCGGTCGTATCGGCGCGCGTTACGCTGCGGAGCTTGGCACCATGCGCGTGACCGAACAGATCGATGCGTTGGAAAGTCTGGGCCGATCTCCGGCGTCTCATCTGATTCTCCCTCGCGTTCTCGCGGGGTTCATCATGATTCCGGCGTTGGTAATCATTGCCAACGTGGTTGGCGTCGTGGCCGGCTGGCTTGCGGTGAAACAGGTGCTCCCCATTACAGATGCAGATTTCATGTACGGGGCCCAGTACTACTACCGCTCCTTCGATGGGTACTACTCGGTCATCAAGGCGATCGCTTTTGCCGGGGCGATCACGCTGATCCCATGTTACATGGGCTTCAATACCAAACAGGGTGCAGAGGGTGTGGGACGATCGACGACGGCGGCGGTGGTGAGTAGCAGTGTGGTGATCCTGCTCCTCGACACGTTACTGGCGAAGATTCTGCTGAACTAATGATCGAACTCACCGGGGTCCAGAAGCGGTTCGGCGAGCAGATCGTCCTCGACGGTGTGGATTTCACCGTTGCGGAAGGCGAGACGGTGGCGCTCCTCGGTCCGTCAGGAACTGGAAAGAGCGTCCTACTCAAGCATATCAATGGGCTCATCCACCCCGATGCCGGAAAGGTCGTGGTCGACGGGAGTGATGTTGGGCACTTACCTCGGAAGGTGCTCGCCCTGCTGCGTACGAAGATAGGGTATGTCTTCCAGAACGGTGCTCTCTTCGATTCCATGGATGTTTTTGAAAATGTACGACTCGGCGTTGCAGACGAAGCGTTGTTCAAAGATCTCGCTTATTGTGAAGACCGGGTGATGCAGTGCCTGGGGTTGGTCAATCTGGCCCCTGATGTTGCGCGGAAATACCCGGCGCAGCTCTCAGGAGGAATGCGCAAACGGGTGGGGATCGCCCGGGCAATTGCCGGAGCGCCGAAGTATCTTCTGTACGACGAACCGACCTCTGGGCTGGACCCGGTGAACGCCGATATCATCGATGCCTTGGTCCGACGGCTCGATAATGAACTCGGTGTGACCAGTGTGATGGTGACTCACGATGTACGGGGAGCGTTTCGGGTCGCGAATCGACTCGCCCTCCTCAGCGACGGGAGGATTGTCCTCCAAGGCACCCCGGAGGAGTTTCGAGCCTCCGCAGACCCCACAGTACGAGCCTTTTTGGAGCGGGATTTCGAAGACCCCTCCTTTGCGGCCTGAACCGGCGGAGCTATGGATCTTCACTACAAACAAGAAGCAACCGTTGGCGCACTCGTCCTGGTCGCCGTCGTCCTCTTTATAGCGGGTACGATGTGGCTCAGCGGGCGTTCGCTCCGGCCCGGAGGTGGAAAGCTCCTTGTGCAGTTCGAAAACGTTGGCACCCTGAAGCGTGGCAACCCAGTGAAGGTGAGCGGCGTCACGCTGGGGTCGGTGGCGGCGATCGATTTCGAAGAGTTTGGCAAAGTCATGGTCGAGTTGGAACTCTCCAACCGCATCACGCCCAAACTCGACGCCAGTGCCAAATTGGTCAGCATCGGCCTCGTAGGCGACATGCAGGTCGAATTGAACCCCGGATCGGCGGTGGAACCACTTCCGGCCGGCCGGGTTCTCATTGGAACACAAGATCAGGGTCTGACAGCGTTAGGTATGGATCTGGGCAACCAGGCGCAGGACCTGATGGCCGGTGTGCAAGAACTTGCGAACAAGCGCCTGGCCGATGACCTGCACGAAACATTGAAAGCTATGCAACGGATGATGAATCTCTATGGCGACACAACTCGGGGACCAACCGCCGAGATCGGTCCAACCATGCGATCGCTTCAACGACTGAGCGAACGATTGGACTCCACCCTCTCCAATCCCGATCTCGAACGGTTGCTCGCCCACGCCGATACCGCGACCGCTCGCCTGACAAATCTTACCGACCAGTTCACCACCACCTCAGCTCGATTGGATACCCTCCTCACGAAGATGAATAGTGGGGACGGTACGATGGGACGATTGGTGAGCGACTCCACGCTGTACGTCGAGATCACCGAAACGTCTCGATCGCTTCGGAAGTTCCTCGACGAACTGACAAAGAATCCTGGGAAGATTACGGTTCAAGTCAAGTTTTTCTGATCGACCACCGTGGGGGACGTCGTTCGCTGGGGTCGATTAGTTTCCCCTCTATGTTGACCGTGACATTCTTGGGGACTGGAGCGGCCTGCCCCACCGTTGACCGTAACGTTTCCTCCCTCGCGATTCATCGCGAAGGGGAGATGCTGCTCTTCGATTGCGGGGAAGGGACGCAACGTCAGATGATGCGGTATGGTGTTGGGTTCACCTTCCACGAGCTTTTCGTCACCCATTTCCACTCTGACCACATCTTGGGGATTACGGGTTTGGTTCGGACCTTGGGGCTGCAAGACCGCAAGGAGCCTATCGTCCTCTATGGTCCGCAAGGCGCGAAGGACACCCTGACGGGATTGCTCCGAGTCGGTGTGGAGCGGACCAAGTTTCCGGTCGACATAGTCGAGGTGACCCCTGGCGAGCGGTTGCCCCGATCGGAGTACGACATCGTGGTGTTCGCCACCGACCATCGTGCTGGCAGCGTGGGCTACGCCCTCGTTGAACACGAACGTCTCGGTCGATTCGACCCCGATAGGGCGGCACGGATGGGCATTCCCGAGGGCCCACTCTGGGGAAAGATCCACCGAGGCGAACCGGTCACTCTGGAAGACGGCCAGGTGGTGAACCCGAGCGATCTGGTCGGGCCGAGCCGACCCGGACGGACAGTGGTCTACGTGGGCGACACCCGTCCCACGGAATCGGTTCGTGACATCGCCAGAGGTGCTGATCTGTTGATCCACGAAGCGACGTTCGCCGACGCGGAAACGGATCGTGCCCAAGAGACCGGTCACTCGACCGCTAGGCAGGCGGCAGAACTGGCCCGAGACGCCGGGGTGCGCTCATTGATCCTGACCCACATTTCGGCGCGGTATACCCGCGAGGCGCCCGAATTGGTGGCCGAAGCCAGGGAGGTCTTTCCGGAGACGACGATTGCGCGGGATGGGCTACACGTCAACGTCCCGTTCGTCGAATGAGCCAGCGGGGCTCCTTCCTCGAGATGGGCCTGCTGGCGCTCGTCGTGGGCGTTCTCATCTGGTCCGGGATCGCTCCACACGATCGATTCACCTGGGTGCTGGAAGTCGCACCGGTGTTGTTGGGACTCCCTATCCTCATATTGATTCGAGACCGGTTTCGGTTCAGTTCGTTGGTGTTGGTCCTACTTGCGATCCACGCGGTGATTCTCATGGTTGGCGGGAAGTACACCTACGCGGAGGTGCCGGTTGGGTTCTGGGTCAGCGAATGGATGGGGTTTGCCAGAAACCACTACGATAGGCTGGGGCATTTCGCGCAAGGGTTTGTCCCGGCGCTGGTTTTTCGGGAAGTACTCCTGCGCCGCTCACCCCTTCGAGGATCCAGATGGCTTAGTTTCGTGGTGATCTGCTTCGCCTTGGCCCTGAGTGCCACGTACGAACTGATCGAATGGGCGACGGCAGTATTGACCGGGACAGCGGCGGAGGCCTTCTTGGGCACCCAGGGGGATATCTGGGACACACAGTGGGATATGTTTCTGGCGCTCATCGGGGCGTTGGTGGCGCTGGCTGTCTTTAGGCGGGCTCAAGATCGCGCAACTGACCGAATGGTGATGGACTCGTCGATCCCGTCTCCACCGGCCGGCAGGTAATACAATGCTTTGGGACACATGGAGTTCGGTGCGGTGGGTGGGGTCCCGGACCCGCCGAAGTTTGGTTGACTCCACCGGGGGCCAGGCTTAGCTTTTTGCCTCCCTGGACGGGGGCTGTAGCTCAGATGGGAGAGCGCTGCGTTCGCAA